>NZ_LT984803.1:1329582-1655977 GCF_900250115.1 Cupriavidus taiwanensis | reverse complement strand
GGTAGCGCAGCCATGCCTGCCCCTGGAACAGCGGATCCTGCCGGAGCGTGGCAGCGGTCGGGCCGAATTTATCGTTGCTGCCGAAGAAGGTCACGTCGGCGACCAGTTCCAGCGTGAACTTGTCGACCAGCGGGGTGATATAGCCCGCCTGCAGCGCGAACTTCCAGCGATGCTCGCCCAGGTTCAGCGGCCGGTCCTTGTCGTAGCTGCCCACCGGCACGAACAGGAAGGGCGTGATGCCGAAATAGCGCTTCTTTTCCGGCTGGTTCACCAGCCAGACCGTGGCGGCCAGCATCAGGTCACCCACGCCGCTGGCGCTGCCAAGCGCGCTGAGGTTATCGGTCGCGCGCAGCTTGCCGAACGGCAGCAGGAACTGCGGGTCGACGGTGTAGCCACCGATCTCCATGAAGCGCACATAGCGCACGATGCCGATATCCGAATCCAGGTTGCCGCCGGCGATGCGCTGGCCGCCGGCGTAGAGCTTGTCGCGCTCGACGTGCTGGTAGTACAGCAGGCCAAGATTGGTGCCTGCCGGCAGTGCGGTGTAGTCGCCTGCATCCACGTCGATCGCCAGCGCCGGCGCCGCGCCAAGCAGCAGCGCCGCGCCGGCCGCGCTGCGGCGCAGGGCCGAGCGCATCCCCGGGCGGAATGCCGTCCGTAGCTTCCTCATGTCTCCTCCATTTCTTCTATTTGGATTTGCCCGTGCGCCGGCACGGCCAGGTTGCCGCGCAGCCCCGCCCGGGCGGCGGGCAAGCAGGTAAGCGATCAAGGGGGGAAGCGGTTCAGCCCGCTTGCTGGCGCGCGATATTGATCACGCTCAGTTGCGCATACTCGGCCAGGCCCGCGGCCGCAAACTCCACGCCTAGGCCGGACTCCTTGGCGCCCACCAGCGGGATATGCGGGCCGAAATGCAGATGCTGGTTGACCCAGGCGGTACCGACATCGAGCCGCTGCGCCACCGCGTAGGCGCGTTGCAGGTCGGACGACCATACCGAACCGGCCAGGCCGTAAGGCGAGGCGTTGACGCGCGCCAGCGCCTCGTCGATGTCGTGGTACTTCAGCACCGGCAGGATCGGCGCGAATTGCTCTTCGGCCACCAGTTCGTTGTGGTCGGGCAAGTCGCGCACAATGGTGGGCGCGACGAAATAGCCGTCGCCACGCAGCGCGGCACCACCCGTCAGAATCTTGCCGTCGCGACGGGCGGCGGCCAGGAAGCGGCCCGCCTTGTCGAACTGCATGGCGTTCTGCAGCGGCCCGATGGCAACGCCGGGCTCCGCGCCATTGCCGACCACCGCTGCACTGGCCAGGTCGGCCAGCGCCTCGCACAGATCGTCATGGATCGAAGCGTGCACGTACAGGCGCTTGAGTGCCAGGCACACCTGGCCGCAGTTGTAGAAGGCGCTGGCGAAGATCTTTGGTGCGATCTCAGCCACGCTGGCATCGTCGAGCACGATGGCGCCATCATTCCCGCCCAGCTCCAGCGTGACGCGCTTGAGCCGCGGACCGGCGCTTTCCATCACTTTCTTGCCAGTTGCGGTGGAACCGGTGAAGGACACCTTGGCCACGTCAGGGTGCGCGGTCAGGAAGCCGCCGAGGTCGTTGCGGTCGGTGATCACATTGAGCACGCCCGGCGGGAAGATGTCCTTGGCCAGCGCGCCCAGCCGCAGCGAAGCCAGCGGCGTGGTCGGCGCGGGCTTGAGCACGACCGTATTGCCCAGCAGCAGTGCGGGAGCGATCTTGTAGGCCGCTATCAGCAGCGGGAAATTCCACGCGGCAATCGCCGCCACCACGCCCAGCGGCTTGTGATGGATTTCGATGCGATGACTGGTGTCGTCCTGAACCACCTCAACCGGAAGCTCTAGTCCGGCGAGATGCCGGACGAAGGCTTGTGCGTACGCCAGTTCCTGATGCGCTTCCGCAAGCGGTTTGCCCTGTTCCAGCACCAGCAAGGCCGCCAGCTCCTCGGCATTGGCCCCCATTTCGTCCGCAAAGCGAAGCAGCAGCGCGCGCCGTGCCGGCAGGCCTGCTGCAGCCCAGCCGGGCTGGGCCTGCCTGGATGCGGCTACCGCGTCGCCCGCCTAGCGTTCCGTGGCGCACGACACGGTAGTGAATACCTGGCCGGTGGCCGGGTTGATGACATCGAGGCGGGCTGTGCCCTCGACCAGTTTTCCGCCTATCAGCAGTGCTGCGTTGATTGCCATGTGCATGGTCTCCTTTGGTCCCCTTGTTCCGTACGCGCGGTGTTTGCCGCACGCTCGGCTCCCTGGACGCAAAGGCTGTGCCTGAGCCGTGTACCGGCGCCTGCAGGCTGCGCCATGGCCCGACATCCCGCAGGCTTTGCCCGCTTCGCGGCGCGGGCGATGCGCCTGCCTGTCGCAGTCTGAACCAGTGTCTCGATACAGCTGCGACACCGAATTTGCTGGCACGCAAAGAAAACCCCCCGCAGCCCTTGCACAGGCTGCGGGGGGCTGAAGCGCACCAGCGCCATAGCTCAGGCGGACTTGCTGCGCGCCAGCTTGCGATACAAGGTCGCTCGCGAGGTGCCGAGCGCGCGCGCGGCCTGCGAGCGGTTGCCGCTGAGCGCTGCCAGGGTGCGGTGGATCAGCTCGCTCTGCATGTCGGCCAGCATGGTCGACTGCGCGTCCGGCCTGGCTGGCAAGATGCCGGCAGCCGGCGCGCCGATCGCCGCCACCGTCAGCCAGCCCTCGTCGAAGTGTTCGCGTTGCACCAGTTCACTGTCGCCGGACAGCGCCATGGCGGCACGCAGCACCTGGTGCAGTTCACGGATGTTGCCCGGCCATTGATGCGCCATCAGCACCGCCATCACATCGGCTTCGAGCCGCTTCGGGCGGCCGCGCGCCAGCGACTGCACGATCGCGTCGATAAGTTCAGGCAAGTCGGTGCGCTCGCGCAGCGCCGGCATGCGCACTGACATGCCGTTCAGGCGGTAGAACAGGTCCTGGCGGAAGCTGCCTTGGCGCACCAGTTCGTCCAGGTTGCGGTGGGTGGCGCAGATCACGGAAATATCGACCGGCACCGGCTTGCTGCCGCCGACGCGCATCAGGCTGCGCTCCTGCAGCACGCTCAGCAGCCGCGTCTGCAGCGGCAGCGGCATATCGCCGATCTCGTCGAGAAACAGGGTGCCATGGTTGGCCTGCTCGATCTTGCCGATGCTGCCGCCCTTGCGGCTGCCTGTGAACGCGCCGTCGGCGTAGCCGAACAGTTCTGCCTCGGCCAGGCTTTCAGGAATCGACGAACAGTCCAGCGCAACAAAGGCGGTGCCAGGGCGGCTGGCGTCATGCAGCGCGCGCGCCAGCAGGCTCTTGCCGGTGCCGGTCTCGCCCAGCAGGATCACCGGGACCTGCTCGCCGATGACGGTCACGGCCTTTTCGAAGGCACGCCCGAGGGCCGCGTCGGCAATCCGGCAGCCTGCGCCGCCGGCTGGCATGGCCGCGGCGGTGCGGCGTCGCCGTGCGTGCGGCTCCAGCGAAACGAAGAAGCGTTCGCCGCTGCGGGCGCTCAGCGAGGCCAGGGCCGGTCCCGGGGCGCCATGCAGAGCGCCGGCAAAAATCTCGCGCAAATCGGTGCCCTCGCCGCTACCGGCGCGCAGGCCAAGCATTTGCCGGGCGGCGCGGTTGGCGGCGATGATCACGTCGTCGTCGGAAATGGCGATAATGCCTTCGGCAGGCGTATGCAGCATGCGATGGTCGTGATGCAGACGCACGATGCGGCGAGCCGGCAGCCTCGCGTACAGGCGGTTTTCGATCGACATGGCGGCAGCCTGCACGCGACTGAGCGCGTAGGCGGGCAGGTCCACGCCGAAGCCGGTAACATCGAGCACGCCGATCAGCCGGTCGTGGCAGTCGTAGATCGGCGCCGCCGCGCAGACCACATCGATGAGCTCGTTCAGGTAATGCTCGCCACGACGTATCTCCACCGACACGCCCCCTTCGCTCAGCACGCAGCCAGGGGCATTGGTGCCGAGCGCGGCTTCGCACACTTGCTTGCCACCACGAATTGCGGCCGCAGCGGTGGGCGCCGCGCTCGGACTGCTGCTGGCGCTGACGATCATGCCTGCCGCGTTGGTGCAGAACACCAGCCAGTGTTGCGCGGGAAACGCGCGCGCCAGGATCTCCATGTCCTCGCCAGCGGCATCTATCAACACACGGTGTTCGTCCTCGAGCCGCTGCAGCTGGCCATGCGTGACGAAGTTGCTGAACAGGGCACGATCCTCTGGCCGCAGCCCCGAACTCGCGGCGCGCCCCCAGGAGCGGGCAACCAGCTCGGGGACCGTTCCAGGCGGAATCAGTTTGCCGTCGAAGAAGTTCCGCCGCGCGATTTGCACGTCACGTACCAGGCCATCCGCCGCATGCCTCATTCCCTTGTCTCCACACTGTTTCTGTACTCGGGCTACAACCTGGGGCGCCCGGTGGAAGGGAACTTTATGTGAGGCCTACCCTGTTTTCAAGCCTGTGACAGGAGCAGCATGGTTTTCACCTAAGCCGGTGCTGTTTCGCTTCCAGGCAGGTGTCTCAATTTGAGTCAGCTGCCGTGGCTGGAATCAGACTTGGGCTAATGCGGAAACAGCGCCATCTGGCCGGATACCAGCGTCTCGAAGCCGTCGTCGAGGAATGGCAGGATGGCATCGGCGATCGGCTGGAGCTGTCTTGTCACGTAGTGGCCGTAGTCGATCGGCGCTGTCCGCGCTTCCAGCGGCTCCGGGCCGGCAACCGTCATCACATAGCTGATCCAGCCGCCTTGCTGGTACTGGCGCGGCCTGCCCTGCCGCTCGTTATAGTCGTCGGCAAGGCGCGCGGCGCGCACATGCGACGGCACGTTGCGCTGGTACTCTTCGAGCCTGCGCCGCAGCCGCTTGCGGTAGACCAGTTCCTGGTCCAGCTCGCCGGCCAGCGTGCGGCGCACGATGTCGCGCACATAGTCGGCATACGGCTCGCGGTTGAAGACCTTTTGGTAGAGCGTCTGCTGGAAGCGCTGCGCCAGCGGCGACCAGTCGGTGCGCACCGTCTCCAGGCCCTTGAACACCATCTCGCGCGTGCCGTCGGGACGCTCCACCTGGCCGGCATAGCGCTTCTTGCTGCCCAGCTCGGCGCCGCGGATGGTCGGCATCAGGAAGCGCCGGAAGTGGGTCTCGAACTGCAGCTCCAGCGCGCTCTCCAGCCCATAGGCCTGCCGCAGATGGTCGCGCCACCAGTCGTTGACGTAGGCAACCAGGCTGCGCCCGATCTGCGCGGCGTCGGCCTCGGTGCGGGCGCGGCCCAGCCAGACGAAGGTCGAGTCGGTGTCGCCGTAGATCACCTCGTAGCCGCGCGCCTCGATCAGCGCACGGGTCTGCCGCATGATCTCGTGCCCGCGCATGGTGATCGACGACGCCAGCCGCGCGTCGAAGAAGCGGCAGCCGCTGGAACCGAGCACGCCGTAGAACGCGTTCATGATGATCTTGAGCGCCTGCGCCAGCGGCTTGTTGCCATCGCGCTTGGCGGCCTCGCGGCCCTGCCACAACCGCGCCACGATGGCCGGCAGGCAGTGTTTCGTCCGGGAAAACCGTGCGCCGCGGAAGCCCGGCACCGCATCGGCATCGTCCGGATGCGCCAGCCCTTCCACCAGTCCGACCGGATCGATCAGGAAGGTGCGGATGATCGACGGGTACAGGCTCTTGTAGTCCAGCACCAGCACGGATTCATACAAGCCGGGGCGCGAGTCCATGACGAAGCCGCCCGGGCTGGCCTCCGGCGCTTTCTCGCCGAGGTTGGGCGCGACCAGGCCCTGGCGGTGCATCAGCGGCATGTAGAGATGCGTGAAGGCCGCCACCGAGCCGCCGCTGCGGTCGGCCGGCAAGCCCGTGACGGTGGCGCGCTCGAGCAGGAACGGCAACAGCTCGGTCTTGGCGAAGATCCGCGTCACCAGCTCGCAGTCACGCAGGTTGTAGCGCGCCAGCGCCGGCTTGTCATCGGCAAACATGCGGTCGATGGCGTCCATCCGGTCATACGGATCGTCGATCGCCTTGCCCTCGCCCAGCAGCGACTGGGCCACGGCTTCGAGGCTGAACGATGGAAAGCTCCAGGTGGCCGAGCGCAGCGCCTCGATGCCGTCGATGATGAGGCGTCCTGGCGCACTGGCAAAGAAGTGCTGCTGCGCATTATGTTCGCGCCATTCCATCTCCGCGCCGCCCCGCCCCAGCCGCAGCGGCACCTGGAACCGGCGTGCCTGCTCCTGCAACACGCGCAGGTCGAACTGCACCAGGTTCCAGCCGATGATCGCATCGGGATCGTGGTCGGCCAGCCACTGGTTCAGCCGGTGCAGCAATTCCGGCCGGGTGTCGCAGTAGGCGAGCGAGAAATCGACGTCCGCGGGCGTTTGCGGCGCCGGCCCCAGCACGTAGACCTGGCGCTGGCCACAGCCCTCGAGCGCGATCGAATAGAGCTCGCCCGCCGCGCTGGTTTCGATATCGAGCGACACCAGCCGCAGCGCGGGCCGGCAATCGGCCGACGGCTTCATCTGCGCGTTGCGCAGCACGCCGGCGGCATCCGGCTCACCGTCGAACCACACTGGCGCGGTGATAAAGCGCTCCATCAGGTAGCGCTCCGGCGGCCGGATATCGGCTTCATACACGTCCACGCCGGCATCGCGCAGCGACCTGGCCAGCTGGATCAGCTGCCGGTGCTGGGCGCAGTACAGTCCCAGCACCGGCCTGCGCCGGAAATCGCGCAGCGCCAGCGGCCGCAGCTCGACCCCACGCTCTCGCCACAGCAGTGCCTCGGCACGCTCGCGCTGCACCTGCGGCACGAACGCAACCGACGGCTGCGGGGCCAACCGCAGCCGGCGCGGCCCGTCATCCGTCGCCAGCCAGAACTCGACTTCGGTTCCGTCCGGCGTATCGCGCCAGTGCCGGGTCAGGATGAAGCCTTGCTGGAGTGCCACGTTGCTGCAGGGTCAGGAATGGAAATGCAGGCGCGTTGGGGCGGATGCCGCGCGCCTGCCGGGTCAAGCCGCGGCGTTGCCGCCCCGCCGCGCTGCCTCGATGGTGGCGATGTCGATCTTGCGCATCGTCATCATCGCATCGAACGCCCGCTTGGCCGCGGCGCGGTCGGGGTCGGTGATCGCCGCCAGCAGTGCGCGCGGCGTGATCTGCCACGACAGGCCCCAGCGGTCCTTGCACCAGCCGCACTCGCTTTCCTGGCCACCGTTGCCGACGATGGCGTTCCACAGCCGATCGGTCTCGGCCTGGTCGTCGGTCGCGATCTGGAACGAGAAGGCCTCGCTGTGCTTGAAGTGCGGCCCCCCGTTCAATCCGACACACGGGATGCCGGCAACGGTGAACTCGACCGTCAGCACATCGCCCTCCTTCCCGTCCGGATAGTCGCCCGGTGCGCGCATCACGGCGCCGACCGCACTGTCGGGAATGGTCTTGGCATAGAAGTTTGCCGCTTCCAGCGCATCGCGGTCGTACCACAGGCAGATCGTGTTCTTGCTAGCCATATTGCGTCTCCTTGAAGACACGGCGCCGGGAATCCGGGCCGGTGTGGGCCAGCGCGCCGTTGCGACCGACGCCGTTGGCCGGGGCTCCAATGTCTCACACTCCGGGGCGCAATGCAGGCCGTGGCGGCATCACATCGAGCGGAGGCCTGCCGGCAGGCTGCGCCCGCAGGCACGCCGGCTTCACTGGCCGCTTCACGGACCCTTGGCCGCGCGGACGAAGGCGTCGCGCGCGGTGATGCGTTCGACGTAATCCTGGATGCGGCGGCTTTCGCGGATGCGCGGCGCACCGAACTGCCCGGCCCACGCCAGCGACGCGCCCAGATAGACGTCGGCGGCGCTGAAGCTGTCGCCGAGCACGAAGGGACCCGGAGACAGGGCTTTCTCGATGGTGTCGATGACCTCGTCATAGTCGCCCCAGCCGACAGTCTGCCGGGGCAGCGGCGCCTGCGCGCGCATCATGCGGTCGGTCAGCGCGGGTTCGAAGCAGCTGCCGCAGAAGAACAGCCACCGCAGCACCGTGCCGCGCGCGGACGAGCCCGGCGGCGGCATCAGCCCGGCGTTCGGATAGGCATCGGCGAGCCAGGCGATGATCGCGCCGTTCTCGGTCAGCACGGTGCCGTCGTCCAGCACCAGCGTGGGAATCTTGCCCATCGGATTGATCGCGAGGAAAGCCGGTTCCCGGCTTTCCCCCTTGGCAATATCGATGTGCTGCAACGCGTAGTCGGCGCCAACCTCCTCCAGCATCCAGCGCGCCACCGACGCGCGGCTCTGGGGATTGTAGTAGAGCGTCATGGTCATACCGTCCTCCCGGCCTCGGCCAAATGGATTCGAGGCAGCAGGATAGCACCGACCCGGCACCGTCAGTCGCTGAACGCGAGCAGTTGCGCGCCTTCGGCGACCTGCTCGCCGATGCCGTAGAGCACTTCGCTGACGACACCGTCGGCGGGGGCGCAGATGGTGTGCTCCATCTTCATCGCCTCCATCACCAGCAGCGGCGCGCCGCGTGCGACCGTGCTGCCGGCCTCGACCATCACGGCGATGACCTTGCCCGGCATCGGCGCGGTCAGCTTGCCGCCCTCGCCTTCGGCCTCGCCCGCATGCGCGAGCGGATCGAGCCAGGCCAGCGTGGCGTGGCGGCCGCCATGAAACACATGGAATTCGTCGCCATCCAGGTGGACCTGCCCGTGCGCGCGCCGCGTGCCGAGGTTGACGCGGAGATCGTCGGCCTGGCAGGTATAGGTAAAGGGCGCGGCCTGGTCGGCGTAGACCAGCGTGCTGCCGCGCGCGTTGCTGTCCAGCGTCACGTCGAGCACCTGCTCGCCATAGCCGAAGCGCAGCCGGCGCGACGCGCCGCCATTGAGCCGCCAGGCGCCGGCGTGGGTCCACGGCGAGTGCTGGTCGGCAGCGTCGATGCGGCGCTGCCGGTTTTCGCGCGCCAGCAGCGCGGCGGTCGCCAGCGCGATCAGCTCCATGCCGACCGGCGCGGGCGGCGGGAACAGGACCGCCTCGTTGCGCCCGATCAGCCCGGTGTCGAGGTCGGCGGTGCGGAACGCCTCGGACTTCACCAGCCGCTGCAGGAACGCCACGTTGGTCGACAGCCCCACCACGTGGTAGGCCGCCAGCGCCTGGCGCATGCGCGCCAGCGCCTCGTCGCGGTCCTTGCCCCAGACGATCAGCTTGGCGATCATCGGATCGTAGAACGGGCTGATGGTGTCGCCCTCGCGCACGCCGGCGTCGATGCGCACCCCGGCCGGGCCGTGCGGGTTTCCGTCAACCCCGTCGCCGCGCATGAACTGCACCGCCGGCGGCGTGCGCAGGAAGCGCAGCGTGCCGGTGGACGGCAGGAACTGCTTGTCGGGGTTCTCGGCGTAGATGCGCGCCTCCAGCGCGTGGCCGTCGATGCGCAGCTGCTCCTGCGCCAGCGGCAACGGCTCGCCGGCGGCGACGCGCAGCTGCCATTCGACCAGGTCCTGGCCGGTGATCATCTCGGTCACCGGGTGCTCGACCTGCAGGCGCGTGTTCATCTCCATGAAGTAGAACGAGCCATCCTGGTTGGCGATGAACTCGACCGTGCCGGCGCCGACATAGCCCACGGCTTTGGCCGCGGCCACCGCCGCTTCGCCCATGGCGCGGCGGCGCTCCTCGGTCATGCCCGGCGCCGGCGCTTCCTCCAGCACCTTCTGGTGGCGGCGCTGCACCGAGCAGTCGCGCTCGAACAGGTAGACGCAGTTGCCGTGAGTATCGGCGAACACCTGGATCTCGATATGGCGCGGACGGGTCAGGTATTTCTCGACCAGCACCTTGTCGTCGCCGAAGCTGGCCGACGCCTCGCGCTTGACCGACGCCAGCGCCGCCTCGAAGCCGTCGCCCGACTCGACCACGCGCATGCCCTTGCCGCCGCCGCCCGCGCTGGCCTTGAGCAGCACCGGATAGCCGATGCGGTCGGCCTCGCGCCGCAGCAGCGCCGGGTCCTGGTCCTCGCCGTGGTAACCCGGCACCAGCGGCACCGACGCCTGTTCCATCAGCTGCTTGGCCGCGCTCTTGCTGCCCATCGCGTGGATGGCCGAGGCCGGCGGACCGATAAAGACCAGCCCGGCCGCGGCGCAGGCCTCGGCGAAGGCTTCGTTCTCGGACAGGAAACCGTAGCCCGGGTGGATCGCCTGGGCGCCGGTCTCCTTCGCCATCTCGATGATGTGGTCGGCGCGCAGGTAGCTATCGCGCGCGGCGGCGCCGCCGATATGCACGGCCTCGTCGCAGAAGGCGACGTGGCGCGCCTCGGCATCGGCATCGGAATACACCGCGACGGTGCGGATGCCCAGCCGGCGGCAGGTGGCGGCGACGCGGCAGGCGATTTCACCGCGGTTGGCGATCAGGATCTTGTTGAACATTGAGCTTCCTAGTCGTTGTGACATGCCACGCTTACATGCGGAACACGCCGAACTTCATCTCGTCGATCGGCGCATTGAGGCTGGCCGACAGGCCCAGTCCCAGCACCGTGCGCGTCTGCGCGGGATCGATCACGCCGTCGTCCCACAGCCGCGCGCTGGCGTAGTACGGGTGGCCCTGGTGCTCGTACTGGTCGCGGATCGGCTGCTTGAAGGCATCTTCTTCCTGCGCGCTCCACTGGCCGCCCCTGGCTTCGATGCCATCCCGGCGCACCGTCGCCAGCACGCTCGCGGCCTGCTCGCCGCCCATCACCGAGATGCGCGCGTTCGGCCACATCCACAAAAAGCGCGGCGAATACGCGCGCCCGCACATGCCGTAGTTGCCGGCGCCGAACGAGCCGCCGATGATCACCGTGAACTTGGGCACCTGCGCGGTCGCCACCGCCGTCACCATCTTGGCGCCGTTGCGGGCGATGCCTTCGTTCTCGTACTTGCGCCCCACCATGAAGCCCGTGATGTTCTGCAGGAACACCAGCGGGATCTTGCGCTGGCAGCACAGCTCGATAAAGTGCGCGCCCTTCAGCGCCGACTCCGAGAACAGGATGCCGTTGTTGGCAACGATGCCGACCGGATAGCCCCAGATGCGCGCGAAGCCGCATACCAGCGTGGTGCCATAGCGCGCCTTGAACTCGTCGAACTCCGAGCCGTCGACCAGGCGCGCGATCACCTCGCGCACGTCGTATGGCTTGCGCGTGTCGGTCGGGATCACGCCGTACAGCTCCTCCACCGGGTACAGCGGCTCGACCGGCTGGTGCAGGCGGATCTGGTCCGGCTTGCGGCGGTTCAGGTGCTGCACGATATTGCGCGCCAGGCTGAGCGCGTGGTGGTCGTTCTGCGCGAAGTAGTCGGCCACGCCGGACAGGCGCGTGTGCACGTCGGCGCCGCCCAGGTCCTCGGCGCTGACCTCCTCGCCGGTGGCCGCCTTCACCAGCGGCGGGCCGCCCAGGAAGATGGTGCCCTGGTTCCTGACGATGATCGATTCGTCGCTCATCGCCGGCACGTAGGCGCCGCCCGCGGTGCACGAGCCCATCACCACCGCGATCTGCGGGATGCCGCGCTTGGACAGGTTGGCCTGGTTGTAGAAGATGCGGCCGAAGTGGTCGCGGTCGGGGAAGACCTCGTCCTGGTTGGGCAGGTTGGCCCCGCCGGAATCGACCAGGTAGATGCACGGCAGGTGGTTCTCCTCGGCGATCTCCTGCGCGCGCACATGCTTCTTGACCGTCATCGGGTAATACGTGCCGCCCTTGACGGTGGCGTCGTTGCAGACGATCACGCATTCCTGCCCGGCCACGCGGCCGATGCCGGTGATGATGCCGGCGCCGGGCGCGGCATCGTCGTACATGTCGTACGCGGCCAGCTGCGACAGCTCCAGGAACGGCGTGCCGGGGTCGAGCAGCTGCTGCACGCGCTCGCGCGGCAGCAGCTTGCCGCGCGCCAGGTGCTTGTCCCGTGCGGCCGCGCCGCCGCCTTCGGCCAGCTTCGCGATCTTTTCCTGCAGGTCGGCAACCAGATCCTGCATCGCCTGCGCATTGGTCCTGAACGACTCGGAGCGGGCGTTCAACTTGGTTTCAATTACCGCCATAGGGGCCTCGGGCAATCGGTTATCGGTTGGGTCGGGTTGATCTGTCGGGCCGGGCGCTCAGGCCGTCCGGGATTCGTCGAGGTTCAGTTCCCGCACCATCTGGTCGCGCATCACGAACTTCTGCACCTTGCCGGTCACGGTCAGCGGCATCTCGTCGACAAAGCGGATGTAGCGCGGGATCTTGTAGTGCGCGATCTGGTCGCGGCAGAACGCGCGGATCTCGTCTTCGGTGGCGCTCTCGCCCGGCTTGAGCACGATCCACGCGCACACCTCCTCGCCGTACCTGGGATCGGGCACGCCGAACACCTGCACCGCCTGCACCTTGGGATGGCGGAACAGGAATTCCTCGATCTCGCGCGGATAGATGTTCTCGCCGCCGCGGATCAGCATGTCCTTGACCCGGCCGACGATATTGCAGTAGCCCTCCTCGTCGATGGTGGCCAGGTCGCCGGTGTGCATCCAGCCGTCGCGAATGGCTTCGGCGGTGCGGGCCTCGTCGTCCCAGTAGCCGAGCATCACCGAATAGCCGCGCGTGCACAGCTCGCCTTTCTCGCCCACCGGCACGGTGGCGCCGCTGGCATCGACGATCTTGACCTCCAGGTGCGGCTGGATCCGGCCCACGGTGGTGGTGCGCTTGTCGAGCGGATCGGTGGTGCTGCTCTGGAACGACACCGGGCTGGTCTCGGTCATGCCGTAGGCGATGGTCACCTCGGACATGTGCATCTGCGCCACCACGCGCTTCATGGTTTCGATCGGGCACGGCGATCCGGCCATGATGCCGGTGCGCAGCGAGGAGAAGTCGTAGTCGGCAAAGCGCGGGTGGTCCAGCTGCGCGATAAACATCGTCGGCACGCCGTGCAGCGCGGTGCAGCGCTCTTCGCTGACCGCGCGCATGGTGGCCTCGGGGTCGAAGGCCTCGCCCGGGAACACCATCGCCGCGCCGGTCGACACGCACGCCAGCACCGACAGCACCATGCCGAAGCAGTGGTAGAACGGCACCGGGATGCAGAGCTTGTCCTGCTCGGAGAAGCGCATCGCCATGGCGATGAAGCGCGCGTTGTTGACGATATTGCGATGCGTCAGCGTGGCGCCCTTGGGCGCGCCGGTGGTGCCGCTGGTGAACTGCACGTTGATCGCGTCGTGGCGGTCGAGCTGCGCCGTGATGCGGTCGAGCTCCGCGCGCGCCACGCCGGCGCCGCGCGCCAGCACTTGCGCGTAGCGGATCATGCCGGGGGTCTCGCCCTCGCCCATGCGGATCACCCAGCGCAGCGACGGCAGCCGCCCGGCCTGCAGCGTGCCCGGCGCGCTGGTGGCCAGTTCCGGCGCCAGCGCCTGCAGCATGTCGAGGTAGCGCGAAGTCTTGAAGGCCTCGGCGGCGACGATGGCCTTCACGCCAACCTTGTTCAGCGCGTATTCCAGTTCCGCCAGCCGGTACGCCGGATTGATGTTGACCAGCACCAGGCCAAGCCTGGCCGTGGCGAACTGCGTCACCAGCCACTCCACCCGGTTCGGCGCCCAGATGCCGACGCGATCGCCCCGCACCAGGCCGAGCGCGTGCAGCCCGCCGGCCAGCGCATCGATGGCTTCGGCAAATTCGCGCCAGTTCCAGCGCACGCCCTGCTCGCGAAACACCACGGCCTCGCGTTCCGGGAACGCTGCCACGGTCTGTGCCAGCAGCGCCGGCACGGTCTGCTCGGACAGCGCAATACTGGTGTCACCACGGACATGCGATAGCCCGCCTGCCGGCAGGATGGTGGGAAGCGGCTCTCCCTGCATCTTCATCGTTGTCTCCAAAACGCGTCGGTTTCGACTTGAGTTGAGCACAACTCAAGGTCACGCATATCGCCGGGGTGATTCGCCCAGTCCGGGTTAACCCCCGTGAAGCTGCTGTCAGTGCTGCCGGATGATTATTCGACTTCCGGTCTCGTCACATCGGAATGACGAAAAGGTATACGGGCTGCCGGGAAAATTCAACATTAATTTGAGGATTACTCAACTTCGCGCCAGAATGGAGTACGATGTGACGGCATCGCGCGGCCACCGCCTGGTCCGCGCTGCCGCCGTTCCGCGCCCCACCGGGGGCACGGCCTATCATTCGCGCTTTCGCCTGCCGGGAACCGCCATCATGGAAGACAACGCCGCCACCCGCCGGATCCCGTCCGGCGCCAAGGCGGAACAACGCATCCGCGACATCCTGCGCGTCAGCCGCGAGGTATTCGCCGAACTCGGCTACGACAAGACCACCACCACCGAGATTGCCCAGCGCCTGGGCGTGTCCGAGGCCACGGTGTTCACGTACTTCCAAAGCAAGCGCAAGCTGTGCGTGCGGGTCATCGAGGACTGGTACGACGAAATCATCGACGCGGTCGAGCGCGGCATGCCGCGCGACCAGAGCACCCGGGCGCAGCTGGCGTTCTACGTGAAGACGCACCTGCGCCTGTTCCTGATCCAGGGCACCGGGCTGTGCGCGCTGGTGCTGTCGGAAGGCCGGGCCAAGGGGCCGGACCTGGGGCAGGAGTTCGTGCCGCTGCAGCGCAGCTATACGGCGCCGCTGATGGAACTGCTGGCGCGCGGCCGCGAACATGGCGAGATTCGCGCCGACTTGCCGCTGAGCCTGCTGCGCTCCGCCATCCTCGGGCCGATGGAGCATATCCTGTGGGATGCCATCGCGCGCGAGCGCGAGGTCGATATCGACAAGACTGCCGCGGGCATGGTGGCCTTGCTGTGGCCCGCGCTGCAGCCGGCGAATATCGAGCTGGAGGCGCTGCGCGCCTTCCATGGCGAAGTCGGCGCGGCGCTGAGGAAGCTGGACGGCGCCTGACCCGAGCGCGGGGCGCCACGCGCAAAATCCTTGTACGCTGGAGGCGGCGTTGTTTCCGGCACGGAGGTAGCGACATGGCCATCCAGCTCAACCACACCATCGTCTTCTCTCGCGACAAGCAGGTCGCCGCGGACTTCCTGTGCGAGGTCCTGGGCCGCCCCCCGGCCGAGCCGTTCGGGCCCTTCCTGGGCGTGGCGCTCGACAACGGCGTGACCCTCGACTTCATGGATGCGCAAGGCGAGATCGCCATGCAGCACTATGCCTTCCTGGTCAGCGACGCCGAGTTCGATCACGGTCTTGCGCGCGTCCGCGCGCACCAACTCCCTTACTGGGCCGACCCGTACCGGCGCCGCCCCGGCGAGGTCAATACCGACGACGGTGGCCGCCGGATCTATTTCGAGGATCCCAGCAAGCACTTCCTCGAGATCTTCACTAAAGGCTGAAGCCGGCGCGGCCTTGCCGTGCCTTCGGCGAGACACCGGCAAGCTCCGCCTGTACCGTCCTGCACTTGGTCGATGCGGTTGCGCCTCATAGAATGAAATGGCCTGGTTTCCGCCGCATCCAAGGACCATGCAGACCGTCGCCTATCCCTACCAGCCCGTGCCCGAGCGGCGCACGCTGCCCTGCTTCCTGCTGGCCCTGCTCATGCACCTGTTGCTGGGGGCCCTGCTCTACTACGGCGTGCGCTGGCGCAACGCCGTGCCCACCGGAGTTGCGGCAGAACTGTGGGAGCCCGTGCCGGAGGCCATCACGCCCGAGCCCGACGTCAAGCCGGCCCCGGTGCCCCAGCCGGTCCACGAGGAAGAGGCCGATATCTCGCTGCAGGAAAAGCAGCGCAAGGCCAGGCAGGCCGAGCGCGAGGCCGAGCAGGCGCGGCAGCGCGAAAGCCAGGCCCGCGCCGACGCGGCACGCAAGGAGGCGCAGCGCATGGCCCTGGAAGCGCAGCGCCAGGCCAGCAATGCCGAGCGCCAGGCCGAACTGGCCCGCCTGCGCGCGCAGGCGGGCGGAGCCGGCGCCACCGCCAACACCGGGGCCGGCTCAGGATCGTCGGCCCGGCCGTCGTCGGGCTATGCCGAGCGCGTGCGCCAGCGGGTCAAGCCCAACATCATCTTCAACGAGGACGTGCCAGGCAATCCCGCGGCGGTGGTCGCCGTGCACATGGCGCCCGATGGCTCGCTGCTGTCGACGCGGCTTGCCCGATCCAGCGGCAATGCCGGCTGGGACAACGCGGTGCTGCGCGCGGTGCAGCGCTCGGACCCGCTGCCGCGCGACAGCAACGGCGTGGCACCGTCCAACATCCTGATCACGTTCTGGCCCAAGGACGAGGGCGGCTAGGCCCCCGCCGCCCGGGCGGCGCCAGCGTCCGGTCGGGCGCGTTATCGCACCGGCACCAATCCGATAGAAAAAAATTCCAATAATTCTCGACTTACGGGAATGGCATTACAATTCTGGCGTGACTGGAAGGAAAAATCGCATGCCGGTGCTCGCGCGGCTCCATATCATGAACAGACAAGAACAAGCCGACGCAGCCCGCCATGACGACCGCTTCCCCCGTTACTGCCACCCCCCTCGCCGCTGGCCGGCTGGCCGCCGCCCCGCTCGACCAACTGGCGCTCGACCTCGCCGAGATCTTCAGCCACAGCGCGCGCCTGGTTGCCAGCCATATCGCGCAGCACCTGCCCGACGCCGAAACGCTGCTGACGGCGTTGCCGCCGGGCGCCTTGCTGGGCGCGGCCGACACCTATACCCGGCACCTGGTCTACGGCGATCCGCTGGAACGCTTCTCGGCCATGGTGCTGGTGTGGCGCCCGGGCCAGGCCAGCCCGGTGCATGGCCACCGCACCTGGTGCGCCTACCGGGTGCTGCGCGGCACGCTGACCGAGCAGCACTACCGCTGGGACCCCGCCAGCCGGCACGCGCGCCATGCCAACACCGTGACGCGCAGCGCGGGCGATACCTTCAGCGTGCCGGGCGGCCTGCAGCATATCCACGCGCTCGGCAACAGCAGCGACGAGATCGCGGTTTCCCTGCATCTCTACGGGGTCAGCCGCGACCATATTGCAACCGGCGTGAACCTGCTGGTGCCCGCCGAGGCCTAGCCGCCCCGCCCGGCGCCGGGTGCGGGCGCGCCCTGTCCCCCTGACCGCCACGCGCCATGGACCGCTACGACAAACAGATCCTCGCCCTGCTGCAGGAAGACGCCACCTTGCCGGTGGCGGAAATCGGCGAGCGGGTCGGCCTGAGCTCGACGCCGTGCTGGCGCCGCATCCAGAAGCTGGAAGAAGCCGGCCTGATCCGCAAGCGCGTGGCGCTGCTCGATGCCGGCAAGCTCAATGCCGGCGTCACCGTGTTCGTCTCCGTGCGCACCAGCCAGCACAACGTGAAATGGCTCAAGCAGTTCCACGGACTGGTGTCGTCGATCCCGGAAGTGACCGAGTTCTATCGCATGGCGGGCGATACCGACTACCTGCTGCGCGTGGTGGTGCCCGATATCGCCGCCTACGACCGCGTCTACAAGAAGCTGATCCAGGGCGCCGACCTGGCCGACGTCAGTTCCAGCTTCGCGATGGAGCAGATCAAGTACACCACCGCGCTGCCGCTGGACTATGCCTGAGGCGGCACTTACCCGTCATCGCGTGGCGGCTGGACCCCCCGGCGCTCGCATTTTCCGCCATGGCAGCGGCTTCTGCCGCGCTTTTCAGCGCATCCTGTTGCAAATACCCCGCATTCCGGCAGACTAGCCGCCACGCATTCCGGGCCCGGAACCTGCTGCGACGCAGCAATGGCTGTAGAATATGCGGCCCCTATTCAAACGGCCGCGGCGTACGGTTATCCGCCCCGCCCCCGCCGAACCCCACGCGAGCCTTGACAGCAGGTTGGAATCACGCGCGCCCTCGTGCGCACTGCCGTCGAAACGCGATGCACGAAGGAAACAGCAGTCAATGACAAGTGGCGCACAACGAACGGTAGCCAAAACACGAGCAGCAGCAGTCAAGGACACCGGCCAGGCCAGCGCGGCCGCGGCACACTCCGATCCGTCGGCGGACGCCGCCACACGCAGCCAGCAGCTGCGCGCGCTGATCCAGCTGGGCAGGCAGCGCGGCTACCTGACGCACGCGGATATCAGCGACCACCTGCCGGAGAACTTCACGGATACCGCCGCGATGGAAAGCATCGTCGGCACCTTCGCCGAGATGGGCGTGAAGATCTACGAGCAGACCCCGGATGCCGAGACCCTGCTGCTCAGCGACGGCCCGGTGGTGGCCTCCGACGAACAGGCCGAAGAGGAAGCCGAGGTCGCGCTGGCCACGGTCGATTCGGAGTTCGGCCGCACCACCGACCCGGTGCGCATGTACATGCGCGAAATGAGTTCGGCCACGCTGCTGACGCGCAAGCAGGAAGTCGAGATCGCCAAGCGCATCGAGGACGGCCTCAACAACATGGTCCACGCGATCTCGGCGTGCCCGTTCACCGTCGCCACGATCCTGGAGCTGTCGGAGAAGGTCGCCGCCAGCGAGATCGGCATCGACGACCTGGTCGACGGCCTCAGCGACGAGACCATCGCCGAGCCGGCCGCCGCCGCGGATGACGCCGACGACAGCAGCCTCGACAGCGCCGACGAGTCCGACGAAGACGACGACGACAGCGCCGACGAGGGCAGCAGCGGCCAGCAAAGCGCCGAAGCCGACCTGGCGCGGCTGCGCGACGAGTGCATGAAGCGCTTCGCGCGCGTCGCCGAGCAGTTCGAGCGCATGCGCGCCGAGAGCGAAGCCGGCGGCGCGGCATCGCCCGCCTTCGCCGCCGCGCGCGACGCGGTGCGCGAGGAGCTGCGCACGATCCGCTTTACCGCCCGCACCATCGAGCGCCTGTGCGCCAACGTCCAGGGCATGGTCGACGAGGTGCGCGCGATCGAGCGCCAGGTGGTGCAGTTGCTGGTCGAGCGCTGCGGCATGGAGCGCGACGACGTCATCGCGCGCTTCCCCGGCAACGAGACCAACCTGGCCTGGGGCCAGGGCCTGGCGGCCGAAGCTCGCCCCTACAGCGCCGCGGTCGCGCGCGCGCTGCCGGACCTGGAAGCCCACCAGCAGAAGCTGATCGACATCCAGGCGCGCGCGGCGCTGTCGCTGGCCGAGCTGAAGGCGGTCAACCGCAAGATGCTGGCGGCCGAGCGCCAGATGCGCCAGGCCAAGCACGAGATGACGCAGGCCAACCTGCGCCTGGTGATCTCGATCGCCAAGAAATACACCAACCGCGGCATGCAGTTCCTGGACCTGATCCAGGAAGGCAACATCGGCCTGATGAAGGCGGTCGACAAGTTCGAATACCGCCGCGGCTGGAAATTCTCCACCTACGCCACCTGGTGGGTGCGCCAGGCCGTCACGCGCGCCATCGCCGACCAGGCCCGCACCATCCGCGTGCCGGTGCACATGATCGAGCAGATCAACAAGCTCAACCGCCTGTCGCGCGAGATCATGCAGCAGACCGGCAAGGAACCCGATCCGGCGCTGCTGGCCGAGCGCCTCGACATGACCGAGGACAAGGTGCGCTCGATCATGAAGATCGCCAAGGAGCCGGTGTCGATGGAGACCCCGGTGGGCGAGGACGGCGACACCAGCCTGGGCGACATGATCGCCGACTCGGACACCGCCACGCCCGCCGACGCCGCGCTGCAGGCCGGCCTGCGCGCGGTGGTGCGCGAGATGCTCGATGAACTGTCGCCGCGCGAAGCCAAGGTGCTGCGCATGCGCTTCGGCATCGACATGTCGACCGACTACACGCTGGAAGAAGTCGGCAAGCAGTTCGACGTCACGCGCGAGCGAATCCGCCAGATCGAAAGCAAGGCGATGAAGAAGCTGCGGCATCCCAGCCGCGCGGACCAGTTGATCACCTATCTGCGCGACGCCTGAGCGGTCCTCCGCCTCCGCGCACAGAGGAGTGTTATCCATGCCTGACCCGAACCTCTCTTTCTTTGGCAGGCTCTCGCTTGCCATGGGCACGTTCTTCGCCATCCTGGGCAACCGCGAGCTGGCCGCCGGCATCAGGCGCCTGCGCCAGGGCGAAACCGCTGTGCAGGCGGCGCCGGTGACCGTACCCGCCCCGGCACCGGTTGCCGCGCCGGTTGCCGAGCCCGCGCCCGCGCTGAAGGAAGCCAGCCCGGTGGCCGCGCTGCAGCTGCTCGGACTGCTGCAGCGCGACGCCCGCTTCGTCGACTTCGTCGAGGAAGACATCGCGCGCTATGCCGACGCCGAGATCGGCGCCGCCGCGCGCCTGGTGCACGACGGCTGCCGCGCGGTGCTGCGCGAGCATTTCACCATCCGCCCGGTGCGCGCGGAAGCCGAGGGCAGCCGCGTGACGCTGGCCGACGGCTTCGACGCCAGCGCGATCCGCCTGACCGGCAACGTGGTCGGCAGCGCGCCGTTCCATGGCGCCATCAGCCATCGCGGCTGGAAGGTCGAGGAAGTGCGCCTGCCGCGCCTGGCCGAACGCCATGACGCCAGCGTGATCGCCCCCGCCGAGGTGGAGCTATGAGCGAGGCCCGCTATGCCATCGGCATCGACCTGGGCACGACCCACAGCGCGGTCTCCTACGTCGACCTGGCCGCCAGCGATGGCGAGAAGACCAGCCAGCGCGTGCTGCCGATCACGCAGCTGACCGCGCCCGGCGCGGTCGAGGACCTCGACCTGCTGCCCTCGTTCCTGTACCTGCCGCACGCCAGCGAACTGGCCCCGGGCGACCTGAACCTGCCGTGGAGCGCCGCGCGCGACTTTGCGGTCGGCGAGATGGCGCGCAGCCGCGGCGCCGGCACGCCGATCCGGCTGGTGTCCAGCGCCAAGAGCTGGCTGTGCCATCCCGGCGTCGACCGCCGCGCGGCGATCCTGCCCGCCGATGCGCCGCCCGAAGTGCCGCGCGTGTCGCCGCTGGAGGCTTCGGTGCGCTACCTGACGCACTTGCGCGAAGCCTGGGACCAGGCCCATCCCGACGCGCCGTTCGGCGAGCAGGACGTCACCGTGACGATCCCGGCCTCGTTCGATCCCGCCGCGCGCGAGCTGACCGCCGAAGCCGCGGCGGCGGCCGGC
Organism: Cupriavidus taiwanensis; assembly: GCF_900250115.1. Classification (NCBI taxonomy): domain Bacteria; kingdom Pseudomonadati; phylum Pseudomonadota; class Betaproteobacteria; order Burkholderiales; family Burkholderiaceae; genus Cupriavidus; species Cupriavidus taiwanensis. The sequence goes on along the minus strand of NZ_LT984803.1, from coordinate 1,635,055 downwards.
TATGCCCGCATGACGCTGCTCGAGGAGCCGCAGGCCGCGCTCTACAGCTGGATCCAGAAGAGCGCCGGGCAGTGGCGCAAGCAGGTCAAGGTGGGCGACATCATCCTGGTGGTCGACGTCGGCGGCGGCACCACCGACCTGTCGCTGATCGCCGTGATCGAGCGCGACGGCAACCTGGAACTGCACCGCATCGCGGTCGGCGACCACATCCTGCTGGGCGGCGACAACATGGACCTGGCGCTGGCCCACGTGGTGGCGCGCAAGCTGGCGGCGCAGGGCACGCAGGCCGATCCGTGGCAGCTGCGCGCGCTCACCTACGCCTGCCGCGCCGCCAAGGAAACGCTGCTGACCGACCCGGCCGCCGAGAGCGTGCCGCTGGTCGTGCCCAGCCGCGGCGCGAAGCTGATCGGCGGCTCCCTGCGCACCGAGCTGACCCGCGCCGAGCTGACCCAGACCATCCTCGAAGGGTTCTTCCCGCAGGTCGACGCCGCGGCGCGCCCGGTGACCCGGGCGCGCGCCGGCCTGACGCAGCTGGGCCTGCCGTACGCGCAGGACGCGGCCATCACGCGCCACCTGGCGGCGTTCCTGGGCCGGCAAGCGGGCGCGCTGGCCGAGCTCGAAGGCCTGCAGGCCACGCAGCCGGAAGGCGCCAGCTTCCTGTGCCCCACCGCCGTGCTGTTCAACGGCGGCGTGTTCAAGTCGGGCCTGCTGGTCGAGCGCATCCTGCAGACGCTCAACGGCTGGCTCGCTGCCGCCGGCGCGGCGCCGGCGCGCCTGCTCGACGGCGCCGAGCTGGACCTGGCGGTGGCGCGCGGCGCCGCCTACTACGGCTACGTGCGGCGCGGCAAGGGCGTGCGCATCCGCGGCGGCACCGCGCGCGCCTACTACGTCGCGGTGGAATCGTCGATGCCCGCCGTGCCGGGCTTCGAGCCGCCGATCCAGGCGCTGTGCGTGGCCCCGTTCGGCATGGAAGAAGGCACCGAGGCTGAGCTGCCGCCGCAGGAATTCGGCCTGGTGGTCGGCGAACCGGTGCACTTCCGCTTCTTCGGCTCGTCGGTGCGGCGCCAGGACCAGGTCGGCACCCTGCTCGACTTCTGGGGGCCGGAGGAACTGCAGGAGCTGGAAGAAATCCAGGCAACGCTGCCCGCCGAAGGCCGCAGCGCCGGCGAAGTGGTGCCGGTCAGGCTGCATGCGCGCGTGACCGAGGCCGGCACGCTGGAGCTCGAGGCCGTGCCGCGCGGCAGCGGCGAACGCTGGAAGGTGCAATTCGACGTGCGCGGCAACGCCGATGCCTGAGCCCGCGGCAGCGGCGATGAAGCAGTACATCGTCGGCATCGACCTCGGCACCAGCAACACGGTGGTGGCCTACGCCCGGGCCGGCTCCGACGATATCCGCGTGTTCGACATCGACCAGCTGGTCGCGCCCGGCGAGGTCGCGGCCCGCCCCCTGCTGCCCTCGGTGCGCTACCACGCGGCGCCGGGCGAGCTCAATGGCGATGACCTGCAGCTGCCCTGGCAATCGGCCGCCAGCGCGGCCGCGCGCCGCACCGTGTTCGGCCGCCTCGCGGCGACACTGGGGGCGCAGGTGCCAGGCCGGCTGGTGGCCAGCGCCAAGAGCTGGCTGTCGCATGCCTCGGTCGACCGCACCGCGCCGATCCTGCCCTGGGGCGGCGAGGAGGACCTCGACAAGATTTCGCCGGTGGTCGCCAGCGCGAGCTATCTCGGCTACTTGTGCGCCGCCTGGAACCACCGCTTCCCCGACGCGCCGCTCGAACAGCAGGACGTGGTGCTGACCGTGCCGGCCTCGTTCGACGAGGGTGCGCGCGCGCTGACGCTCGAAGCCGCGCGCCTCGCGGGCCTGCCCGCGCTGCGGCTGCTGGAAGAGCCGCAGGCCGCGCTCTACGACTGGCTGTACCACCATCGCCATACGCTCGACCAGGACCTTGCGCAAACCCGCCTGGTGCTGATCTGCGACGTCGGCGGCGGCACCACCGACCTCACGCTGATCCGCGTGGCGATGCAGGACGGGCAGCCGCAACCGACCCGCATCGGCGTGGGCAACCACCTGATGCTCGGCGGCGACAACATGGACCTGGCGCTGGCGCACCAGGTCGAGGCGCGCCTGGGCGACGGCGCGCCGGCGCAGCCCCGCCTGTCGGCCGCGAGCCTGTCACAGCTGGTGGCGCGCTGCCGCGCCGCCAAGGAACAACTGCTGGGCGGGGACGCGCCCGATGCCGTCAACGTGACGCTGCTCGGCGCGGGCGCCCGGCTGGTCGGAGGCGCGCGCTCGGTGCAGGTGACGCGGCAGGAAGTCGAGCAGCGGGTGGTCGACGGCTTCTTCCCCAGGGTGGCGGCGAGCGAACGGCCGCGGCGCGCACGCGGTGCCATCGTCGAGTTCGGCCTGCCCTATGCCGCCGACCCGGGCGTGACCCGCCACGTGGCCGCCTTCCTTGGCCAGCACGCGGCGCAGGCGCGTGCCGCGCTCGGGATGGAGCACGCGCCGGACGATGCCCTGCCGGTGCCCGACACGCTGCTGCTCAACGGCGGCGTGTTCCGCGCACAGGCGCTGGCGGAGCGCATCGCCGACACGCTGGGCGGCTGGCGCGGCGCGCCGCTGCAGGTGCTGCACAACGCCGATCCCGACATTGCCGTGGCACGCGGCGCGGTCGCGTATGCGCGCGCCCGCGCCGGCCAGGCGCCGCGCATCGGCGGCGGCTCGGCGCGCAGCTATTTCCTGGTGCTGGACGACGGCGCCGCGGGCCGGCAAGGCATCTGCCTGCTGCCGCGCGGCACCGAGGAAGGCCACGAGATCCATCTCAGCGACCGCACCTTCGCCTTGCGCCTGGGCCACCCGGTGCAGTTCCACCTGGTCTCGTCGGTGGCCGAGACACCCTACCAGCCGGGCGCGCTGACCGACCTGTCCGGCGGCGATTTCGTGCGCCTGCCCCCGATCGCCACCGTGGTGCCGACGCGCGGCGCCGGCGGCCCGCGCGAAACGCCGGTGCAGATCACCACGTCGCTGACCGAGGTCGGCACGCTCGAAGTCCACTGCATCAACACCGGCGATGCCGCGCAGCGCTGGCGCCTCGAGTTCCAGCTGCGCGGCAACGACGCCGCGGCGGCCCCCCCGGCGCCGACCGCCCACCCGTCGCTGCCGCAGGCGCTGGAACTGATCGACCGCACCTTCGGCGCGCGCTCGCAGGAGGTCGGGCCGAAGGAGGTCAAGCGCCTGCGCGCGCAGCTGGAGCAGATCCTGGGCGCGCGCGAGCAGTGGGACAGCGCGCTGCTGCGCGAGCTGTTCGGCGCCTTGTGGGAGCGCGCCAGGCGCCGCCGCCGCACGGCGGACCATGAGCGCCTGTGGCTGAACCTGGCCGGCTATTGCGTGCGCCCCGGCTTCGGCTACCCGCTCGACGAATGGCGCGTCGCGCAGCTCTGGTCGCAGTACGACCAGGGCATCCAGTACGTCAACGAAAGCCAGAACTGGTCGGAATGGTGGACGCTGTGGCGGCGCGCCGCCGGCGGGCTGGACGAAAGCGCGCAGCTGCGCCTGCTCGAAGACATGGCCTTCACCCTGCAGCCGCCGGGCAGCGCGCACTTCAGGAAACCGGCCGGGCCCACCCGTGGCGGCTATGCCGACATGGTGCGGCTGGCCGGCTCGCTCGAGCGCCTGCCCGTCGACGCCAAGACCGAGCTGGCCGCTTGGTTGCTGACCCGGCTGCGCAAGCCGTCCGAGAACAGCCAGGGCTGGTGGGCGGTGGGCCGCATCGGCGCGCGCATGCCGTTCTACGGCAGCGCCCACAGCGTGGTGCCGGCCGACACCGCCGGCCAGTGGCTGGACGCCATCCTGGCGCTCGACTGGAAAAAGGTCGAACCGGCCGCGTTCGCCGCGGTGCAGATCGCGCGCATGACCGGCGACCGCACCCGTGACCTGCCCGACGAACGACGCGCGGAGGTGGTGCGCCGGCTGGAAGCCGCCAACGCGCCGCCGGGCTGGATCGCGATGGTGCGCGAGGTGGTGGCGCTCGATGCCGCGGACGAGGGACGGGTGTTCGGCGAGGCCCTGCCGGCGGGCCTCAAGCTGATCGCGGGCTAGCCCGCCGGGGGCCGGAGCGCGCCGGCAAGCGCCTAGCCTGCCACTTGCCGGCGCCGGCGCAGCCGATGGCCTACGATGACGGTAGGCTCCCTGGGGTCCCAAAGTGCCGCCGTCTACCTGCCATCCCTTGATCGCCTTGATCGCCTTGCTCGCCGTTGCCGCCATGGCATCGGCGGGGCTGTGCCGCGCGGCCGACGATGCACGGCTGACGCAGCGCGCGGAGATGGTCAGCGAGATTGCCGCGATCGACGCCGGCGCCGGCGTGCCTGGCCGCAGCCACGGCATCGCCCCGGGCGTGATGGCCGTAATGGGCCAGGTGCCCCGCCATGAGTTCGTGCCGGACCCGCAGAAGCCGCACGCCTACGAGAACCGGCCGTTGCCGATCGGCCATGGCCAGACCATTTCGCAGCCATATATCGTGGCGCTGATGACCGACCTGCTGCGGGTCCAGCCCGGCGACAGCGTGCTCGAGATCGGCACCGGCTCCGGCTACCAGGCCGCGGTGCTGAGCCAGCTGGCGCGCGCGGTCTACACCATCGAGATCATCGAGCCGCTCGGGCGCCAGGCGTGCGAGCGCCTGCAGCGGCTGGCCTACCGGCAGGTGGCGTGCAAGGTCGGCGACGGCTACTACGGCTGGGACCAGCATGCCCCCTATGACGCCATCGTCGTCACCGCCGCGGCCAGCCACGTGCCGCCGCCGCTGATCCGCCAGCTCAGGCCGGGCGGGCGCATGGTGATCCCGGTGGGCGCGCAGTTCCTGACGCAGTACCTGCTGCTGGTCGAAAAGTCCGCGGACGGCAGCGTCAGCACCCGCCAGATCCTGCCGGTGCGCTTCGTGCCGCTGGTCGGCAAGCACTGAGGCGCGGCACCCGGCCGCACGGCTTGCGCGATGAACGCGATGCCACGCCCGCCGCTGTTTGCCCTGGCCTTGCTCTCGGCCGCCGCGCTGGCCTACGAAATCCTGCTGATGCGGCTGCTTTCGATCATCCTGTGGCATCACTTCGCCTACATGATGATCAGCGTGGCCCTGCTCGGCTACGGCGCCGCGGGCGCGCTGGTGGCACTGGCGCAGCCGGCGCTGGTGCGGCGTTTCGTGCCGGTGTTTGCCGGCGGCGCGCTGCTGTTCGGCCTCAGCGCCCTGGTCTGCTTCGAACTCGCGCAGCGCGTCGGCTTCAACCCGCTGGAAATCCTTTGGGAGCCCACGCAGCCGCTGCGCCTGGTGGCGATCTACCTGCTGCTGTTGGTGCCGTTCCTGTGCGCGGCCACCAGCGTGTGCCTGGCCTTTGCCCGCTTCCCCGGGCAGGTGCCACGGCTCTACAGCTTCGACATCCTTGGCGCGGGGCTGGGGAGCCTGGGCATCATCGCGGCGCTGTTCGTGCTGGATCCGGTCGATGCACTGCGCCTGGTCAGCATGGCAGGCATGGCCGCGGCGGCTCTGGCCTGCAGCGAATGCCGGGCGCACCGTCCCTGGCTGCCGGCGCTGCTGCTGGCCGCGGCAGCGGTGCCGGCGGCCATACCCGGCGGCTGGATCGCGTTGCGGCCGTCGGAGTACAAGGAGCTGAGCCAGGCGCTGCGCATCGGCGACGCGCGCGTGGTGGCGCAGCGCTCGAGTCCCCTCGGCCTGGTCACGGTGGTCGAGAGTCCGTCGATCCCGCTGCGCCATGCGCCCGGCCTCAGCCTGAATGCCAGCGCGGAACCGCCGCCGCAGCTCGCCGTGTTTACCGACGGCGACGGCCTGAGCGCGCTCAATCGCTATGACGGCCGGCGCGAGCCGCTGGCCTACCTGGGCGACCTGACCTCGGCGCTGCCGTATCACCTGCTGCAGGCGCCGCGCGTGCTGGTGCTGGGCAGCGGTGCCGGCGCCGACGTGCTGCAGGCGCTCTACCACGGCGCCAGCGCGGTCGATGCGGTCGAGCTGAACCCCCAGGTGATCGGACTGGTGCAGGACCGCTTTGGCGCGTTTTCGGGCAAGCCGTACAGCGCCGCGGGCGTGCAGGTGCATGTCGGCGAGGCGCGCGGCTTCCTGGCGGCCAGCCGGCAGCGCTACGACCTGATCCAGGTGGCGCTGCTGGATTCCTTCAGCACCTCGTCGGCGGGCCTGTACGCGCTCTCCGAAAGCTACCTCTATACCGTGGAAGCGTTCGAGGCCTATCTGCGCCACCTGCGGCCCGGCGGCCTGCTGGCGATCACGCGCTGGGTCTCGCTGCCGCCGCGCGATATCCCGAAACTCTTCGCCACCGCCGTGGCGGCGATGGCGCGCGCGGGCGTGTCCGATCCGTCGCGACGGCTGGTGCTGCTGCGCGGCTGGAAGACGGCCACGCTGGTGGTCAAGCACGGCGATTTCGAGCCCGCGGAAATCGGCGCGCTGCTCGACTTCAGCCGGGCGCGCTCGTTCGACGTCGAATACCATCCCGGCATCCGGCCCGGCGCAGCCAACCGCTACAACGTGCTCGACCAGCCGGACTTCTTCGATGCCGCGCAGGCGCTGCTCGGCCCCGAGCGCGAGCATTTCCTGTCGCGCTACAAGTTCGACGTGCGGCCCGCCACCGACGACCGGCCCTACTTCTTCCACTTCTTCAAATGGCGCACGCTGCCGGAACTGATCGCGCTGAAGGCGCAGGGCGGGCTGCCCTTGCTGGACTGGGGCTATCCGGTGCTGGTGGCGACGCTGCTGCAGGCCACCGCCGCGGCGCTGCTGCTGATCGGCGTGCCGCTGCGGGTGCTGCGGCGGCGCGCGCCAGCGTCACGGGTGCCGGCGGCGCGCACCGGCTTCTACTTCGTCGCGGTCGGCCTTGGCTTCATGTTCGTCGAGATCGCCTTTATCCAGAAATTCATCCTGTTCCTGAGCCACCCGCTCTATGCCGTGGCGGTGGTGCTGTGCGCGTTCCTGTGCTTTGCCGGACTGGGCAGCCGCTTTGCCCCGCGCCTGCCCGCGCGCCCCGGCCCCGGGCATGGCCGGCGCCAGGTGGCGCTGGCGACCGGCGGCGTGTGCGCCGTGTCGCTGCTCTACCTGGTGGCACTGCCGGTGGTATTCCCGCTGCTGATCGCCTGGCCGGATCCCGCCAGGGTCGCCATCGCGGTGGCGCTGATCGCGCCGCTGGCCTTCCTGATGGGGATGCCGTTCCCGCTCGCGCTGTCCGGACTCGCGGCGCGCGACCACACGCTGGTGCCGTGGGCCTGGGGCATCAATGCCTGCGCCTCGGTGGTGGCGGCGGTGCTGGCCACGCTGCTGGCGATCCACGCCGGCTTTACCGTGGTGGTGCTGGTGGCGTTGCTGCTGTATGCCGGCGCCGCGCTGGCTTGCCCCTGAGGCTTGCGTGGTGCCGCCGAGCCCGCGGCATCAGCCCGCGGCCGCATTGCCCTGGGCGGCGTGCAAGGCCGGCGGGCTTGGCCGGCGGGGCACGAAGCGGTGGCGCTCGATTTCGCCGCCGCGCGCCACCAGGATGGTGCCCTCGGGAATCTCCTCCCACACGCCCTGCACGTCGATCAGCGGCTCCGACAGCACCAGGAAGGCGTCGTCGCCCGCGGCGGCGATGCGCGGGTCGTCCGGATAGAGTTCGCGCAGCTGCCGGAACGAGGTGCTGTGGAACAGCGAGCGCGAGTTGGTCTCGCTCGAATAGCGCACCGCCACGATCTGCCGGCCGTCGGTCACGCACACCGTCATGTTGAGCGGAAACTGCACGTCGTGGCGCTGGCCGACGTCCTCGATCAGCCCGGCCATCTGCTCGAGCGCGCCGACCGGGTCGCGTTCCAGCCCGAAGCTCAGCGCCAGGAAGAACATCACCTCGGAATCGGTCGAGCCCTCGATCCAGCGGAACAGGTGCGGCGCCACCGCCATCATCAGGTCGCGCCGCACCAGCGGATAGTCGCGGATCAGGCCGTTGTGGACGAACAGCCAGCGGCCGAAGCGGAACGGATGGCAGTTGGTTTCCTGCGTCGGCGTGCCGGTGGCGGCGCGCACGTGGGCGACGAACATCGGCGCGCGCACCGCCCTGGCGGTCTCGCGCAGGTTGGTATCGCTCCACGCCGGGTGCAGGCAGCGGTAGCGGAACGGGACCTCGGCATGGCGCCCGTACCAGCCGACGCCGAAGCCGTCGCCGTTGGTGGTGGTATGTCCGAGCCGGGAATTCAGGCTCTGGTCGATCAGCGAGTGTTCCGGCTGGAACAGCACCGTTTCCAATGCAACGGATCTGCCCGAGTAAGCCAGCCAGCGGCACATATTGCTCCTCCTTGTCCTTTGCGGGTGCGGCGCGGTGCCCTCCGCCCCCTCTCCAGTTGTAGGACGGCGCAGCGCGAACGGCAAAGAAATGGTCCGTCAGGCACCTGCCGGCGCCCGCGGCCATCGGGTGCTCAGGTGAAGTGGTAGGCCAGCGAGACGATGACCGGCCCCAGCACCGGCAGCAGCGCATTGGCGATGGCATAGGTGATGGTGTAGCCCAGCAGCGGCACCGAGCTCTGGCTGGCGGCCAGGATCGCGCTGATCGCCGGGGTGCTGACATGCTGCCCGGCAATCGCGCCGACCAGCAGCGGGCCTTCGATCCTGAGCAGCTTGTGCCCGATCCACAAGGACAGGCACGCCGGTCCGAGCGACACCGCCAGCCCGATCAGCGGCAGCACCGCGCCGTGCTCGCGGATCAGCGCAATCGCATCCGGCCCGGCAGACAGGCCCACGCAGGCGACGAACACCGCCAGGCCAAGGTCCTTCAGGATCTGCACCGCGGATGCGGGAAAGGTGCCGAGCGACGGTTTGCGCGAATGGAGCCAGCCGAACACCAGCCCGCTCAGCAGAGCCCCGCCACCGCTGCCCAGCGTCAGGTCCATGCCGCCCACGCGCAGGCTCAGGGTGCCGACCAGCAAGCCGGCCAGAATGCCCGCGCACAGGAACACCAGGTCGGTCACCTCGGTGGCCTTGACCTCCACGCCGATGCCGCCGATGACCTCGGACAGCGAGGGCTCCAGGCCGACGATGGTGATCACGTCGCCCAGCTGCAGCGGGGTCGAGCGCGTGATCGGCAGCGACAGTCCCGAGCGCCGCACTTCCAGCACCCAGACCTCGCGCAGCCGCCGCGGGCCGGCCAGGCGCGCCAGCTCGCCCAGGGTCTTGCCGTTGACGCGGCGCTGGTTCACCACCACCTGCTTTTCCACCAGCTGGATCGCATCGGTGTGCGCCTCGGGCAGCAGCACCTCCGGGCCGATCAGCGCGGCGGCCTTCAGCAGGTTGCTGCGGATGCCGACCATGGCCAGGATATCGCCGGCCTGGACGGCGTCGTCATCGCCCAGCTCGATGCTGGCCCCGCCCCGCAGCACCTTGACCACCGAGGCCCGGCCGCCAGCCTGGTGCTGCAGCTGGCTGACCGTCATGCCGGCGGCCTGCTGCACCGCGTAGGCGCGCCCGATCAGCCGCGGCAGCGCCGGCTGGGTGGCGACGTCGTCGTCGGATGCCGCCTCCATGCGCGCCGCGACCTCGCGCGCGGCCGTGCGCAGGTCGATGCCCAGCAGCGCCGGCGCGATCTGGCTGGTGAAGAACACGATGCTGATCAGCCCGACCAGGTAGGTCAGCGTATACGCGGTGGCGATATTGGCCTCGTAGCGACCCACGGTGGCGGCATCCAGGCCCAGGTGCTTGAGCGCTTCGGCGGCGGTGCCCACCACCGCCGACTCGGTCGCGGCGCCGGCGGCCAGCCCGGCGGCGGTGCCCGGATCGAAACCCAGGTAGGCCGCCGCGGCGAGCGCGATCGCCAGCACCACCACCGCCTCCACCAGCGGCAGCACCATGTAGCGCAGGCTCGAGCGGTTCAGGTTGGCAAAGAACTGCGGCCCGCCGGAATAGCCCATGGCGAAGATGAACAGGGCGAAGGCCATGTCCTTCAGTTCGCCATGCATCTGGCAGCCGGTCTGCCCCATCAACAGCGCAACGATCAGCGTGCCGCACACGCCCCCCAGCTGGATCGGTCCGACCCGCGCCTTGCCGACGAAATAGCCGAGTCCGACGGTGATGAACAGCACCAGCAACGGGTTGGCGGCAAACAAGGCAACGTTACAGGTCATGGGGGGCGCGGGTTGTAGTGGTGGCGAGCGTCCGGGTCAGGGATTGAGCGGCGGCAGCGCCGGCCCGGCGTGCCGCCGGCGCGGCGGGGCGGCGGTGGCGTGGCGTCCCAGCGCCTGGGCGAGCGCGTTGCCGTACCAGGCGGATGGGATTGGCGCCGACCCGTAGAGGTGGCGCTGCAGGCCGGTCACGGCTGCGACCAGCGCGGCATCGCCGAGCGCCTCCGCCCAGGCCGCGGGCGTGGTGCCGTGGGCAGCGCGGGTCCAGCCGCCCAGCGCCTGGCTGGCGGCGGCCGCATCGTTCGCGCGACAGGCCCGCAGCGTGCTCGCCAGCCGTGCCTCGGCACCGTCGGCGCGGGCGCGGCGGTGCTCGGCGCGGCGTTGCCGCAGGCGCGCCAGGCGCGGTCGCAGCCGCCGCCACAGCAGCGCCAGCGCCGCGGCGCCGAGCAGCGCGCCCGCGCCCCACAGCAGCGTGCGCCACGGCAGGCCGCCCGCGCCCGGCAGCGCGCCGGCCGAGGGCCCGCCCGGCGCCAGCGCCCCGGCGTTGCGCGCGGCGGCCACCTCGACCTTCACCGCCGGCGCGGCGGAGCTGGCCGGCCGCCCCGTGGCGGGATCGACCCAGTCCACCGTGACCGCGGGCAAGGTATAGGTGCCGGGCCGCTCGAACACATAGGTCAGCGCATCGACGCGCGTGCCGCCCGGCCCCGGCGCGTCGCGGGCCTGGTCGGACAGCCGCGCATCCGCGCGGAACATGCGCACGCCGCGCGGCGGGTCGGCATGCGGCGGCACGATCATCATCGCCTGGGTCTGCGGCGCGAAGGTGGTGACGGTGCGCACCAGCGCATCGCCCGCATGCAGCCGGACCACGCCGTGGTCGGGGTCGTGGTCGAGCGTCTGCGTCACGCTGAGCCGCGCTACCGGCAGCATCCTCCGGCCGGTGGCGGCGCCCGCCGCCGCGGTGCCCGTGCCTCCCGTGCCGGCCCGGATCGTGGTGGCCGGCAAGGTGACGCTGCCCGCGCGCGGCGCGCCGTCATCGCCGGCATAGGTGACCTGGATGGTCGCGGCCGGCAGCCGGAACTCACCATCCTGCTCGGCGGTGAAGGCGTAGGTCTTGCGGATGCCCGCATAGGCAACGCCGTCAATGGTTTCGGTGGAATTCACGGCGCGCGCATCGGGCAAGGTGACCACCGCGCCCGGTACCCCGAGTGGCGGGAACTCTGGTGCCGACAGGAAATAGTTGGGCGCGAGGATGGTGACGTCGATGCCGACCTGCTGGCCCACCAGCACCGGCTGGCGCGCGCCCACCTCGACGCGCACGATGGGTCCCGCGGCCGCCCGCGCCAGCCAGGGCCACAGCCACGCCGCCAGCAGCAGCACCAGCGGCGCGGCGCGCCGCAGCCAGGCGCGAGGCGGCATGGCGTGGCGCCTCATCGCGCGCCCTGCGCAGGCGCGGCCGGTGCGTGCTGCAGCGCGAACTTGCGCTGCAGCAGGTCGGTCGGCGTGGTCTGGATCGCGCGCATCCACATCTCGGCGTCCTGCGTCAGCACCACCTGCAGCGACTTGCCGCCCGGCGCCGACGGCTTCGGGGCGTCGTACTTGACCTGGTCCGGCGGCAGGTCGGGCGGCTCCTCGCCGTCGTCGGGGTCCGGCTTTTCCTTCGGCAACTGCTGCGCCAGCAGCTTTTCCATCAGCGCCAGGTTGGCGGCTGCCTCGGTCCACTGCGGCTGGCGCCTGAGCGCCTGGCGGTAGCGGGCGGCGGCCAGCCGGTACTGGCCCTGGCGCGCCAGCGCATTACCCTGGTTGTAGTCCGCCTGCACCGAATCGACCCGTGCGAAGCTCTGCACCGCCTGCGCGTACTGGCCCGCGCGATACTGGGCGATGCCACGCCACATCGGATCGTCGAACAGCGTCGCGGCGCGGGCATAGTCGCCCTGCTCGAAGGCGCGCCGGCCTTGCTGGTCGTGCGTCAGCCACAGGTCGGCGAAGCGCCATGGACGTACCGCACTGGCTTGCGTGGCTGGCGCGGATGACTGCGCGCGCGCCTCGGGCGGCGCGGCCAGCGCCAGCGCCAGCAGCAGGCCGGCGCTCCAGCGCACGGTCCAGCCCTTGCGGAACCACAGCATCGCCAGCAACGCGAGCGGCGGCACCAGCCACCAGCCTTCATCCTTCCAGCGGGTGCGGTCGCCGGCCTGCATCTGTTCGAGATGCGACTGCACGTGGCGCTGCACCCAGGCCACGTCGTCGTCGCTGTCGGGCGTGAAGGTCGCCACCGGCACGCCGCTGTCATCGCCGAAGCGCTCCAGCGCCGCCACGTCCAGCCGCGCGAACACACGCGCGCCGTCGCGCTCGACGAAGCCGCCGGCGGCGTTGCGCAGCGGCCCGCCCTGCGCGGTGCCCAGCGCCAGCACCACCGGCTGGCTGCGGCCGCTGTCGGCCTGGGCGCGGAACGCCGCGGCGGCGGCGGGGTCGACGCCGTCGGTCAGGAACAGGATGGTGCCGGGCACCGGCTCGCGCTTCAGGTCGGCGTCGATCACGCGCAGCGCCTGCGCCATGTCGCGGCCCGGCGCCGGCATGATGCGGGTCTGCAGCGCATCGGCGAAGGTCTGCAGCAGGCTGGCGTCGTCGGTCAGCGGCAGCACCAGGTGGGTCGAGCCGGCATAGGCATAGATGGCGGTGCGGCCGCCGTCGCGGCGCGCCAGCAGCGCCTTGATCTTGAGCTTGGCGCGCTCCAGCCGCGTGGGCGTGACGTCGACCGCGTCCATGCTCGTCGACAGGTTCACGGCGATCGCCAGCGGCGCCTTGTCGTCGAGGAATGGCGGTCGCTCCTGGCGCCAGCTCGGGCCCGCCAGCGCCACCGTGCCCAGCGCCAGCAGCAGCGCGGTCAGGTGCACCGGGCGCAGCGCCAGGCGGCGGCGCCGGCCGAGCATCAGCGCGTCGAGCAGGTGCGGCGCGATGGTTTCGCGCCAACGCCGGCGCACGTCGCCGCGGCGCCGCGCCGCCCACACCAGCAGCGCGGCCGGCAGCAGCCCCAGCAGCCACCATGGGCGCAGGAAATGGAAGTGCGCGAGGGTGTCCAGCCAGGCCGGCATCAGCGCCCGCTCCCGGCGGCATCCGCCATTGCGCCTGGCCGCTCCGCCCGTTCCGGCCCTTCCGTCGCTTCGGCCACGCTCGCCCGGGGCGGCCGCGGCCGCGCGACCCACGCCGAATAGCCGAACATCACCAGCTGGTACGCCAGCACCAGCGCCAGCGCCGCGCCCAGCGGCCACATGAACAGCTCGCGCCGCGGCCGCCACGACAGCGTCTTCTGCTGCTGCGGCGTGATCCGGTCGAGGGTCGCGTAGATGGCCTCCAGGCCAGCCTGGTCGGCGCCGAAAAAATAGCGCCCGTCGGTCTGCGCCGCCAGCCGCTGCAGCACCTCGAGGTCGACCTTGTCCTCGCCCGCGGCGTTGGGGTCGCCGATGCCGATGGCATGCACCACCACCTTGCGTTCGCGCGCGATGCCGCCGGCGCGCTCGGGCGGCATCCGGCTGGCGGTGTCGTTGCCGTCGGTGAGCACGATCATCACGCGCTGCGGCGCTTCGCTGTGCGCGAACATCTTGATGCCAAGCCCGATGGCGTCGCCCAGCGCCGTGCTCGGTCCGGCCATGCCGGGCAGCAGGTCGGCCAGCAGTGTCTGCACCAGCTGGTGGTCCAGCGTGAACGGCGCCAGCGGGTATGGGGCGTCGCCGAACACGACCAGGCCGATGCGGTCGCCCGGGCGCCGCGCCACGAAGTTGCTGACCACCTGCCGCACCGCCTGCACGCGCGGGATCAGCGCGCCGGACGGATCGCGGAAGTCGCGCGTGTCCATCGACTGCGACAGGTCCAGCGCCAGCAGCAGGTCGCGCGCGGGCTGCACCTTCTGCACCGGCGCCTCCAGGTACTGCGGCCGCGCCAGCGCCGTCACCACCAGCGCCCACGCCAGCGGCGCCAGCACCCATTGCAGACGGTTGCGGCGCGGCACCACGGCACCGGCGGCCGGCGTCAGCCCGGCGGCACTGGCAACCTCGCCAAAGAACGGCAGCCGCACCGACGGGCTTTCCTCGCGGTACGGCGGCAGCCACCACCACAGCAGCACGGGCAGCGGCAGCAGCGCGAACAGCCAGGGATATTCAAACTGGTACATGGTGCTCCGCGATCCAGCGCCGGCACGCCGCGGCCACGGCGCGCACCTGGGTATCGGGCCATTGCGCCAGCGCGGCGTCGCCGCGGTACTCGGCGTCGTGCACCAGCGCGGCCAGCTGCGGCGCGACATCCTGCGCCCGTCCCGCATGCGCCCGCAGGAATTCGGCCCAGCCGCCGCCGGCCAGGCTCGCCACCTGTGCGCGCGGCCACGCCGCCAGCGCGGTGCGCTTGAGCAGCGCCGCCATCGCGCGCAAGGCCGCGGCGCGCTGTGCCGGGTCCGGGTCCCGCGGCAGTGCCGCCAGTTCCGCCAGCGCTTCGCGCCGGTAGCGGTTGGCGCGGTAGCGCCGCCAGGCGCGCCAGCCGGCCCAGGCCAGCGCCAGCAGCAGCACGCCGCCGGCGATCGGCCAGCCGATGGTCTGCGGCATCCATGAGGGCGGCGCCGGCACGGCGAGGTCGGCCAGCGTGGCCAGGGTCGCCGGGGCGGCGCTGTGGGTCAGGCTCATCGCGCCGCCCCCGCGCGTTGCCGCACCGGCGCCTGCTGCAGCGGCCGGCCCAGCAGCCGCCGCAACTGCGGCGCGGTTTCCTCGGCGGCGGACAGCGGCAGCAGCGGCACGCCCATGGCATGGTGCCAGTCCAGCAGCGCCCTGGCGCGGGCATCGGCAAATCCGGCGATGCCGCGCCGCGTGGCGGCGTGGCCGAAGCCCAGCTCGACCTGCAGCTCGCCGTCGCTGACCACCAGCTGCCCCGAGCCCGGCAGCTCACCCAGGAACGGGTCGTGGACCAGCATGGTCAGCACGTCGTTGTGCCTCGCCAGCGCCAGCATCAGGTCGCGGGTGCGGCGATCATGGCCGTCGAAGTCGCTGATGACGATGACCAGGCAATCGTGGCGCGCCATGCGCGCGGTGCGCTCCAGCGCCGTGTTCAGTTGCCCCGCGGCGCGGCGCGCCGGCGCGTCGGCGCGCAGGGCCTGGTTAAAGCGCGCGATGGCGCCCAGCAGCTGCTGCACGGCGTCGCGGCTGCGGCGCGGCGCAAACGCTTCGATGCGGTCGTCGCCCAGCACCACGCCGCCGACGCGGTCGCCTTCGGCGAGCACGCGCCACGCCGCCAGCGCCGCCGCTTCGGCCGCGCTGACCGATTTCATCGCGCGGCGGCTGCCGAAGAACATGTTGATGCGCTGGTCCACCACCAGCAGCACCGGACGGTCCTTCTCCTCGGTGTAGACGCGCACATGGGGCCGTCCGGTGCGCGCGGTCACGCGCCAGTCCATGCTGCGGATATCGTCGCCGGGGAGGTACAGGCGCAGTTCCTCGAAGGTCAGCCCGCGCCCGCGCACGCGCGAGGCATGGCGCCCCGCCAGCACGCTGTGCACGGGCTGGCGCGGCAGGAAATGGAAATCGCGCGCGGCCAGCTCCAGCCGGGCCAGCGCCGCGGCGTCGACGCTGACACCGGCCGGGGCCTGCGAAGACGGCGCGTGCGCCGCCGCCGGGGCGGCGCGGGCAAGGGCGCGGAATGGCAGGCGCATGGGATGACCTCGCGGATCTTTCAGGCCACCGCCACCTGCTGCACCAGGCGCTCGATCACGGCATCGGCGCCGACGCCGGCGGCATGCGCCTCGTACGACAGGATCAGCCGGTGGCGGAACACATCGCCGACCACGGCCTGCACGTCCTCGGGCGTGACGAAGTCGCGCCCGTGCAGCCACGCATGCGCGCGCGCCACCTTGTCCAGCCCGATCGAGCCGCGCGGGCTCACGCCCACCTGGATCCACTTGTCGAGATCGTCGTCGACCGGCTTGGGCGCGCGCGTGGCCTGCACCAGCGCGACGATGTAGCGCTCCACCGCCTCGCTGACATGGATGCCATGGATTTCCGCGCGCGCGGCGAAAATGGCCGCTGGCGCCAGCCGCACCGGCGCGGTTGCGCCCGCGGCCGCGCCGCCCGCTTCTTCCGCGCGCGCCAGCCTGACGATGTCGGCCTCGGCCTGCGCTTCGGGATAGCCCACGCTGACATGCATCAGGAAGCGGTCCATCTGCGCCTCGGGCAGCGGGTAGGTGCCCTCCTGCTCGATCGGGTTCTGCGTGGCCATCACCAGGAACAGCGGCTCGAGCTTGTGGGTGGTGCCGCCGACGGTGACCTGGCGCTCTTCCATCGCCTCCAGCAGCGCCGCCTGGACCTTGGCCGGCGAGCGGTTGACCTCGTCGGCCAGCACCAGGTTGGCGAACACCGGGCCGGCCTGGAAGCGGAACTCGCCCTTGCCGCCTTCGCTGAAGTAGATTTCCGAGCCGGTGATGTCCGCCGGCAGCAGGTCCGGGGTGAACTGGATGCGCGACAGCCGAGCATCGAGGTTGCGCGCCAGCATCTTGATGGCGCGGGTCTTGGCCAGCCCCGGCAGGCCTTCCACCAGCAGGTGGCCGTCCGCCAGCAGGCCCAGCAGCAGGCGCTCGATCATGCGCTGCTGGCCCACGATCGATTCGCCCATGCGCTGCTGCAGGGCCAGCACGTCGTCGCGTGTGCTCATGGGGCGTTCCTTGGCGCGGCCGGGGCGCGGCGGGCCTGGCCGCCGACGAACCACGCATAGTAAGGATTGTCGGGATCGGCGCGCAGGGCCTGCGTGATATGGCTGGCCCAGGCCTCGCGGTCGCCGCGGTAGGCGTCGAGGCCGGCGCGGTAGAAGGTGTGCAGGATCTCGCGCTCGTGGCGCAGTTCGCGCCAGAAGGCATCGTCGGCGCCCGCCAGCGGCGGTTCGCCTTGCAGCGACAGCAGCCTGGACAGCGATTCCGGGAAGGCATCCGGGCGGACCCAGCCGGCGTATTCGATGCGCGGGCGGTCGTCGGTCACGGCCGGGGCGTCGGCCGCATACCAGTCCAGCCCGGTGCGGTCGGTGACCCAGGTGGCCAGCAGCGCCGCCGCCGAGCGCACGCCGACCGCCTGCAGCGCCGCCGCGACCTCGGGCTGCGCAAAGCGCGCGCGGACCTGCGCCAGATCCAGCGCCAGCGGCGACATCGAACCGACCAGCAGCATCTCGTGCAGCTCGGTGGTCCACAGCGAGGCGTGCGGGAACACGTCGAGGAAGCTGCGCACCAGCATGCGCGTATCGGCATCGTTCTGCGTCGGCAGTGGCAGCCACTGCGCCACCAGCCCGCCGGGCTGCAGCCGCGTTGCCGCGAGCCGGTAGAAGTCGGTCGAATACAGGTTGGCCACGCCGGCGGCCGATGGCGGCGGTGGCTCCAGCGTGACCAGGTCGTACCGCTGCGGGCTCTGCAGCAGCTCGCGGCGGCCGTCGCGCAGGCGGATCTCGACGCGCGGGTCGGTGGCGACGCCGAAATTCCCCTTGAAGCTGGGCACCGCGCGCGCCACCGGCGGCAGCAACTCCGCCACCACGCGCCGCTCCAGCCCCGGCCACGCCAGCGTCGCGCCCGCCGTGATGCCGGTGCCCAGGCCGATCACCAGCGCCGACTTCGGGGCGCCGTTGTGCACGATCAGCGGCAGCAGCGCCTGCAGCCGCATATAGCGCTGCGACGTCATGGCATCGCCGGAATTGGACACGCCCTGGATATAGAGGCGGCGGAAGCGGTTGGTGGCGGAGCCCTGCTCGACCACCGCCACGGTGGCGCCGCGCCCTTCCTCGTAGAACACCAGTTCGCCGCCGCGCGCCCGCGCCAGCAGCATGGCGAGGCGATCCGGCGGCGCCAGCGCGGCGGCGATCACCGCCAGCACGCCCAGCATCGGCACCGCCCAGCGCGCCGCGGGCCGCACGCCGCTGCCGAGCGCCACCGCCACCACGCCGACCACCGCCGCCGCAACCGCCAGCAGCGACAGCGTGCGCACCAGTCCCAGGTACGGCACCAGCACAAAGCCGGCCAGCACCGTGCCGGCGATGCCGCCGAGCGTGTTGAGCGCGACCACGCTGCCCACGCCCGCGCCGATGCGCCGGCTGTCGACACTGACGCGCAGCACGAACGGAAACGCCGCGCCCAGCAGCAGCGTCGGCACGAACACCACCGTCAGCGCCGCCAGCGCAAAGCGCGCGCAGGCCGCCAGCAGCGGGCTCGCGGTGAGGCCCTGGATCCAGGCCGAGAGGCTGCCCTGCGCGTGCAGCAGCCATTCGCCCAGCAGCACGAATTCCAGCAATGCCACCAGCCCGGCCGCCGCCACCAGCAGCCCGAAGGCGCCCCACGGGTCGCGCACGCGGTCGGCATGGCGCGCGGCCAGCGCGCTGCCGCTGGCCAGCCCGGCCAGGTAGGTCGCCAGCACCACGGTGAAGGCGAAGGTGCGCGTGCTGAGGAACTGCACGATGGCCTGCGACCAGACCACCTCGTAGCCCAGCGCAATGCCGCCGGCGGCGGCATACAGCAGCAATGCGAGCCGGCCGTTGGCGACATCGCCGGCGGCAGTGTCAGCAGCCTCGGCAGCGTCGGCGGCAGCGCGCTCCGCGTCGGCGCCGATGGCAGCGGACGGACGCCTTGCGCGCCGCGCCAGCAGCCAGGCGCCCAGCGCCGCGACGCCGCTGAGCACGCCCGCCGCAATGGCGCTGCCGAGGACGCCAAGCCCGGGCACCAGCACAAAGCCGGCCAGCAGCGTGCCGGCGATCGCGCCGGCGGTGTTGGCGGCGTAGAGCCGTCCGCCGTGCGTGCCGACGCGGCCGGGGCGCGACCCCAGCACGCGCATCAGCACTGGCAGCGTGCCGCCCATGGCGGCCGCCGGCAGCATCACCAGCACCATCGGCAACGCCCACGCCAGCAGGCCCGCCCGAGCCTCCAGCCAGGCAAACGGCGCGGCGGCCCGCGCCAGTGCCAGTGTCGCGCCGAGGCCCAGCACCAGCACCGCGATTTCCAGCCACGCATACAGCCTGAGCGGATCACCATGGCGGTCGGCGATGCGGCCGAACAGCCAGCCGCCCAGCGCCAGGCCGCCGAAGAACGCGCTCACCGCCGTGGTGACGGCGTGCACCTCGACGCCCACCACCAGCGCCAGCTGCCTGATCCAGAGCACCTGGAACACCAGCCCCGCGGCGCCCGAGGCAAAGAGCAGCAGGGCAGGCGCCAGCGCGGCCAGGGCGCCCTGCCCGTTGGTGGCCGTCGCGTTCCGCACCTTATCGTTGCCGGAGCTTGCGCCGGCGCGCGCTTCTACCATGGTGCGACCCCTGTCGAATGGGCCAGCCAGCCCTGCAGCTGGAGCCGGCTGGCCGGTCACGCCGGCGGCTACTTGGCGCCGGCCGCGCCCTTGTCGAGCGACGACATCACCGCCTCGGTCATCTGGTCGATGGTGAAGCTCGCCGGACGCTGGCTGGGCGGATAGTCCTTGAAGCTCTGCAGGAACGGTGCCACGCGGGAGGACGCATAACTGATCATGTACGCGTTCTTCGCGGTCCAGTCGTAGTACTGGTCGGAGACCACATCCGCGCGCTCATACGGATCCATGCGCAGGTTGAACGCCTTGGGCACGCGCAGGCAGGTGAACGGGTTCGCCCAGACCTGGAAACCGCCCGGCTGGCGCTGCTCGCAGAACACGAACTTCCAGTCGTTGTGGCGCATCGCCACCAGCACGCCGTCATCGTTGAAGTAGAAGAAATCCTGGCGCGGCCCGGTATTGGTCTGCCCGGTCAGGTAGGGCATGAAGTTGTAGCCGTCCAGATGCACCTTGAACGATTTGCCGCCGATGCTGGCGCCCTTGAGCAGGCGCTCCTTGATATCGGAATCGCCGGCCGCGGCCAGCAGCGTCGGGAACCAGTCGAGCCCGGAGATCATCGTGGTGGACACGGTGTTGGGCTTGATGCGGCCCGGCCAGCGGATGATGGCCGGCACCCGGAACGCGCCTTCCCAGTTGGTGTCCTTCTCGCTGCGGAACGGCGTGGTCGCGGCATCGGGCCAGCTGAACTGGTTGGGGCCGTTGTCCGTGCTGTAGATCACGATGGTGTTGTCGGCCACCTTCAGGTCGTCGAGCGCCTTGAGCAGCTTGCCGACGTGGCCATCGTGCTCGATCATGCCGTCGGCATACTCGTTGCCGGGCATGCCGCTCTGCCCTCGCATCGACTCGCGCACGTGGGTGAACACGTGCATGCGCGTGGTATTCATCCACACGAAGAACGGCTTGTCGGCCTTCACCTGCTTGTCCATGAAGCCGATCGCCGCCGCCGTGGTCTCGTCATCGATGGTCTCCATGCGCTTGCGGTTCAGCGGCCCGGTGTCTTCCACCTTGCCGTCGGCAAAGGAGCGGATCACACCGCGCGGTGCGTTGGCCTTGACCCAGGCCTGGTCGTTCTTCGGGTAGTACGGCCGCTCGGGTTCCTCTTCCGCATTCAGGTGATAGAGGTTGCCGAAGAACTCGTCAAAGCCATGTGCGGTGGGCAGGTACTCGTTGCGGTCGCCCAGGTGGTTCTTGCCGAACTGGCCGGTGGCATAGCCGAGCGGCTTCAGCGCCTGGGCAATGGTCACGTTTTGCGCCTGCAGGCCCACCGGCGCACCCGGCACGCCGACCTTCAGCAGGCCCGTGCGCAGCCCGACCTCACCGGTAATGAAGGTGGAGCGGCCGGCGGTGCAGCTGTTTTCGCCGTAGTAGTCGGTGAAGAGCATCCCTTCCTGGGCGATGCGGTCGATATTCGGGGTCCGGTAGCCCACCACGCCGTGGCTGTAGGCGCTGATGTTGGTCTGGCCGACGTCGTCGCCGAAAATAACCAGGATGTTCGGCTTCTTGCCGGACGTCGCCGGGGCCGCCAGCGCCGGCGCGGATGCCGCCGCAACCGGTGCGCTGGTGGCGACCGGGGGATTCTCCCTGCCGGGTGCCGGCGCGGCCGCGGCCGGTGCCGGCGCCGTGGCGGGCGCCTGCGCCGCCGGCTGCTGCGCCTTGGGCGGGGTTTCCTTCTTGTCGCAGCCGGTCACCGCGACCACCACGGCAGCCACGGCCAGCATCGCCAGCCTGGAACTCCGCCCTCTGACCATGCGTTCTTCAACTCTGAGCATGTCCCGCCTCCGTTCATTGACCCGTTACGGTCGGTTTGCTGCTGCTACGTGTGGTCATGGCTTGCCGGCCGGATAGACCTGCTGCCAGTCCCGCTTCATGCTGACCACCGTCCAGCCCCTGGCGCGGGCCGCGTCGAGGGCCTTGTCGAGCTTGCCCACCTTGGACTGGCGGTCATAGGCGAACTCGCGCTCGGCATCGTCGTGATGCACCAGCACCGCCAGGCGCGGGCCGTCGCCGCCCGTGGTGTACTCCAGCATCTGCAGGTCGCCGTCGGAATTGCCCACGGCGAGGATCGGCCGGCGGCCGATATGGCGGTAGATGCCGACCGGCTTGCCCGGTCCGTCATCGATGAAGTCCAGCTTGGGGTCGCGCACCAGCACCGGCTTGCCGTCGCGCGCCTGGTAGCGCACCGCCTGCGAGGAGCCGATCACCTGTTCGGGCGGGATGCCGTAGATGGCCTGGCTCCACGGCCGCATGAAATCGATGGTGCCGCCCGAGACGATGTAGGTCTTGAAGCCATTGGCGCGCAGGTAGGACAGCAATTCCAGCTGCGGCTGGTACACCAGTTCGGTGTACGGCCGGTTGAACCTGGGATGCCGGGATTTCGCCAGCCAGTCGCGGATGGTGCGGTCGTACTCGTCCACGGTCATGCCGCTGTTGGCCTTGGCGACCAGCGCCGCCAGTTGCTTCTCGTTGCGCATCAGGCCCTGCATGTCGTTGGCCATCAGCGCCTTGAAGGCCGGGTTGCTGCGCCAC
Source organism: Cupriavidus taiwanensis (assembly GCF_900250115.1). Classification (NCBI taxonomy): domain Bacteria; kingdom Pseudomonadati; phylum Pseudomonadota; class Betaproteobacteria; order Burkholderiales; family Burkholderiaceae; genus Cupriavidus; species Cupriavidus taiwanensis. The sequence continues at coordinate 1,613,038 of NZ_LT984803.1, read as the reverse complement.
TCCGGGTGCTGCGGCGCCGCGGCGCGGACCTGGTCGAGCAGGAAGAAGAACTGGAAGTACAGCGGCTGCTCGCTCCACAGCGTGCCGTCGTTGTCGAACACGGCCACGCGCTCCTCGGGCGGCACGAAGCCGGGCGAGCCGGGCCGCGTCACGTCGGCAACGAACTTCAGCAACGCCTGCCGGGCCGCACCGTCGCGCCACGATGGCAGCGCCGCTGCCGTGTCCTGCACCGACTGCGCGGCCGCATCCGGCGCAGCCGGCGCGGTGGCGGGGGTCGAGCAGCCGGCCAGCGCCAGGCCGGCCAGCGCCAGCGCGGCGAGGGCCTTGCGTGTGTGGCCGGCAAGGATTGCGGGAGGCGCTGCCATGGTCATGTTGCTCGCTCCTGTCGCGTGTTGCCCTGCTGGAAAGAAACATGCCGCGCGCGGCGTTAGCGCGCGGCCGGGCTGGTCGGTGCGGCCATTGCCACCGCTGGCCGCCGCTGCATTTCAGCCCAGCGGCCCTCGTCCATCACCAGGCGGAAGCCGAGGTGCGACATGCTGTTGAAGGGGTCGGTGCCGCGCCGTGCGCTGGGGCGGTAGCTCAGGCAGAAATCCTCGTTGCACAGGAACGAGCCGCCGCGCGTGACGCGCTTGGGCGCGTTGACCGGCACCCCCGGCTCGGACGGGTCCCAGGACGCCAGCGGGCCCAGCGGGTTCCGGATCGGCTGCGCCTTGCCGGCTTCGCGCCGGAACTGGTCGGCCCGGTACCAGTCCGCGACCCACTGCCAGGCGTTGCCGGTCATGTCGGCGAGGCCGTAGCCGTTGGGCGGAAAGGTGCCGACCGGGCTGGTGCCGAGCGCGCCGCCGGCCTTGGGGCTGACCACCGGGAAGGGCTGGTGCTGCTGGCCCTGCCAGACATTGGCCATCTGCCTGCCGTCCGGCGCAAACCGTTCGCCCCAGGCATAGGTCGCCTGCTCCAGCCCGCCGCGCGCGGCGAACTCCCATTCCGCCTCGGTCGGCAGCCGCTTGCCGGCCCACCTGGCATAGGCCTGTGCGTCTTCGTACGAGACCTGCACCACCGGGTGGTTATCCTTGCCTTCGATCGAGCTGCCGGGGCCGGTCGGATGGCGCCAGTCGGCGCCGGGCACATAGCGCCACCAGCGCGAATAGTCTTGCAGCGGCACGGGGCGCGGCGTGCCGACGAAGACCATGCCGCCCGCGACCATGGCGCTGTCGGGCGGGCGCGGCGTGCCGGGCGGCAGCTGCACGCGCAGCGTTTCCCAGTCGGGCGCGCGCTCGGCGGTGGTGACATAGCCGGTGGCTTCGACGAACCTGCGGAATTCCGCGTTGGTGACGTGGTGCTGGTCCATCCAGAACGCATGCACGCGCACCTTGTGTGCCGGCTTTTCATTGGGCTGTGCCAGCTTGCTGTCGCTGCCCATCAGGAACTCGCCGCCGGGCACGCGCACCATGCCGGCCGGACCGTTCTTGCCATCGCCGACGACAATCGCTGGCGCGGCCGCGGTCCGCTCCTGCAGATACCAGTAGCTGCCGCCCAGGCCGGCCGCGAGCCCGACCCCGAGCAGGCCCGCCAGCAGCCACGCCCGCCCGCCGCCGCGCCGTTCGGCCGCGAGGGCTGCCGGGCCCGCACCGGGATTGCCGCTGTCACGTGGTCCGCTCCGTGGTCCGTCCATGCCATTGCCTCTGTGTACAAAACATCACCCGATTCGACGAAAACAATGATCTCAGATGGGTTCGGCGATCAGAAGTGAGCTTTTTATGATTTCCGGCAGCAGTGAATTAAGTTTTTTTCTCATTCCGCTGTCGCCTCAGCGCCACGCGCTGCCGACCTGGATATAAAAGGCGTTCTGGCCCTTGCTGTGCGCCACATCCAGGCCGATCGACACGCCCAGCTTGCGCGCGATCATGTAGCGAAAGCCCGCGCCGACGCTGTAGATGGTCGACGCATCGGAAAAATCGTGCCAGCGCCCATAGGCCTTGCCGACGCCGGTGAAGCCCAGCAGCGACCAGCGCGGGGTCACGTCCCAGCGCAGTTCCATTTCCGCCGCGAGCGCATTGCGGTCCTGGTAGCGCCCCTTCTGCACGCCGCGCAGGTCGACGTACGGCTGCGCATAGAACGGCACGTCGCCACTGGAAAAACGCGTATCGGCACGCAGGCCGAGGATCACGGTGCGCGTCAGCGGCAGCCAGGTAAAGCCGCGCGCGTTATACATGTCGAACGACTGGGTACTGCCGAAGCCGCCGCGGGCAAACTGCGCCTCGAGTTCGGCGTAGCTGCCGCGGCTGGGATAGAAGATGTTGTCGCGCGAGTCGTAGTCGATCACCAGGCCGGCCTTGCCGATGCGCTGGCTCCGGTCGAAGCCGCCCAGCTCGCCGGCATCGCCAAACTTGAAGGCCGCGGTCGAATCGAAATACACATAGCGCGGGCCCACGTACCAGCGGGTGTCGGCGACGCGCACCAGCAGTTGCTGCACCAGCAACACCCCGCGCAGCCCATAGGCACGCGGCTGGTCGCGCAAGCCGTAGTAGTCGAGGTTGGCATCGACCTTGGCCAGCGCGCCGAGATAGCGGTAGCGGTCGCCGTCCCAGGTGTGGAAATGCGCGACGCCGGCGGCCCAGGTGCCATTCTCGGTATAGGCGCCGCCGACACCGGTGATGTTGGGCGGCGCCGGGCCCTTGCCGCTGGCCCTGGCGCTGGCGGCGGCATCGGCCATCGATTGCGAGAAGAACAGCAGCCCGAGGCCCACGCCGTAGCCGACCGCGGGCTCGGTGATGATGGTGGGCACGGGCAGTGCGCCGCGGTGGTTGAGCAGGAAGTCGCTCATGTCGAACTCGCCGTCTTCCGGGTCGAAGAACGACAGCGACTTCGTTTCGGCAGCGCCCTCGGCCTGCGCCCATGCGCCACCGCACCAGCACACAGCCAGTGCGCTCGCCAGCGCGGCAATGCCTCTTGTCATGGCGGAACGGTTCATCGGCATGCATCATCGCCGAGCGGCTTTGGCCTTGGGAAGTCAATATTTGCGATGCCGTGATGAAAGTTTCTTCGTGTTGCGGCGCCAGCAGTGACGCGGGGGTTTGCTGCTAGTATGCAATGTCGAAAACCGGCGGCAGCGCCTCGCTTCACCGAACGTCTCATCGCAGCGGGCCCGGCCCGGTCTGTCCTTCATGTCGATGCCCATGCCAAAGACCCTCGCACAACGGCTTGCCTTGACTGCACCGCTGGTGCTGGCCTGCGCCGGCGCCCACGCCACCGAAGGCGCCCTCGGGCGTCCCGTCACCGGCACCAGCGTTCTGCCCAATGCCGGGGTCGTGTCGCCGGAGCCTGCGCTGATCGTCAACGTCGGCGAAATCTACCTCGACGGCTCAATCGGCGGCAGCCGCACCGTGCCGGTCGCGGGCAAGGCCTCGGCGGGTATCGACGGCAAGCTCGCGTTCACCCTGGCCACCGTGATGACAGTGTGGGACACCGACACCGGCGCCTGGAACTTTGCCTCCAGTTTCACGCTGCCCTATGTATGGACCAAGGTCACGGCCAATCTTGCCGTGGGCGGCAGCGGCAGCAGCACCCAGGACACCGCCTCGAACCTGTTCGACATCACCTTCGCGCCGATCATCGCCGGCTACCATTTTTCCAAGACGGAACACGTGGCGCTGAGCCTGAACGTGTGGGCGCCGACCGGCAAGTACGACCCCAACGCCCTGGCCAATCCCAGCCTCAACAACTGGACCTTCATTCCGCAGGTGGCCTACACCAGACTGTTCCCAGAACACGGGCTCGAGTTCGATGCCGTCGCCGGCATCCAGTTCTACACCCGCAACCAAGCCACCGATTACCAGAACGCGCCGCTGTTCACGCTCGACACCATGCTGCTCAAGCGCTTTGCCAACGGCGCCGGCGTGGGCCTGATCGCCGGCACCACGCAGCAGCTGGGCGACGACAGCGGCCCGCTGGCGGACCGCCTGAACGGCTTCCGCGGCCACGACTGGGCGGTGGGCCCGATCGTCACCTACGACACCAAGGTCGGCGCCAAAAGCCTGCTGTCGCTGGGCCTGCGCTGGGTGCCGTCGGTGGCGAGCAAGAACCGGCTGAAGAGCACCAACACCTTCATGGGCACGGCGACGCTGGTGTTCTGAAGGCATCACGCGTCAACTTGAGATACCCACGAGCCAGCGTCCGCGTTGATCAAGCGCAAGCTCCAATTCCTTTACTGCCCGCAAACTGGCGCCCATGACGACGTTGCCCTCTTCTTCCCCCGCTTCCTCCGCCGCCCCCGATTCCGCCGACGCCAGCCAGCCCCTCTCCGCCGCTCCTGCCGTGCCGCCACGGCGCCGGGCGCCGGTGCCGCGCGGCCGCTTCGCCTTTGTCACCGGCATCCTGAGCTGGACCCTGCTGATCGCCAGCACGCTGTTCTGGTGCGCGCTGCTGTTTCCGCTGGCGCTGCTGAAGCTGGCGCTGCCGTTCGCCGCGGCCGGGCGCCGCATCGACCCGCTGCTCAATGGCATCGCCACCGCCTGGATCTCCGGCAACACCGGCTGGTTCGCGTGGATCCAGCGCGAGCCCTGGGACATTCGCGGCAACCAGGGCCTGCGCTATGCCGACTGGTACCTGGTCAACTGCAACCACCAGTCGTGGGCCGACATCTTCGTGCTGCAACGGGCGCTGAACCGCCGCATCCCGCTGCTGAAGTTCTTCCTCAAGCAGCAGCTGATCTATGTGCCGGTGATCGGCCTGGCCTGGTGGGCGCTGGATTTCCCGTTCATGAAGCGCCACGGCAAGGCCGAGCTGCGCCGCAACCCGGCCTTGCGGCGCCAGGACCAGGAGACCGCCCGGCGCGCCTGCGCGAAGTTTTCGCTGGTGCCGACCAGCGTGATGGTGTTTGCCGAAGGCACGCGCTTTACCGCGGCCAAGCACGCCGCGCAGGATTCGCCCTACCGCCACCTGCTCAAGCCCAAGGCCGGTGGCCTGGCGGTGGCGCTGAACGCGATGGGCAACAAGTTCCGCTCGCTGATCGATGTCACCATCGTCTATCCGGAAGGCGCGCCGGGCTTCTGGGACCTGGCCTGCGGGCGCGCGGGCCCGGTGCTGGTGCGCATGCGCCAGCTGCCGGTGCCGCCGTCCTTCTGCGACGCCGACTACGGCAGCGACAAGGCCTTCCGCACCGAATTCCACCACTGGCTGGCACGCCAGTGGGAGGCCAAGGACGCGGAGATCGAGGCGCTGACGCCGCCGCGCCACGGCTGAGCCGGGCTAGCCGGGCAGCCGCTCGATCGCGCGCTTGCCCTGCGCCACCGCGGCCGTCAGCGAAGGGCTGCCGGCGTTGTCGCTGTTGGCTATGCTGATGTTGCCGACGCCGGCCAGCCCGGGCCACGCTGCCTCGGGCGCGACGTTCTCGCCGGCCAGGCTGTCGGGCATGTAGCTGTAGCCGTGCGCCCAGCGGTTGACGGTGATGGCGCGGATCACATCCTTCGAGGCAAAGCCCTGGTGTCCCAGCATGCGGTCGAGCTGCGTGCGGATGTCGCGCTCCATCGCATCGAACGGCGTGCCCAGCAGCAAGGCGCGGCCGGCGCGGAAGCGGTCGCGCGCGGGCATGCCGCTGTCGGGCACGGTCGGCACGTAGAGCATGTGCAGCACCGCCGGGTCGGAGGGTTCCCGGCCCGCGGGCGGCTCCAGCCAGAGATCGGTGTAGGGCATGGCGGGCGCATGGATGCGGCGCGTGCGCAGCGCGGCAAACGCCTGCCAGTGGTCCAGCGCCACCTTGGTATAGACCAGCGGCGCCTTGGCCTCGTTGTGCAGCATGGCCTTCTGCTGCGCCGGCAGCGACGGCAGCAGGTAGGGGATCATCATGTTGTAGCCGGCCAGCACCACGTGGCGCGCCTCGACCCGATGCAGGTCGCCGCTGAAGCCATAGGTGACGCGCGTGATCGGGCCGTCGGGCTCGACCGCGATCGCGGTGCTGTTCAGGCGCAGGCGCACCGGCTGCCCTTCGCGATCCAGCCGGCTGTAGTCGAACGCTGCCGATGCCACCTGCGCCGGCGCGGCCACGCGCGCCACTCCCGGGATCAGGCTCTGCACCAGCAGCCGCGCCAGCGAGGCATTGCCATCGGCAAACCACAGCCGCGAAGCGGGCGACTTGCCCAATCGCGCATGGTCCGCCGGCGCCGGCATGTTGGCGCCTGCAGGCAGGCCGATGGCGATGGCGTCGGCCACCGAGATGCCGTCGGCATCGAGCGCGTAGGCATCGACGCTGCGGCTGCGCAGGAAGCGCTGCCCGGCCAGGCCGATGCCGGCGTGGTCGCGCAGGAAGGCGGCGTAGCGCATGGTACGCAGCGCCGCGCTGCGTTCGGCGCCCGACAGCGCCGGCAGATAATCGGTGGTGCCGGCGGCCAGCCGCGCCAGCGCGGCGCGGTCCGCCGCGGGCAATGGCGCGCGCTCCAGGAAGCGCGACAGCGCCGCCGCGCCCGGACCGCCCACGCGCTGGCTGCTGCGGGCATCGATCGCTTCGCCGAAGGGGTCGCCCGCCACCCACTGGTCGCGCCCGAAGTGCTCGGCATCGAAGAACACCGCGCGGCCCATGCCGAGTGCGGCATACGGGTCCGCGGCCACGGCCGCGGGCGGCTGCGCGGCATCGAGCCCGAGCCCGGCCAGCAGCTCGCGCACCGCGGCGTCGCCGGCGGCGCTTGCCGGCATCTCGGCGCTGCCGCCATAGGTCACCAGCCGCTTGCCGCGCACCGTGAACTCGTTGCGCTTGGCGTGGCCGCCGAAATCGTCGTGGTTGTCGAGGATCATGATGCGGCGGTTGGCGCCGAAGCGGCGGCGGTAGAACCACGCCGCCGCCAGGCCGCTGAGGCCGCCGCCTACCACCACCAGGTCGAACGCTTCGCGCGCCAGCACCGCGGGGTACTTCGCGCCTTCGCGCGCCAGGCTGTGGGCCAGCGTGTAGGTGCCCGGATGGTTGCCGCGCAGCCCGGTCAGCGCCGGCGGGTACGCAGCGGACGGCGCGCCCGCGCGCGGCTGCGCGTGCAGCACCTGCGCCGGCGCCAGTCCCGCGGCAATCGCCAGCGCGGTGCCATTGAGGAAGTCTCTTCGGGTGATCGTCATCGGCGGCTCATGGTTGGGCGTCGGCCTGGCGCTGCGCGGCCAGCGCCCGGCGCCGCGCGGCCACGTCGGCCTCCGTCACCGGCGCGGCGCGGTTGCCCCAGCTGCCGCGGATAAAGCTCAGCACGTTGGCCAGCTCCTGGTCGTCCAGGGTCCAGCCATAGCCGGGCATGTGGTAGTCCGAGGGCGCGGTGGCGACCCGAGCGGTCACGGCGCCGTCGAGCAGCAGGTTGACCAGCGAGGCCGGATCCGGATCGGCCACCGTGGGGTTGCCGGCCAGCGGCGGGAAGACGCGGGCGAAGCCCTTGCCATCGGCACCATGGCAAGGCATGCAGAACACCGCGTACTGGCGCGCGCCCGGCAGGTCGAAGCGGCCCTGGCGCAGCTGCTGCGCGGTGGCGGGATCGTGCCGGAACGGCTTGTCTTCGCCGCGCGCGCCGGGCAGCGACTTGAGGTAGGCCGCGACCGCGTCGAGGTCGGCCGGGCTCATGTACTGGGTGGCGGTGGACACCACCGTCGACATCGGGCCGAACGAGGTGGCGTGCGCATTGCGCCCGGTGCGCAGGAACTCGGCGATGTCCGCGCGCGACCAGGCACCCAGCCCGGTGACCTGGTCGCCGGTCAGGTTGGTGGCGGACCATCCCTCCACGCTGGCCCCGGACAGGAAATGGCGGCTGCGCTGGTCCAGGCCCTTCTCGGCGAACAGCGTGCCGCGCGGGGTATGGCAGGCGCCGCAGTGCGCCACCGCCTGCACCAGGTAGGCACCGCGGTTCCAGGCGGCATCGCGCGCCGGGTCGGTGCGGACCGGGTCGTCATCGAGGAACAGCACATTCCACACCGCCAGCAGGCTGCGCATGCCGAACGGCCAGCGCATCTGCGGCGCGGGGTTGCGCTGCGCCACCGGCGCCACCTCGGCGCGCAGGTAGGCGTACAGTGCCGCCACGTCGTCGCCTTGCATGCGCGCATACGACGGGTACGGCATGGCCGGATACAGGCGCTTGCCGTCGCGCGCCACGCCGTGGCGCACGGCACGGTCGAACTCGGCCAGGGTGTAGGCGCCGATGCCGCTGCCGGCATCAGGCGTGATATTGGTCGAATAGAGCGTGCCGACCGCGGTGCGGATCGGCAGCCCGCCGGCAAAGGGCTTGCCGCCGGCGCTGGTATGGCAGGCGGCGCAGTTGGCGATGCGGGCCAGGTAGCGGCCGCGCTCGAACTGCTGCGCGTCGCCGGCGGCGGCCTGCGCCAGGCCCGCGGTCAGCAGTAGCGCCAGCGCCATGCCGGCCAGCCGGCGCAACGCGCGGGACACAGCGAGGCCGGGCCCGTGAAAAGGAAAGCGCATGGGTGCAGTCAGGTCATGCCGCCGACACGGCCCAGTTGGCCGCCAGCACCAGGCAGGCCACCAGTGCGGCGGCGACGGCCACGCCGGTCGCGATCAGCGGCACCGGGCGCAGGTGGTCCAGGTCGCGCTGGTGCTCGCTGCCCTGGCGCAGGCCAAAGAAGCCCCACAGCACGGTCCGCAACAGCCTCAACGGGGTCATGGCATCTCCTGGCGCAACGGCAACGGGTATCGGGTCGAGAGGCCGATTATGGTCCGGCGCCGCCTGCCATACCAGCATCAGATAACTGGAAAAATTACGTATCAGTTGGTTGCGCCCGGGTGATAATCCCCTGACCGCCGCCGCCCTGCCCCCACCATGAAACGGTACGAAGCCCTGGCCGAAACCCTGGCCGCCGATATCCGCAACGGCAGCCTGCCCCCCGGCACGCGCCTGCCGTCGATCCGCAAGACCGTGGCCCAGTACGGCGTCAGCCCGTCGACCGCGTTCCAGGCCTATTACCGGCTGGAAGAGCGCGGGCTGGTGCGGGCGCGCGAGCGCTCCGGCTACTACGTGGCGGGGCCGGCGCGGCGCGAGCTGCCGCAGCCGCAGGCGCGCCCGTCGCGGCAGGTGTCGACGCAGGTGGACATCTCCAAGCTGGTGTTCGCCGTGCTCGAAGGCGCGCGCGACCGCGAGCTGGTGCAGTTCGGCTCGGCCTTCCCTTCGCCCGAGCTGTTCCCGTGGGAGCGGCTGGGCAAGTCGCTGGCGCGCGCCGGCCGCGCGCTCGACCCGTGGTACTCGGTCAATGACCTGCCGCCCGGCAATGCCGCGCTGCGCCGCCAGATCGCGCTGCGCTACCTGGGTGCGGGCGTGCCGCAGCCGGCCGAAGACCTGGTCGTTACCAACGGCGCGCTCGAGGCGCTGAACCTGTGCCTGATGGCGGTGACGCAGCCGGGCGACGTGGTCGCGATCGAATCGCCCGGCTTCTATGCCTCGCTGCAGGCGCTGGAGCGGCTGCGGCTCAAGGCCGTCGAGATCCCGGTCGATCCCGCCGAAGGCATCGACCTGGGCGCGCTCGACACGGCGCTGTCGCGTCACCCGGTCAGGGCATGCTGGTTCATGACGCAGTTCCAGAATCCGCTCGGCGCCAGCATGTCGGAGGACAAGAAGAAGGCGCTGGTGGCCTTGCTGGCGCGCCACCAGGTGCCGCTGATCGAGGACGACGTCTATGGCGAGCTCTACTTCGGCAACCGCTGCCCGCTGCCGGCCAAGGCCTTCGATACGCACGGCCTGGTGATGCATTGCAGCTCGTTCTCCAAGACCCTGGCGCCGGGGTTCCGCATCGGCTGGGTCGCGCCGGGCCGCTTTGGCGAGGCGATCCAGCGGCTCAAGCTGATGACCACGCTGTCGGCCGGCGTGCCCGCGCAGGTAGCGCTGGCCGAATACCTCCAGCATGGCGGCTACGACAAGCACCTGCGCAAGCTGCGCCACGTGCTGGAGATGCAGCAGGGCCGCATGATAGACGCGATCGGCCAGCACTTCCCGGAAGAGGTGCGGGTGTCGCGGCCCGAGGGCGGTTACTTCCTGTGGGTCGAGTTTGCCGCCGGCTTCGACGCACTGGCCTTGCACCATGCCGCGCTGGCCGCCGGCATCGGCATCGCGCCGGGCCCGATCTTCTCGGCCAGGCAAGGCTACCGCAACTGCATCCGGCTCAACTACGGCCACCTGTGGAACGGCGAGGCCGAGGCCGCGGTGGCCACGCTGGGGCGCCTGATCGCGCAGCAGTCCGGCTAGCGCGCGTCGCGCCGGCGGCGCAGCGCCCACTCCAGCGCCTCGAAGCCGGCCTGCACCGCCAGCGCCAGCACCGCCGCCGGGATCGCGCCGGCGAGCAGCAGCGTGGTGTCGTTCAGCGCCAGCCCGGTGGCGATGCGCTCGCCGAAACCGCCCGCGCCGACGAACGCCGCGATGGTGGCCGTGCCGACGCTGATGATGGCCGCGGTCTTGACGCCGGCCAGCAGCACCGGCAAGGCCAGCGGCAGCTCCACGTAGCGCAGCACCTGGGCGCCGCGCAGCCCCAGCGCGCGCGCCGCGTCGCGCATGCCCTGCGGCACCTGCTCCAGCCCGGTGGCGGTATTGCGCACGATCGGCAGCAGCGCATAGAGAAACAGCGCCACCATCGCCGGCCACACGCCGATGCGGCCCAGCAGCGGGATCAGCATCGCCAGCAGTGCCAGCGACGGCACCGTCTGCAGCACGCTGACCGCGCCCAGCACCGCGTGGCCGGTGCGGCGCCGCCGCGCCGCCAGCATCCCCAGCGGCACGCCCACCAGGGTCGCGGCACCGACCGCGCCCGCCACCAGCCCGACATGGCGCCGCGCCAGGCGCACGGTGTCGGGGCCGAAGAGCGCCGCCAGCAGCCGGCCGCGCCCTGCGTCGGCGGCATGCGTTGCCGGCGCCCCGGCGCCGTCCAGGAAGGCGCGCGCGATCGCGGCGAACGGCTGGCCATCGAGCTCCGCCGCCGCGTTCATGGCGATCATGTCGTCGGCGCTGACGCGTCCGGTCAGCCGTTGCAGTGCCTGCCAGGCCTGCGGGAAGCGCTGCGGCAGGTCGAGCCGGTACACCACCACGGCGTCGTAGCGCGGGAAGTAATGCCGGTCGTCAGCCAGCACGCGCAGCCGGTACTTGCGGATCTTGGCGTCGGTGGAATAGATGTCGATGGCGTCGACCTGCCCTGCCGCCAGGGCCTCGTAGGCGACGCCGTGGTCGAGCCCGAGCGGGCGTTGCGGCAGGCCATAGCGGCGGGCCAGCCCGGGCCAGCCGTCGGCGCGGCCCAGGAACTCGTGCGACAGCCCGAGCCTTAGCCCTGGCTGCGCGGCGAGGTCGCTCAACTGCGCCAACGCACCCGCGCGGGCCTCGGACACGGCCAGCGCATAGGTGTTCTCGAATCCCAGCGGAATCGCCGCGCCCAGTCCCATCGGCGCCAGCGCCCGCCGGATCTGGTCGAGCCCGGCGCCGGGCGGCAGCTTGAGGATTTCGGCGGCAAGCGTGCCGGTGTAGTCGGGGTAGAGATCGATGCTGCCGGCCTGCAGCGCCGCGAACACGATCGCGGTGTTGCCCAGCCCGGGCTGGTGTTGCGCCGTGCCGGGCGGCCCCGCGGCCTGGCTCAGCAGTTCGCCGAGGATGTACGACTCGGTAAAGCGCTTGGAACCGACGCGCAGCGGTTCGGCCGCGCCGGCCGGAAGGCTCGCCGCGAGTGCCGCAGCCAGCACCCAGGCCACGGCGATCCCCAGCCGCTGCCACGACCTCCCGCTTGCCTGATTTCCACGAATCCCGGCCAACACGTCCATCCCGATGTGGCGCCGGTGTGCGCCCGGCATCGCTACATCATAGCTGCCGCATGAACTTATCCCGAAATAGTATTTGCATTTCGCATGCTGAAAGCCCCAGAATCCAGTTTCGATATACAACGCCATACCCGGCGCGACTCATGGAAATCCGGCAGCTGGAAGCCTTCGCCGCAGTCGTCACCACCGGTAGCGTCACCGCCGCCGGGCGGCTGCTCGGCCGCTCGCAGCCGGCGATCACGCGACTGATCCAGGAACTGGAAGCGGAACTCGGCTTCGCGCTCTTCACCCGCAGCGGCCCGCGCGTGAGCCCGACCGAACAGGGCTTCCTGCTCTACGACGAAGTCGAGCAGACGCTGGCGGGCATGCAGCGGATCCGCGCCCGCGCCGCCGCGCTGGCGCGTGGCGATGGCAGGCCCCTGCGCATTGCCGCCACCCCGGCGCTGGCCGCGGGCCTGCTGCCGCCGGCGCTGGTGCTGGCGTTCGCGCGCGGGCTGTGCGCGCCGGAGCGCGTGGCGGTGCAGAGCCAGTCGCCGGAGCAGGTGGTGCACGCGGTGCTGACCGGCGCCGCCGACATCGGCCTGAACAGCCTGCCGCTGGAGCACCGCGGCGTGACCGTGCACTGGATCGGCCAGTCCGCCTGCGTGGCCGCGCTGCGCGCCGACGATCCGCTCGCGGCGCAGCCCGCGCTCACCTTGCAGGACTGCCGCGGCCGCCGCCTAATCACCATGCACAACCCCTACCGGCTGCGCCGCCGCGTCGACCGCGCGCTGGCCGGCGCCGGCGTGCCGGCGGCCGGCGTGATCGACACCAACACCTCGATCAGTGCCCTGACGCTGGTGCGCGCGGGGCTGGGCATCGCCCTGCTGGAGCCGGTGACCGCGCGCGGGCTGCCGCTGACCGATATCGCGGTGCGGCCCGTCGATGCCGATATTCCTTTCTTTTTCGGGGCGATCACGCCGCAGGCACGCCCTGCCAGCGCCGCGGTACAGGGGCTGGTGCAGGCGGTGGCCGACGCGGCCGCCGCGCTGCTGCCCGACCTGGTGCGGCGCGAGCCGGCCGAGCACGGCGCGCTGCTGCAATCGCTCTATGGCGACGCGGGCGGCCCGGATGATGCCGGCGATGCCACGGACCACCCAACCCAAGATTCCGGACTGACAAGCCATGACTGACCCCACCGTTGCGACCGCGGGCCTGGCCGCCCTCGAAGCCCGGCTGCGCCAGGACCTGTCCTGGCTGGAGCTGCCCGCCAAGGCCTGGACCATGCCGCGCAGCGTCGACGGCCAGCAGGTGCTCGACGTCGCCGTGATCGGCGGCGGCATGGCCGGCCTGGCGGCCAGCGCCACGCTGACCCACCTGGGCGTGCGCGTGCGCGCCTTCGACCGTGCCCCGGCGGGCTATGAAGGCCCGTGGGCGACCACCGCGCGCATGGAGACGCTGCGCTCGCCCAAGCAGCTGACCGGACCCGCGCTGGGCCTGCCGGCCCTGACCTTCCGCGCCTGGTTCGAAGCCCAGTTCGGCGAGGCCGCCTGGCAGGCGCTGGACAAGATCCCGCGCCTGCAGTGGATGGACTACCTGCGCTGGTACCGCCAGGTGCTGGCGCTGGATATCCGCAACCAGCACCAGGTCGAGCGCATCGTGCCGCGCGCCGACGGGCTGGTGGCGCTGTCGATGCGGACCCCCGCCGGCCCGGACACGGTACTGGCGCGCCGCGTGGTGCTGGCCACCGGCCGCGACGGCCTCGGCGGCGCCTACGTGCCGCCGCTGGCGGCCGCGCTGCCGCGCCACCTGTGGGCCCATTCGTCGGACCAGATGGATTACGCCGCGCTGCGCGGCAAGCGCGTGGGCGTGGTCGGCGCCGGCGCCTCGGCCATGGACAGCGCCGCGACCGCGCTGGAGGCCGGTGCCGCCAGCGTCGAGATGCTGATCCGCCGCACCGACATTCCGCGCGTCAACAAGAGCAAGGGCGCCGGGAACCCGGGCCTGACCTTCGGCCACTACGGCCTGCCGGACGCGTGGAAATGGCGCCTGCGCCATTACATCAACAGCCAGCAGGTGCCGCCGCCGCGCGGCAGCACCCTGCGCGTGTCACGCCATGCCAACGCCCACTTCAACCTGGGCGCGGCGCTGGAAGCGATCGAGGCGCAGGGCGACGTGCTGCGCGTGCGCACCCCGCAGGGCGAGTTCGAGCTGGACTTCCTGATCTTCTCCACGGGCTTCCGCATCGCGCTGGAAACACGGCCGGAGTTCGCCGCCTTCGCCCCGCATATCCGCTTCTGGCGCGACCGCCATGCGCCGCCCGCTGGCCAGGAAGACCGGGAGCTGTCCGATTCGCCCGATCTCGGCGAAGCCTTCGAATTCCAGGAAAAGACGCCCGGCGCCTGCCCCGGCCTGACGCGCATCCACTGCTTCTGCTATCCGGCAGCGCTGTCGCACGGCACCGTGTCCGGCGACATCCCGGCGATCAGCGATGGCGCGCGCCGGCTCGGCCAGGGCATTGCCGCGCGGCTGTACCAGGAAGACATCGAACTGCACTACGCCGCGCTGCAGGCCTATGCCGAGCCCGAAGTCTTCGGCGACGAATGGGCGCCGGCGCCGCCGCCGGCGCTGCGCACCGCCAAGGCCTGAAGCCACCCCGATCCAACCCAGAAAAGAGCCTCCGATGACCCAGCCCCCGACTTCCCCGGTCGACCTGATCGACCAGCTCACCGGCCTCGCGCCGGGCAGCGCCACCCACGCCTTGCGGCACCAGCGCGACAAGGTCGTCGCCGCCACCCAGGGCAGCTACGACGCGCTGTTCGACCCCGATCTGCCCGGCGTGTCGCTGCCGGAACGGCTGCTGGTGGCGCTGTACGCCGCCCGGCTGACGCCGTCGCCGGCGCTGACCGCCCACTACCGGGGCCGGCTCGAACAGCTCGGCGCCGACGCCGGCCAGGTTCGCGCCGCCGCCGAAGGCGCCCCCACGGACATCGCCGAGCCGCGTCTGCGCGCCATGCTTGAATTCACCCGCAAGCTGATCGAAAAACCGGTCGAAGGCGACAAGCACGCGCTGCAGGCGCTGCCGGCCGCGGGCCTGAGCACGCCTGCCGTGGTCACGCTGGCGCAACTGATTGCGTTCCTGTCGTACCAGGTGCGGCTGGTGGCCGGCATCGACGCCTTGAAATCCCTGAACGACGCCGCAGGAGCGCAGGCATGAGCGAAATCATCAAATCCCACGGCTTCACCAACGAAGTGCTCGACTGGAAGGCATGGCTGGACGTGGTCGACCTCGACCAGGCCACGCCCGAGCAGATCGCCGTGCTCGAGGAAAGCCACCCCAAGGCCAAGGTGCAGGACTACTACCGCTTCCTGGTCCACCAGCCCGAGATCCTGCGCCAGCGCTCGACCGCCTTCAACGCCATCATGTACGCGCCCGGCGGCATGCCGCGCGCCGAACGCGAGCTGTCGACCACGGTCGTGTCGCGCATCAATGGCTGCGTCTACTGCGCCTCGGTCCATGCCCAGCGCTTCGAACAGCTGGCCAAGCGCAACGACGTGATCCGCCAGGTCTTCGACGATCCCTACAGCGCCGGCACCTCCGCGCGCGAACGCGCCATCGCCAGGTTCTCGGCGGAACTGACCGAGCGGCCGGCCGAAGTCACCGCCGAACAGCTCAAGCCGCTGCGCGAGGCCGGTTTGAGCGATGGGGAGATCCTGGACCTGATCCACTCGATTGCCATCTTTGCGTGGGCGAACCGGTTGATGCTGAATCTTGGGGAGCCGGTGTTTCCGCAGGAGCAGGTGGCGGTCGCTTGACCAAGGCCACGATCCCACGCATTCCCCTCTCCCGCAAGCGGGAGAGGGGAGCAGACAGCCGCGCATCGCAAGCCCGATGCGCGCTTCTAACGCGGTTCTGACGCGCATCTGCGAGCGCGAGCCTGCACTGCTCCTAGCCTTCGCCACTCCCATAATGCACCGCCAGCCAGACCGTCGGCTGCCCTTCGTCAGTCCACGCCACGCGATGCCGGCATTGCGCGGGCAAGTGCAGCCAGTCGCCGGGCCGCATCACATGCCGGCCTTCCTTACCCTCGATCTCCAGCGCAGCACTGCCGCTGACCAGCAACACCCATTCGGCTTGGGCGCTGTCGTACCAGAATCCTTCCGGAGTGACCTGCCCGTTGGAGACGATCCGCTCGATCTTCAGCCCAGGCCGCGCCAGCAGCGGCTCGAACACTTCCTCCGCCAGGTTCACCGGCACGTCGGCCAGCAAGCTTCCATGCTCGAGCGCCATCACCGCCTCCCGAAGGTAACGTTGCGTTATTCCGCCGGCCCGGGCGCGAGCACGTCGCGCGCGCCGTTGCGGCCCATCGGCGAGACCAGTCCGGCGACCTCCATCTGCTCGATCAGCCGCGCCGCGCGGTTGTAGCCGATGCGCAGCTGGCGCTGCACCGCCGAGATCGAGGCGCGGCGGCTGGTCAGCACGAAGCTGGCGGCCTCGTCGTAGAGCGGGTCGGCCTCGCCATCGCCGCCACCGCCGTCGCCGAACAGGTCGGCGCCGCCGGCCTCGGCCGGGTCGCCGGCGAGGATGGCGTCATCGTAGTCGGGCTCGCCGAACTGCTTCCAGTGCTCGACCACGCGGTGCACTTCGTCGTCGGCGACAAAGGCGCCATGCACGCGCTGCGGATAGCCGGTGCCCGGCGGCAGGAACAGCATGTCGCCCTGGCCGAGCAGGCTCTCGGCGCCCATCTGGTCGAGGATGGTGCGCGAATCGATCTTGGACGAGACCTGGAACGCCACGCGCGTGGGGATATTGGCCTTGATCAGGCCCGTGATCACGTCGACCGAGGGGCGCTGCGTGGCCAGGATCAGGTGGATGCCGGCGGCGCGCGCCTTCTGCGCCAGGCGCGCGATCAGTTCCTCGATCTTCTTGCCGGCGACCATCATCAGGTCGGCGAGCTCATCGATCACCACCACGATCATCGGCAGGCGCGACAGCGGCTCGGGCGCGTCCGGCGTCAGCGAGAACGGGTTGGGCACCTTCTGCCCCGCGGCCTCGGCGGCGCGGATCTTCTGGTTGTAGCCGGCCAGGTTGCGCACCCCCAGCGCCGACATCAGCTTGTAGCGCTTTTCCATTTCGCCGACGCACCAGTTGAGCGCGTGCGCGGCCTGCTTCATGTCGGTGACCACCGGCGCCAGCAGGTGCGGAATGCCCTCGTAGACCGACAGCTCCAGCATCTTCGGGTCGATCATGATCAGGCGCACATCTTCCGGCGTGGCCTTGTACAGCATCGACAGGATCATGGCGTTGACCGCCACCGACTTGCCCGAGCCGGTGGTGCCGGCCACCAGCAGGTGCGGCGCGCGGGCCAGGTCGGTCACCACGGGATGGCCGGTGATGTCCTTGCCCATCGCCAGCACCAGCCGCGAGTGATGCGCCTGGAACGAGGCGGCGTTGACGATCTCGGACAGCCGGATCATCTGGCGGCGCGCATTGGGCAACTCCAGCCCCATGCAGGTCTTGCCGGGGATGGTCTCGACCACGCGGATCGAAGTCACGCCCAGCGCGCGCGCAAGGTCCTTCATCAGCCCCACCACCTGCGCGCCGCGCACGCCCATGGCGGGCTCGACCTCGAAGCGGGTGATGACGGGGCCGGCGCCGGCGCCGACCACGGCGACCGGCACCTTGAACTCGGCCAGCCGCTGGGCGATCAGTTCGCCGGTTTCGCGCAGGCGTTCTTCCGACACCTGCTCGGCGCTGTCGACTTCGCGCTCGAGCAGGTCCGCCGGCGGCAGGCGGTAGTCGACCGCCGGGCGCGGCGGCGGTGGCGCCACCGGTGCGGGCGCCGGGGCGGCGGCAGGCTGCGTCGCGGCCGCCAGCGGCACGGTGCGGCCGACCACGGCGGGCAGCACGATGCGGGGCTTGGCTGGCGGCGCGGGCGGCGCGCTGGCCGGCTCGGCTTCGACCGGGGTCCGGGTTTCAGTGGATGCGGCAGGCTCGACGGCCACGGTTTCGGCGGCGGTTTCGGCGTCGGTCTCGGCGTCGGTTTCGGCGACGGTTTCGGCGACGGCTGCGACAGTCTCGGCGTCGGCTGCGTCGAGGGCCGGCAAGTCCTCCGGCTCGACCTCGCCCACCAGGCCGTTGCCATCCATCAGGGCGCTTTCCGTGCCGGCCTCGTCTGCCGGCGCCAGCGCCATGGACCCGGACTCGCCGCCCTCCTCCATCGCGGAACTTGCCACGGCGTGGGCCACGGCGTCGGCGCAGTTATCAGGCTCGCTTGCTTCGCTTGCCGGCGCGGTCGCGCTCGTGCTAGCCGGCACGTCGGCCAGCAGCGCTTCAGCCACAGCCTCGATGGGGGTTTCCACCGCAATGTCAGCCAGCGGCTGTATCGCAACCGGGGCGGGCTCTGCAGCGCTTGCGTCGACGGCCAGGACTGCGGCCGCATCGGGCATGGCCTCGGGCACCTGGTCCGATGCCGGAGCGGCAGCCTGCATGGCCGCGGACTTGCCCGCCAGCGCCTTCAATTCGGCCAGCAGGTCGAGCGCTTCCTGCCGGATCGCGTCAAGCGATGGGGCATCGCCATCCAGCGCAAGGGGCTCGGCCGGGACGGCGGCGACAGCGTCGTCCACCGGAGCGGATGGGGTGGCCGGCGCCGCCATCACGATTTCCGGCTCGGGCGTCGGCTCGGGCGTCGGCTCGGGCGTCGGCTCGGGCGACGGCTCTGTCTCGGGCGCGGCGATGGCCTGCGCCGGTGCGATCGCATGCTGTTCGGCACGCGCGGCCGCCGGCGTGGCGACAGCCATCCCAACCGCTGCGGTGGCGGTGGCGGTGGCAGTGGCGGCGGCGGTCGGCACCGCTGCGGCGGCGGGCTGCGCGGACGCTACCGGCAGCGTCGTGATTGCCGAACGGACCAGCGGCTGCGGCTGGCGGAACGGGCTGCTGACCACGGTGCCGCGCAACGGCTGTGCCGGCCGCGGTGCGCAAACCGGTGTGGAAGCCGGTGCGGGCGCGGCGGCGACCGGCTTGCGTGTCGCGGGCTGGGCGGAACGCGTTGCCGGCGCGGCGGCGGCCGGTGCTGGCTGCGGCGCGCGCACGGGCTTGGGCGCGCCCGGCGCGTCGGCATGATGCAGCCAGATTTCACCGGGCTGCGGCGGCGATTCGCGGGTGCGGCGCGGCGGCTGCCAGGCCGGCTGGCGGCGCGCGGAGACGGCTTCAAAACTGCGATGGCGCGGCGCGGGCGCAGTCCAGCCGGCGTGGCCGGCTGCCGGTGCGTCGCGACGCTCGGCCTCGCGCAGCGGCTGGGTGGCGGCGAAGGACACCGGCGCCTCTTCCGGCGCCGCGGGGGGCGCGGCGGCACGGCGCGGCTTGCGCGCGAACAGGCTGCGCCAGGTCTCGCCGAACACCATCGGCGCGGCCAGCGCCAGCACGCCCAGCATCAGCAGCAGGGCGCCGGTCCAGCCGAACAGGTTGCCGAAGCCGCCGGCCAGCGCGCGGCCGACGCCGCCGCCGGCGGTCGATTCCGGATCCGCGCCGCTGGTCAGTGCCTCCAGGCTGGCGCTCGCGCACAGCACGGCCAGCGTGCCCAGCCACACGCGCAGCGAGCCGGGCCCGGCCAGGCGCCGCTCGCCGGCCAGCCAGCGCGTCACCAGCCGCCACAGCAGCGGTACTATCCAGAAAGTCGAAAACCCGAACCAGCCCAAACCCATTATCGACATGCCATCTTCAAAACACCGGGCAGCGATTGTAGCGGTTATGGCAGTCGGCGATTGAATCGGAAAGCGCAAATATTCGTAACGCGGCGCGGTTTCAACGCCATTGCGCAACGATGGCAGGGCGATCGCGGGCATCTTCACGCCCATGCCATGACGCCGCCGGCGCCTGGCGCAGCCGCGCCGCGCTACCATTCGGCAAACCCGCTCGCCGCGCATGGCGGCGACGCGCCGCGCTGCCCTTCTGCCCACGCTCCATGCCAATCCACTACGCCAGGCTGCGCATCCTCGTCGTCGAAGACCACCCGTTCCAGCGCGCCGCCGCCGAGGGGCTGCTGCGCCATGTCGGCGTGCAGGCCCTGGCCAGCGCGCACGACGGCACGCAGGCGGCCGAGCTGCTGGCGCGCGAGCCATTCGACGTGGTGCTGTGCGACATCGAAATGCCCGGCTGCAACGGCCCCGAGCTGATCGCCGAACTGCACCGGCGCGGCCCGCGCGCCTTTGCCGGCGCGCCGCCGGTCTGGGTCTGGGTCACGGCGCTGGCCGAAGACATCCTCGATTCCAATCGCGGCCTGGCGCATGCCGCCGGCATCCCGCGCGTGCACGCGCTGCGCAAGCCGCTGTCGCCTGACGCGCTCGAAGTGATCCTGGCCGACGCCCTGGTGCGCCAGGATACCGCGGCGGGCGTGCCCGCCTGGACGCCCGACGCCGAGGAACTGCTCGCCGCGACCCGGGCCGGCGCGGACCTGCTGGTCATGCTGCAGCCCCAGCACGACCTTGCCAGCGGCCGCCTGGCCGGGGCCGAAGCGCTGGTGCGCTGGCGCCATCCAGAGCATGGGCTGGTGCCACCCGACCAGTTCATTCCGCAGCTCGAGGCCATGGACGCGGCCGACCGGGTGTTCTTCCTGGTCGCGCGGCAGTGCCTGGCGGCGCTGCAGCGCCTGCGTGCCGCCGGGGTCGAAATTGCGCTGGGCCTCAACGCGTCGGCGCAGACGCTGTGCCGGCCGGGCGTGCTGGAATCGTTCGATGCGCTGGTGGCAGCCAGCGGCGTGCCGCGGCAGGCGCTGACGGTGGAGCTGACTGAAAGCTGCCCGGTGCCCGACACGCTGGCGCTGTCGGTGGCGCTGAACCGGCTGCGGCTGCTCGGCTATGGCGTGGCGATCGACGATTTCGGCGTGGGCATCGCCACGCTCAAGCTGCTGGCGGACCTGCCGTTTACGCAACTGAAAGTCGACCGCTGGTTCGTCGCCGAAGTCGACCGGCACGGCCAGCGCGCCACGATCTGCCGCAGCATGATCGGCCTGGCGCGGGAGCTGGGGCTGGAGTGCGTGGCCGAGGGCGTCGAGACCGAGGCCCAGCGCGCCGCGCTGCGGGCACTGGGCTGCCCACTGGGCCAGGGCTACCTGTGGTCGGCGCCCAGACCGGCCGAGGCCTTCGTCGCCGACGCCATCGAGCGCGCGGCGGCCACGCCACCGGCCTGAGCGGCGCCGCCACCAGCCTTACTGCCCGGCCCGGAACGGATACTTGGCGAAGATCTGCGCCACTGTCTTGTCGATGCGCTGCTGGGCGCTGGCCTTGTCGCTGGTGTCGACGCTGCCGACCGCCACGCCTTCCCACACCAGTTTCATCTGGCGCCGGTCGACCAGGTCGATGTTCACGGTGCCCTCGGTGTAGCGGTACACGTCGTTATAGAAGCCATACCCCGGCCACGGCGCATACAGCCCGCCGCGATAGCCGTAATAGCCCATCATCGGCGCGGGGGCCGGGCTGACCTCCACCTTTTCCTGCAGCCTGGCATTGAAGTTGACCAGCAGGTCCGGCGACTGCGCCGCGTAGCGGTAGCCGCGCGCGCCCAGTTCGCGCTCGACCGCGGTCTTGAAGTACTGGGTGGTCAGGCTTTCATAGCCCGCGCGGTCGGTGCCGGGACGCTCGACGAAGCCGAAGGTGCGGTAGGCGCTGAAGTCCGTGGCGCGGTTATAGTCGGTCTTGATGTCGGGCACGCTGGCGCAGCCCCACAGCAGCAGCGCCGCGGCCGCCACCGGGACCGCCACCGGGAAGAATTGCCGGAACGCATTCACGATACATCTCCAGGAATTGACGGCGGCGCGCCGTGCCGCGCCGCCGCGGGAGGCACTAGTTGAGCTTGCCGTTGATGCCGCCCACGCTGAACCTGCCCGCCCCCAGCAGGGCCACCGCCAGCGCCGCGCCCAGGAACATGCCCTGCAGCTCCAGGGCCCAGCCGCCGGTCTTGGACAGCATGGCGAGCTCCTTGGTGTGCACCAGCGCCACTGCGAACAGCATGTTGATGGCCACGACCAGCGCCGCCAGCCGGCTCCACAGCCCGATGATCAGCAGGATCGGCGCCACCACTTCGCCGATGTAGACGCCGTAGGCCACCCAGGCCGGCAAGCCGACGTCAGCGACCAGCTTCGACACGAAGCCGATGCCGGAATCGCCGGTCAGCTTGGCGATGCCGTGCATCAGGATAAGCACGCCAAGCACGATGCGCAGCAGCGCCTTGCCCAAGTCCTGGGAATCCTGAGAGCCAGCCATGGCCATTCTCCTTGCCGTTGTCTGCGTATTGGTCGTCGATCCATGCGCCTTTACCCTCACGCGCAAAGTTCGCCCCCTGTACCTTAGTTCGGGGCGGCGTGAACGTAAAGCCGCAAATGCGCGCGGGCGGCCGGCGCTACACCACCCGGTGCATCGACGGCGGCCGGGGCTCCTGCATGCCGACCTTGTGCGCGCACTCGGGCAATACCTCGCCGAGGAAGTCGAGGAAGCGCCGGGTGGCCGGCGTGACGCCCTTGCGCGACGGGAACACGGCGTGCAACGTCCCGACCGGCATGTCGTACTGCGGCAGCACCAGTTCCAGCTCGCCGTTCTCCAGCGCCTCGCGGCAGAACATGCGCGGCAGCATGGCGACGCCGACGCCGGCGATGGCGGCCTCGCGCAGCAGCGCGAACTCGTCGGTGACCAGGCGCGGATCGTAGGCGATCTGGATCGAGTCGCCGCTCTTGCAGCGCAGGATCCAGGCATGCTTGCCGTCGTGCGGCTGCTGGCCGACGCCGGGCATGCCGTCGAGCGCCTGCGGCGTGCGTGGCCGGCCGATGCTGTCGAGCAGCGCCGGGCTGGCCACCAGCATCAGTTCGCTTTCGCCAAAGGTGCGCACCGCCAGGCTGGAGTCTTCCATCACCTCGCGCACGCGCAGCGCCAGGTCGAAGCCCTCGCCGATCACGTCGACGCGCCGGTTGGTGGTTTCCAGTTCGATCCGCACCGCCGGGTTGGCCCGCATGAAATGGCCGATCGCCGGCGCCAGCAGGATCTGCGCGATCGCGATCGGGCAGCTCACCCGCAGCGTGCCGCCGGGCTGCTCGCGCGCCTGCTCGATGACCTCGCGCGCCGCCGCGGCCTCGTTGAGCATGGCGCGGCAGCGCTCGTAGAAGGATTCCCCCAGCGGAGTCACGCGCACCTGGCGCGTGGTCCGCCGCAGCAGCTGGACCCCGAGGTCGCGCTCGAGCTGGGCGATGCGCCGGCTCAGGCGCGACTTGGGCACGCCGGTGGCGCGGCTGGCGGCCGAGAAACTGCCGTGCTCGACCACTTGGGCAAACAGCGACAGGTCATTGAGGTCTTGCATGGAGGGCTCCGGAGTCACCCGGACGGCCCGCGGCCCGGCGCGGATGCCGCCCGCAATGGCGTTGCATCGGTAGAACAATCATTTGCATTTTGCCTCACTACCGATACCAATGGCCAGCCGCTATCTTTCCTCCATCGCAACCGCACCCTTGTGGAGATAGACATGAACATCCTGCAGATCGATTCCAGCGTCCTCGGCGACAACTCCGTTTCGCGCAGCCTGACCGCCAGCGTGGTGGCCGACCTGGTCGCCGCCAACCCCGGCGCCGTCGTCACCGTGCGCGACCTGGACCAGGATGCACCGGCGCACCTCTCCGGCAACCTGCTGCCCGTGCTGGGCGGGCCCAAGGACGGCCTCGACGCCGTGCAGCAAGCCGAGCTGCAGCGCACCGAGCAGTGGCTGGCCGAGTTCCTGGCTGCCGACGTGCTGGTGGTGGGCGTGCCGCAGTACAACTTCAGCATCCCCAGCCAGCTCAAGGCCTGGATCGACCGCATCGCGCAGGCTGGCCGTACTTTCAAGTACACCGAGAACGGCCCGGTCGGCCTGGCCGGCGGCAAGCGCGTGATCGTGGTGTCGTCGCGTGGCGGCGTGCGCCAGGATGCCAGCGAGCTGGACCTGCACGAAAAGACCGTCGATGTCGTGTTCCGCTTCCTGGGCATCACCGACATCACCTACGTGCGCGCCCACGGCCTGGCGATGGGGCCGCAGTTCCGCGAAGCCGGCCTGGCCAGCGCCCGCACCGAGATCGCGGCGCTGAACGACGCCAGCCGCCTGGCGGCCTGACGCCGACTGAAGCCGACTGAAGCCACGGGGACCGGGCCGGCGCTGTAGGACGGCGCCGGCTCGCCGCGGGACCGGATCGGGTCTATGATGGTTCGGGGCGCTACGGCGCCCCGCGTGCCATGGGCGGCGCGCGGCCACGGCCCCTGGCCGCGGCAGTGCACCGCCTGCAGTCATCGACCGATCCAACCCGGGAGCCCGCATGACTTCAGCCCTGTTGCCAGGAGCCGCCCTCCATCCGCCGCACGAACCCGCCCTGCTTTCGCAGTACCGGCACGTACGCGCCGCCACCGAGACCCTGGTGGCCGACCTGTCCGATGCCGATGCCACCGTGCAGTCCATGGACGACGCCAGCCCGGCAAAATGGCACCTGGCGCACACCACGTGGTTCTTCGAGGAATTCGTGCTGGCCGCGCGCCTGCCGGACTACGAGCCGGTCGACCCGGCCTACCGCTATCTCTTCAACTCTTACTATGAAGCGGTCGGCGCGCGCCATCCGCGCCCGCAGCGCGGCCTGCTGACGCGGCCGTCGCTGGACGAAGTGCTGGCCTATCGCGAGGCCGTCGACGAAGCGATGCTGTCGCTGCTGGGCAGCGCGCAGACCGATGGCGAAGCCGCGCTGATCACGCTCGGCCTGCAGCATGAACAGCAGCACCAGGAGCTGCTGCTGACCGACGTGCTGCATCTGTTCGCGCAGAACCCGCTGCGCCCCGCCTTTGCCCCGGAGCTGCCCGCGCCGGTCATTGCCGACCCGCGCCCCGCGCCGGACTGGATCGGCTTCGACGGCGGGCTGGTCGAAATCGGCCACCGCGGCGAGAGCTTCGCCTTCGATTGCGAAGGACCGCGCCACAAGGCCTACCTGCATCCCTTCACGCTGTGCTCGCACCCCGTCAGCAACCGGCAATGGTTCGAGTTCATCGAGGATGGCGGCTACCAGAGCGCCGGGCTGTGGCTGTCCGACGGCTGGCGCTGGGTCGGCGAGCAAGGCATCCAGGCGCCGCTCTACTGGGAAGAGCGCGACGGCACCTGGTGGCAGATGACGCTGCGCGGCATGCACCCGGTCGACCCGGACAGCCCGGTGACCCACCTCAGCTTCTATGAGGCCGACGCGTTCGCCCGCTGGGCCGAGCGCCGGCTGCCGACCGAGGCGGAATGGGAACATGCCGCCAGCCGCCTGCCGGCCACCGGGAATTTCGTCGAGGGGCGCGCGCTGCGGCCGCTGCCCGACCGGCAGAACACCGCCGGCGTGCTGCGCCAGATGTTCGGCGACGTATGGGAATGGACCGCCAGCGCCTTCCTGCCCTATCCCGGCTTCCGCCCCAACCCGGGCGCGGTGGGCGAGTACAACGGCAAGTTCATGAGCGGCCAGATGGTGCTGCGCGGCGGTTCCTGCGTCACCCCCGAATCGCATATCCGCGCGACCTACCGCAACTTCTTCTATCCGCACCAGCGCTGGCAGTTCACCGGCGTGCGGCTCGCCGACGATGCCTAGGGCTGGCGCCAGTGCGGCGCCAGCCAGCGCCACGCCAGCCAGGCAAGCACCACCCACACCAGCACGATGACCACGGCGGCCGCGCGATTGCGCGGCCGTTGCGCGTGGGTGGCCTGCCAGGCGTCGGCGCGGTCGCGGCATTCGTCCCTGACCGCGACGGGAATCATCCGCAGCGTGAGCCAGATTCCCAGCGGGACCAGCAGCACGTCATCCAGATAGCCGAGCACCGGGATGAAATCCGGGATCAGGTCGATCGGGCTGAAGGCATAGGCCACCACCAGCGCGCCCAGCAGCCGCGCCGCCCACGGCGTGCCGGGGTGGCGGCTGCAGAACCACAGCATCAGCAGGCTGCCCTTGAGCCGGCGCGCCCACTGGCGCAGGCGCGAGCCGCTCGCCATCGCCGCCGCGCCGGCTTACCAGCCCTTGCCTTGCGGCGCCGCGGGCCGCTGGCCGCCGGGCTCGGCGACGGGCGGCTTGAGCGGCGGCGCCGGCACGATCGGCGCCTGCGGATACAGCTTCTGCCAGCGCGCCTTCAGCCCGCTGGCGATCTCGGCCTGGTTGTAGCGCTCGGCAAAATCGATCGCGGTCATGCCCTGCTGGTTCTTCAGGCGCATGTCGGCGCCTTCGTCCAGCAGCAGCTTGACGGTCTCGATATGGCCGCCGCGCGCGGCCATCATCAGCGGCGTGGTGCCGTTGGGGCTTTCGGCGTCGATATACGCGGCATGGTCGACCAGGTACTTGACCACGTCGTTGTGGCCGTTGGTGGCGGCATAGTGCAGCGGGGCCCAGCCGGTCTTGTTGATCTCGGCCTCCATGTCGTCGACCATCAGCTTGACCATGTCGAGCTGGCCCTGCAGCGCCGCCATCATCAGCGGGGTTTCGCCGGCCGGGTTGGCCTTGTCGAAATCGATGTCCTTGGCGCGGATCAGCACCGTGGCGGCCTTCAGCGACTTCTCGCGCAGCGCCAGCACCAGCGCCGGGTTGCCGCGGTTGTCGACCACATTGGGGTCGACGCCCCTGGCCAGCAGCTTCTTGACGGTATTGGCGTCGTCGAATTCCACCGCCTTGCGCATGTCGTCGGCCGGGGCGGCCTGCGCAAGCGCGGCGGCGGCCAGCGCGACCGCGCCAACGGCACGGCGGACAAACTTCATGTCAACCATGAGATTTCCTGTCAATGTGCGTGAATAGATTAAAGAAATTTTCCGTCGTCTGTTCCGCCACCTGCTCCACCGGGAGGCCGCGCAGCTGCGCGATGAACGCGCCCACATGGCGCACCCAGGCCGGCTCGTTGGTCTTGCCGCGGTACGGCACTGGTGCCAGGTAGGGGGAATCGGTCTCGATCAGCATGCGGTCCAGCGGCACCCTGCGCGCGGTTTCCTGCAGCTCCGCCGCGCTCTTGAAGGTGACGATGCCGGAAAACGAGATATGGAAGCCCTGGTCGAGCGCCTGGCGGGCGACTTCCCAGGTTTCGGTAAAGCAGTGCATCACGCCGCCGGCTTCGCCCGCGTTTTCCTCGCGCATCAGCCGCAAGGTGTCATCTGCCGAGGAACGGGTATGGATGATCAGCGGCTTGCCGGTCTGGCGCGCGGCGCGGATATGGGTGCGGAAGCGTTCGCGCTGCCATTCCATCTCGGCGATGCTGCGGCCGTTCAGCCGGTAGTAGTCCAGCCCGGTCTCGCCGGTGCCGACCACGCGCGGGTGGGCGGACAGCGCCACCAGCCGCTCCAGGGTCGGGTCTTCGCCTTCTTCATAGTCCGGATGCACGCCGACCGACGCGTAGAGGTTGGGATGCTGCTCGGCCAGCGCCAGCACGCGCGGGAAATCTTCCAGCGTGACCGAGATGCACAACGCATGCGTGACCTGGTTGGCGCGCATGTTCTCGAGCAGTTCCGGCAGGCGCGCGGCCAGTTCGGGGAAATCGATATGGCAGTGGGAATCGACAAACATGGGAATTCTCTGGTGCGGCCTTCAGCTGGTGCTCAATTGGCCCTCGGTTGGTCCTTGGTTGGGCCCTCGGTTGGGCCCTTGGTCGGGCCCCTCAGGCCGCGTCCACGCGGCGACCGACGATGATCAGGTCGCGCTCGACGCCGTCGAGCACGGCGACGCGCGGCAGGTTGCCCCAGCGCGTGAAGCCCAGCGCCGCGAACAGGCCCAGGCTGGGCGCGTTGTGGCCGAAGATAAAGCCCAGCAGCGTGTTCACCCCGACCGCGGGCGCGTGCTCGATGGCCTGCTGCAGCAGGTAGCGCCCCAGGCCCTGGCCGCGCCGCTGCGCGTCGAGGTAGATCGACACCTCGGCGGTGGCGCCGTAGGCCGGGCGCCCGTAGAAGTCGGAAAAGCTCATCCAGCCGGCCATGCTGCCGTCAGCATCTTCGCACACCCACAGCGGACGGCGCCCGGGCTGGTGGGCGTCGAACCAGGCCTGGCGCGAGGCCACGGTGACGGGCTCGGTATCGGCGGTGACCATGCGCGAAGCCACGGTGCTGTTGTAGATGGCGACGATGCCCGGCAGGTCGCGGGGCTCGGCAATACGCAGCGAAAAATTCATCGAGAATCAAAAGGTTGCGAGCGAATCCTCGCAACGTTCATAAGGTTTGGGTGGGGCGCCCGGACTCCAGCATCTTGCCCAGGATTTCTTCCACGGCGCGCCGCAGGTTGCGCCCGTTTTCGTCGTCGGGCAGGTGCACGCCGACCCCCGGCGTCTTCATCGGCGTGCCGGCGGGCGTGATCCATGCCACGTGGCCCGCGATCTGGTACTTCTGCGGCCGGTCCAGCAGCGACAATACCAGGAACACCTGCTCGCCCAGCCGGAACGGCCGGTTCGACGGCACGAAGATGCCGCCGCGCGCCAGGAACGGCATATAGGCCGCGTACAGCCCGGCCTGGTCCTTGATCGACAGCGACAGCACGTTGGGGCGCGATGCCGCCCCGCTGCCCGTTGCGTTGCCAAACCCCGGCGCGGCCGGCTCCGGGCCGGCGACTGCAGTGTTCATGGTTGACCCCCTGAGTAATGACCGTGCTGCTTGTTGTTATGGCCTGGCTCCGGCGACCTGCCGCGCTAGCGGAACAGTTGCCGGTACTCCAGGAATACCGCTTCCATCACCAGCCGCGCCGCCAGCGGATGGTTCTCGCTGCGGCGATGCGCGTTCAGGCGTGCGGCAAACGCCTGCAGGCCGTGCGCGTCGGTGGCGCCGGCGCAGCGCACCAGCACGGCCCGCTCCCTGGGGAAGTACCGCGGCGTGGCACCGCCATCCAGGCGCAGCGCCAGCAGATCGTACGTCCAGCGCTGCAGGATGCCAAGCACGGCGGGCACCGGCAGCTTCTGCAGTTGCTCGGCCGCCGCGGCGGGATCGAACGCGGCTGCGGCGCCGAGCTGGCCGACCAGCCAGCGCTGCAGCGGCTGCTCTTCCGCCTCCGCGGCGTGCAGCGCGGTCAGCGGCGAGCCGCCGGCCAGCGCCAGCTGGGCCTCGGCATCCGCCACGCCCTGGCCGCGCAGCCACGCCAATGCGGCCTCGGGCGTCGGCCGCTGGGCCGGGAACTGGCGGCAGCGCGACAGGATGGTCGGCAGGATGCGGTCGAGGCGGTCGGTCACCAGCAGGAACACCGTCGACGGCGGCGGTTCTTCCAGCGTCTTGAGCAAGGCGTTGGCGCCCTCGGCCTGCAGCGCGTCGAGCGGATAGACCACCACCACGCGCAGCCCGGCGCGGTGCGTGCCCACCCCGACGGCCTCGATCAGCGCGCGCACCTGCTCCATGCGGATGATCTTGCTGGGGGCCTTCTTCTTGCCGCCTTCGTCGGTTTCCGCCTCGGCCGAAGCGTCGAGGGCCTCGGGCCGAACCACGGTGAAGTCCGGATGGTTGCCCTGGGTGAACCAGTGGCAGGCGGCGCACTGGCCGCAGGGCTGGCCGTCCGCCAGCGGCGCCTCGCACAGCAGCCCCTGGGCGAAATGCAGCGCCAGGTCGCGCTTGCCGATGCCTTGCTGGCCGTGGATCAGCAAGGCATGCGGCAGCCGCGCGCGCAGCGCGCCGAGCCGTTTCCAGTCTTCGTTCTGCCAGGGATATAGCATGTAAATCAACAGGTTAGCGGTCAAACTTCGAGTACTGACTGAATATTGCCGTGACGCCGGCTGAAAATGCCGGCCAATCAGATAGTTGCGAGGATCTTCTCAAGTTCGTCGCGAATATCGGCAATGCTGCGCGTGGCGTCGATGACGCGGAAGCGCTGCGGCGACTGCGCCGCGCGGCGCAGGTACTCATCGCGGGTGCGCTGGAAGAAGGCGCGCGACTCGGCCTCGAACTTGTCCGGCATGCGCGCCGCGGCCAGGCGCGCGCTGGCGGTTTCCAGCGGCACGTCGAACAGCAGCGTCAGGTCCGGCTGCAGGCCGCCCTGGACCCAGCTTTCCAGCACTTCGAGCCGGCCGGTGGCGAGGCCCCGGCCGCCGCCCTGGTAGGCAAAGGTGGCATCGGTGAACCGGTCGGAAATGACCCACTTTCCGCGCTCCAGCGCCGGGGCGATGACTTCGGCGATATGCTCGCGCCGCGCCGCGAACATCAGCAGCGCCTCGGTTTCCAGGTGCATCTTGCGATGCAGCAGGATCTGGCGCAGGTCTTCGCCCAGCGACGTGCCGCCGGGCTCGCGCGTGGTGACGACCCCGGCGATGTCGGCGCGCGCGCGCAGGCGGTCGGCGACCCAGTCGATGTGGGTGCTCTTGCCGGCGCCGTCGATGCCCTCGAAGGTAATGAATTTTCCGCGCATGGAATGCCTATTTGCCGCGCTGGTACTTGTCGACCGCGCGGTTGTGTTCGGGTAGCGAGTTGGAGAAATGGCTGCTGCCGTCGCCGCGGGCGACGAAGTACAGCGCGTCGGACGGCGCCGGCGTGGTCGCCGCCGCCAGCGAGGCCAGCCCCGGCAGCGCGATCGGCGTGGGCGGCAGGCCGGTGCGGGTGTAGGTATTGTACGGGGTGTCGGCCTGCAGGTCGCGCTTGCGCAGGTCGCCGTCGAAGGCCTCGCCCAGGCCGTAGATCACGGTGGGGTCGGTCTGCAGCAGCATGTTCTTGCGCAGCCGGTTGATGAACACCGCGGCGATCATCGGGCGTTCGGCGGCCTGGCCGGTTTCCTTCTCGACGATCGACGCCATCACCAGCGCCTCGTACGGGGTCTTGTAGGGCAGGTCGGGCGAGCGCGCGTTCCAGGCCTCGTTCAGGCGGCGCTGCATGGCGCGGTAGGCGCGCTTGTACAGCTCGAGGTCGCTGCTGCCGCGCGCGAACAGGTAGGTGTCGGGGAAAAACAGCCCCTCGGGCGAAACCTCGGTCGCGCCGATGGCCTTCATCAGTTCGGCGTCGGACATGGCGCGCGTGTCGTGGCGCAGCGCCGGGCTGGCATCGACCGCGGCGCGCATCTTGCGGAATTCCCAGCCCTCGATCACCGTGACCACGTAGTGCGTGACCTCGCCGCGCGCAAGCTTGCCGATGATCGACAGCGGCGTGGCGCCGGTTTCGAACTCATAGCCGCCGGCCTTCAGGTCCGCGCCATGCCCGGTCAGGCGCGCCAGCAGCACGAACAGGCGCGGATCCATGCCCACGCCGCCGCGCTGGATCTGCCGGCCGACGCTGGCCACGCCGGAATTGGGCTTGATCACCACTTCCACCGGCGACTTGACCAGCGACACCGGCTGATTGGCCCACCACGCAAAGCCGCCCACGGCCGCCAGCGCGAACACCAGCACGGCAAGCCCAAGGCTGAGGAATAAACGTTTCATGTATCAGTCGTCGCGACCGCCCCCCGGCACCGCCGGGGCAAGGATGCGCCGCGGCAGCCGCCGGCGCCGGCCGAAAATCTCATAGCCCCATATAATAACCGGCAGCCTGGCACCGACCGTGAGCCGTGGCGCCGGCGCCTCCCGCGCGCCCGGCGCCGCGCACCGTCGGTGCGGCCCGTTTTCTTTCCTACCCGATTTGCCTCGACGACTGCCTCGCAATGCCAGCATTGAATCCCCAAGCCCAGCAACTCGCCGCCAACCTTGACGCGCTGCAGGCCGGCGGCGTGGTCTGCGCCCCGGCCGGGCTCGGCCTCGTTCGCGTTGCGGGCGACGATGCCGCCAGCTTCCTGCACACCCAGCTGACCAACGCGGTCGAAGACCTGGCGCCGGGCACGGCGCGCCTGGCCGGCTACTGCTCGCCCAAGGGCCGGCTGCTGGCCACCTTCCTGATGTGGCGCGACGCCGACGGCATCGTGCTGCAGCTGTCGGCCGAGATCCAGGCCGCGGTGCAGAAGCGGCTGTCGATGTTCGTGCTGCGCGCCAAGGCCCGGCTGTCCGATATCACCCCGACCCACGTCATCCTCGGCGTCGCCGGCGCCGGCGCCGCCCGGGCGCTGGCCGCGGCCGGGCTGGCCGCGCCCGAAGCCGCCTTTGCCGTGGCCGCGGCCGATGGCGCCACCGTGATCCGCCTGCCGGACAGCGCCGGCCGGCCGCGCTGGCAGCTGGTGCTGCCGGCCGAGCGCGCCGACGCGGTGCGCGCGGCACTGTCGGCCACGCTGGCAGCCGCCGCGCCGGCGTTGTGGGACTGGCTCGAAGTGCAATCGGGCCTGCCCCGCATCGTCGCCGCGACGCAGGAGCAGTTCGTGCCGCAGATGATCAATTTCGAGCTGGTCGGCGGCGTCAACTTCCGCAAGGGCTGCTATCCCGGCCAGGAAGTGGTGGCGCGCAGCCAGTACCGCGGCACGCTCAAGCGCCGCATGTGGCTGGTGCAAGGCGAAGGCGAGGTGCCCGCCCCCGCGACCGAGATCTATCGACCGGAAGATCCGGGCCAGCCCTGCGGCATGATCGTCAACGCCGCGCCCGCGCCCGATGGCGGCTGGGCCGGGCTGGCCGAACTGAAGATCGATGCCGCCGGCAGCGTGCTGCGCCTGGGCAGCGCCGAGGGCGCGCCGGTGGCCACCGCCACCCTGCCCTACGCGGTGCCGCTGGGGGAAGCCGCGCAGGCCGCCGGCTGATTGCCACGGGAGCCGCCATGAGCGCTCACCTCTACGTCTATTTCCGTGTGCCGGAGGCCGTCGCCGCCGAGGCGCTGCCGCACTGGCATCGCTGGATGGAAACGGTGGCCGAAGCCACCGGAATTGGTGGTACGCTGATGCGCAGGCCGGAAACCCGCGCCGGCGTGCAGACCTGGATGGAATGCTACGCCGACGTGCCGCCCGCGTTCGATGCCACGCTCGAAGGGCTGTGGCGACAGAGCGGGCTGGACCAGTGGGTCGAAGGCGAGCGGCGCACCGAACACTTTATCGACCTGGACGTGCTGTAGGCGCCTGATGACACGACGTCGCGCGGGCGCCGTCGGACTGAAGTATGCGGGAACCGCTGGCGCGGTCCCCCGGCAAAGGAAGCAAAACGATGTGTCTGATCCTGGTTGCCTGGCAATCCCACCCGGACTATGCCCTGGTCGTCGCCGGCAACCGCGATGAATTCTATGCCCGCCCTGCGGCGGCCGCGCACTGGTGGCAGGATGCGCCCCAGGTGCTGGCCGGCCGCGACCTCGCCGAGGTCATCGGCGAGCCCGGCACCTGGATGGGCGTCAACGCCGACGGCCGCTTCGCCGCGCTGACCAACTACCGCGCCCCCTCCGAAAAACGCACCGACGCGCGCTCGCGCGGCGAACTGGTGGCGGGCTTCCTGCGCGGCCACGCGGCCCCGTTCGACTACCTCGACGGCCTCGCCGGCGAAGACGGCGGCTACAACGGCTTCAACCTGCTGGCGAGCGACCTACGCGAATTGTGGTGGTACAGCAACCGCTCGGCGTCGCGCCAGCCGCAGCGGCTGCGTCCGGGCCTGTACGGCTTGTCCAACGCGCTGCTCGATACGCCCTGGCCCAAGGTGCGCAGCCGCGTCGGCGCGCTGGCCGAAGTACTGGCCGCCGACAGCGGCCAGGCCACCGCCAGCGCCGAACCCTACCTGCAGATGCTGGCCGACGAACGCCAGGCCGCCGATTTCGAGCTGCCCGCCACCGGCGTGGCGCCGGAGTGGGAAAAGCTGCTGTCGTCCGCCTTTATCCGCTCGCCGATGTACGGCACGCGCGCCAGCACGGTACTGCGCATCCGCCACGACGGGCGCTTCGACCTGAACGAGCGCAGCTTCGACGCCGACGGCCGCATCGGCGACGTGGCATACCACGGCACGCTGAACCTGTCGCGCGACACCGGCATCGTGCCGGCGCCGCGCTGAGCGCCGCGCCGGCGCCTTATCGCCTTATCGCCTTATCGCCTTATCGCCTTATCGCCTTATCGCCTTATCGCCTTATCGCCTTATCGCCTTATCGCCTTATCGCCTTATCCCGGCAGGCGCTTGCGCATCTCCACGTGCGGGATGCCCGCCTCTTCGAATTCCGGCCCCACCTGCTCGAAGCCCACGCGCGCGTAGAACGGCGCCGCGTGGGTCTGCGCGTTGAGCACCAGTTCCGGATACCCCAGCTGTTCGGCCTTGCGCATCAGCGCCTCCAGCACCAGCGCGCCGACGCCGCTGCCGCGCGCCGGCTTCAGCACCGCCATGCGGCCGATATGGCCGTCGGGCAGCAGCCGGCCGGTGGCCAGTGGCGTGCCGTCGTCGGCCAGCGCCAGCGCGTGCCAGCTGGGCTCGTCCCATTCGTCCCACTCCAGTTCCACCGGCACACCCTGCTCCTCGACAAAAACGTTGTAGCGGATGGCGCGCGCGCGTTCGCGGGCTTCGGACCAGGGACAGATCAGCACTGTGGCGGGCATGGCGGTGAAAGCGGGCAAGTGGAAGGCGGGCGCCAATGATACGCCAGGACCGGACCCATAGCAGCCGCACCAATGTGGAGCGCTGTCCGCACTATTCCCTGTCCATCTGCACCATGTCAGGGTTTACCTGGGATCGGCAGCCGTATAGCAAATTTGTATGATGACCTGATTACCGCATCACCGGGAAACTTGCCGTGTTCCAGAAAGTCCCTGCCCGTGCCCTGACCGACAACGTCGCCGAACAGCTGCTGGACAAGATCCAGAGCGGCGCCTTCGCCCGCGGCGCCAAGCTGCCGACCGAGGCGGTGCTGTCCGAAGAGTTCGGCGTCAGCCGCACCGTGGTGCGCGAGGCCATCTCCCGGCTCAAATACGAAGGCGTGGTCGAGTCGCGCCAGGGCAGCGGCGTGTTCGTGACGCTGCAGGCCGGCATCCGGCCGCTGCGCATCGACTACACCGACACCGGCACGCTGGAATCCGTGCTGCAGATCGTCGAGCTGCGCCGGGCGATCGAGGCCGAGGTCGCCGCGCAGGCGGCCCGGCGCCGCACCGATGCCTCGATGGCGGCGATCGACGCCGCGCTGGCCCGGCTCGACGAGGTGGTGGCGCAGGGTGGCGACGGCGTCGCCGAGGACGTGGGCTTCCACCGCGCCATCGCCGAAGCGACCGGCAACCCTTATTTCCTCAAGACGCTCGAATTCCTGAGCCAGTACCTGGAAGCCGCCACGCGCGTGACCCGCACCAACGAGGCGCGGCGCGCGGACTTTTCGCGCCAGGTGCGCGAGGAACACCAGGCCATCGTCGCCGCGATCCGCGCCGGTGACCCGCTGGCCGCGCGCAATGCCGCGCAGAACCACATGTACAACGCCGCGCACCGGCTGGCCCAGCTGGGCGCCGACGAGAGCGGCGACAAGAGCGGTAACCAGCGCGGCGCCACCAACTGAAGCGCGCCGCTAGCACCGAATCATCCGAATCTGTTTCAGGGAGTCCCTATGTCCAGGAATATCGGCGTCATCGGCCTTGGTGCCATGGGCTTTGGTGTCGCGCAGTCGCTGCTGCGGGCCGGTTTCAACGTGCATGCCTGCGACCTGCGTGCCGAAGTGCTGCAGCGCTTTGCCGATGCCGGCGGCGTGCCGTGCGCCTCGCCCGCCGAACTGGGCAGCCACTGCGAGGTGGTGCTGACGCTGGTGGTCAACGCGCAGCAGACCGAGGCCGTGCTGTTCGGCGCCGACGGTGCCGTGGCGGCGATGCAGCCGGGCAAGCTGGTGATCGCCAGCGCCACGGTGCCGCCCGGCTTTGCCGAGACCCTGGCACAGCGCCTCGCCGAAAAAGGCCTGCTGATGCTCGACGCGCCGGTCTCGGGCGGTGCCGCGCGCGCCGCCAGCGGCGAGATGACCATGATGACCTCCGGCCCCGCCGAAGCCTATGCGCTCGCCGAGGACGTGCTGGCCGCCATCGCCGGCAAGGTGTATCGCCTGGGTGCCGCGCACGGCGCCGGCTCCAGGGTCAAGATCATCAACCAGTTGCTCGCCGGCGTGCATATCGCCGCCGCCGCCGAAGCGATGGCGCTGGGCCTGCGCGAAGGCGTGGACCCGGACGCGCTCTATGACGTGATCACCCACAGCGCCGGCAACTCGTGGATGTTCGAGAACCGCGTGCCGCATATCCTGAAGGGCGACTACACGCCGCTTTCGGCGGTCGACATCTTTGTCAAGGACCTGGGCATGGTGCTCGACACCGCACGCACCAGCAAATTCCCGCTGCCGCTGTCGGCGGCCGCGCACCAGATGTTCATGATGGCGTCCACCGCCGGCCATGGCGGCGAGGACGATTCGGCGGTGATCAAGATCTTCCCGGGCATCGAACTGCCGGGCCAGGCTGAATAAGGAGCCGGAACCATGACCGCCCTCCTTGGTTGTATCGCCGACGACTTTACCGGCGCCACCGACCTCGCCAACACGCTGGTGCGCAATGGCATGCGTACCGTGCAGACCATCGGCGTGCCCGGATCCATGGCCGATATCGGCAGCGCCGACGCGGTGGTGGTCGCGCTCAAGTCGCGCACCGTGCCGGCGGCCCAGGCCGTGGCCGAGTCGCTGGCCGCGCTGCAGTGGCTGCGCGCGCAGGGCTGCCGCCAGTTCGTCTTCAAGTACTGCTCCACCTTCGATTCGACCGACGCCGGCAATATCGGGCCGGTGTCCGAGGCCTTGCTGGCGGCGCTGAACAGCGACTTCACCATCGCCTGCCCGGCCTTCCCCGAGAACGGCCGCACCATTTTCCGCGGCCACCTGTTCGTCGGCGATGCGCTGCTGAACGAATCGGGCATGGAGCACCATCCGCTGACGCCGATGACCGATGCCAACCTGGTGCGGGTGCTGCAGCGCCAGAGCAAGCACAAGGTGGGGCTGCTGCGCCATGACGCGGTCGCGCAAGGCGCAAACGCCACGGCCGCGCGCATCGCCGCGCTGCGCGGCGACGGCGTGCGCATGGCAATTGCCGATGCGGTCTGCGACGCCGACCTGCTGACGCTGGGTGAGGCCTGCGCCGGCCTGCCGCTGGTCACCGGCGGCTCCGGCATCGCGCTGGGCCTGCCCGCGAACTTCCGCCGCGCCGGCCTGCTGCCGCAGCGCGCCGACGCCGACGCGGTGCCGGCCATCGACGGCCCCGGCGTGGTGCTGGCCGGCAGCGCCTCGCGCGCGACCAATGGCCAGGTGGCACGCTGGCTCGAGCAAGGCCGCCCGGCGCTGCGCATCGACCCGCTCGCGCTGGCGCGCGGCGAGGTCGTGGCCGACGCGGCGCTGGCCTTTGCCGCCGCGCATGACGAGCCTGTGCTGGTCTATGCGACTTCCAGCCCGGACGAGGTCAAGGCGGTGCAGGCCGAGCTGGGCGTGGCGCGCGCCGGCCACCTAGTCGAGCAATGCCTGGCCACGGTCGCCGCCGCGCTGAAGGCACGCGGCACGCGCCGCTTCGTGGTGGCGGGCGGCGAGACCTCGGGCGCGGTGGTGCAGGCGCTGGGCGTGCGCGCGCTGCGCATCGGCGCGCAGATCGCCCCGGGCGTGCCGGCCACCGTCACGCTGGATGCCACGCCGCTGGCGCTGGCGCTCAAGTCGGGCAACTTCGGCGGCCCGGACTTTTTCGACGAAGCGCTGCGCCAGCTGGGAGGCCAGTGATGAGCACCGAAAGCAAGCTGCGCGAAGAGATCTGCCGCATCGGCGCCAGCCTGTACCAGCGCGGCTATACCGTCGGCTCGGCCGGCAATATCAGCGCACGGCTCGACGATGGCTGGCTGATCACGCCGACCGATGCCTGCCTGGGCATGATGGATCCGGCCGCGGTCGC
Organism: Cupriavidus taiwanensis; assembly: GCF_900250115.1. NCBI lineage: Bacteria > Pseudomonadati > Pseudomonadota > Betaproteobacteria > Burkholderiales > Burkholderiaceae > Cupriavidus > Cupriavidus taiwanensis. The sequence continues at coordinate 1,575,604 of NZ_LT984803.1, read as the reverse complement.
CAAGGTGGCTACCGACGGCAGCTGGGTCTCGGGCGACAAGCCGTCCAAGACCCTGACGCTGCATCGCGCCATCTATGACAACAACCCCGGGGCGCACGCCGTGGTGCATACGCACTCGACGCACCTCGTGGCCCTGACGCTGGCCGGGGTCTGGCAACCCGACGACGTACTGCCGCCGCTCACGCCCTACTACGTGATGAAGGTCGGCCATGTCCCGCTGATTCCCTACCATCGCCCCGGCGATCCCGCGGTGGCCGCGCGCGTGGCCACGCTGGCCGCGCAGGTGCGAGGCGTGCTGCTGGAGCGCCTGGGACCGGTGGTGTGGGAGTCCAGCGTCTCGCGCGCCGCGTTCGCGCTGGAAGAACTGGAGGAGACCGCCAAGCTATGGATGACCATGAAAGACGTGCCGGGCTTTGCCGCCCGCGCGGCGCTGCCCGACAGCGCCCTGGCTGAGCTGCGCGACGCCTTCCAGGCGCGCTGGTAGCACCAGCCCCGCTGCTTCCCTGACCACCCCGGCCTGATCCTGGCGCGGCGGCCCCGGCCACCGCGCGGGGACGCGCACGCCTGCGATCCGCGCGTGGCCGCTACGACAAGACCAGACCCACCACCATACCCGGAGACCACCGATGCCATCCAACCAACCGGCGGCCAGCGTGCCCGCCTTCGACAGCCTGGGCGGCAACGCCCGGCTCGATGCCGACGCCCAGATCGAGAAGCGTGCCTACAGCAAGGTGTTCTGGCGCATCATGCCGTTCCTGATGCTGTGCTACGTGGTCGCCTACCTCGACCGCGTCAACGTCGGCTTCGCCAAGCTGCAGATGGGCCAGGACCTGGCCTTCTCCGAAACCGTGTTCGGCCTCGGCGCCGGACTCTTCTTCATCGGCTACTTCCTGTTCGAGCTGCCCAGCAACCTGCTGATGCACAAGATCGGCGCGCGCATCTGGATCGCGCGCATCATGATCACGTGGGGCATCATCTCGGCGCTGTTCCTGTTCGTGCAGACGCCGACGCAGTTCTACGTGATGCGCTTCCTGCTGGGCCTGGCCGAAGCGGGCTTCTATCCCGGCGTGATCCTGTACCTGACCTACTGGTTCCCGGCCAACCGCCGCGCCAAGATGATCGCGCTGTTCATGTCCGGCATCCCCATCGCCGGCATGTTCGGCAACCCGCTGTCGGGCTGGATCATGGACGCGTTCAACGGCACCCACGGCATGCGCGGCTGGCAGTGGATGTTCCTGCTCGAGGCCCTGCCGGCGTTCGTGATCGGCCTGCTGACGATCTTCGTGCTGCGCGACGGCATCGACAAGGCCCCGTGGCTCGACGCCGACGAGAAGCGCGTGCTCAAGCGCAATATCGAGGAAGACCAGCGCAATGCGGGCGCCGCCGCCGGCAAGGGACATGGCCACTCGCTGGGCGCGGTGTTTGCCGACCGCCGCGTGTGGTGGATGTGCCTGATCTACTTCTGCTTCGTCACCGGCCAGTACGCGCTGACCTTCTGGATGCCCACGCTGGTGAAGTCCAGCGGCGTGACCGGCAACTTCAACATCGGCCTGCTGTCGGCGATCCCGTTCCTCTGCGCGGTGGTGGTGATGAACATCCTCGGCCACAGTGCCGACGCGCGCCGCGAGCGCCGCTGGCACCTGATCGTGCCGGCGCTGATGGGTGCGGCGGGCTTTGCCATCGCCGCCTCGTTCACCACCAATACGACCGTGGCGATTGCCGCGCTGTCGCTGGCCGCCGCCGGCGTGCTGACCTGCGCGCCGCTGTTCTGGTCGCTGCCGACCTCGTTCCTGTCGGGCATCGCCGCGGCCTCTGGCATCGCGGTGGTCAACTCGGTGGGCAACCTGGCGGGCTTCGTGTCGCCGTACATGGTGGGCGCGCTCAAGGACCTGACGCACAGCACGCAGCTGCCGATGTACGTGCTGTCGGCGATCCTGGTGGTGGGCGCCGTGCTGGTGTGGCTGACGCCCGCTAAACTGGTCAATCGCTGAACCCGCTTTCGCTTCCGGAGTTTCCCATGCCGCGCTTTGCCGCCAACCTGTCGATGATGTACCAAGAGCACGCCTTCCTGGACCGCTTTGCCGCTGCCGCGGCCGACGGCTTCCGGGCGGTCGAGTACCTGTTCCCGTACGAGCACCCCGCCGCCGAGCTGCGCGCGCGCCTCGACGCGAACGGCCTCGCGCAGGCGCTGTTCAATGCCCCGCCGGGCGACTGGGCGGCGGGCGAGCGAGGCCTCGCCGCGCTGCCCGGGCGCGAGGCGGAATTCCGCGGCAGCATCGGCCGCGCGCTCGACTACGCCGGCGTGATCGGCAACGACCGCATCCACGTGATGGCCGGCCTGGTCCCGGCCGATGCCGCCCCCGCGCGCTGCCGCGCCGCCTACCTGGAAAACCTGGCCTTCGCCGCCAGGGCGGCGGCCGCGCAGGGCGTGACCGTGCTGATCGAACCGATCAATACGCGCGACATGCCGGGCTATTTCCTCAACCGCCAGGACGACGGCCAGTCGATCTGCAAGGAGGTCGGCGCGCCCAACCTGAAGGTGCAGTTCGACTGCTACCACTGCCAGATCGTCGAGGGCGATGTGGCGATGAAGCTCAGGCGCGACTTCGCCGGCATCGGCCATATCCAGATTGCCGGCGTGCCCGAGCGCCATGAGCCGGACCTGGGCGAACTGCACTACCCCTACCTGTTCGACGTCATCGACGCGCTCGGCTATGCCGGCTGGATCGGCTGCGAATACCGCCCGCGCGCCGGCACGTCGGAAGGCCTGGGCTGGCTCAAGCCCTACCTCGGCCGCTGATCGCAAACCACTGAAGAGCTCTTGCCATGAACGTACTGATTACCGGCGGCGCCGGCTTCCTCGGCCTGCAGCTGGCCCGGCTGCTGCTGCAACGCGGCACCCTGAACCTGGACGGCGAGGCCGTTGCCTTCAAGCGCCTGACGCTGCTCGACGTGGTCGCGCCGCAGGGCCTCGACGATGCGCGCGTGCGCGTGGTCACCGGCGACCTGTCCGATCCGGCGGTGCTGCGCCAGGCCATCGACCAGGACACCGGCGCGGTGTTCCATCTCGCCGCCGTGGTCAGCGGCCAGGCCGAGGCCGATTTCGAGCTCGGCATGCGCGTCAACCTGGACGCGTCGCGCGCGCTGCTGGAAACCTGCCGCGAACTCGGCCACCAGCCGCGCGTGCTGTTCACCAGCTCGGTCGCGGTCTATGGCGGCGAGCTGCCGCCGGTGGTGCAGGACGACACCGCGCTGAATCCGCAATCGTCGTACGGCGTGCAGAAGGCCATCGGCGAACTGCTGCTGTCCGACTACAGCCGCCGCGGCTTCGTCGACGGCCGCGTGCTGCGCCTGCCTACCATCAGCGTGCGCCCGGGCAAGCCCAACGCGGCCGCGTCGTCGTTCGCCAGCGGCATCATCCGCGAGCCGCTGGCGGGCGTGGCAGCGAACTGCCCGGTGGCGCCCGAGACCAGACTGTGGCTGCTGTCGCCGCGCGCGGCGGTGGCCGCGCTGGTCAATGGTATCGAGCTGGCGGGCGAGCGCCTGGGCAACCGCCGCGTGGTCAACCTGCCGGGGCTGTCGGTCACCGCCGCGGGCATGGTCGACGCGCTGCGTCGCGTCGCCGGCGATGCGGTGGCGGACCTGGTGACGTGGCAACGCGAGGAACGCGTCGAGAAGATCGTCGGCACGTGGCCGGCGGCATGGAATGCCGAGCGTGCGCTGGCGCTGGGGTTCGCAAGCGATGCCAGCTTTGATGCGGTGATCCGGGCTTATATGGAGGATGCGGGGGTGGGGAAGTAAGGCCACTATCCCTTCGCATTGGCGACCGCCTCTTCGTTTTCTGAGCGCCGGTCCCCTCTCCCGCTTGCGGGAGAGGGTTAGGGAGAGGGCAGGACGTCGATGACCAGGATGCCTTATCGCAAGGCACACGCCTGCCCTCTCCCCGGCCCCTCTCCCGCAAGCGGGAGAGGGGAGCAAACAAGCGAAATGGTCAAGCCGAAGCCGGCTTCACCGCTTCATACCCCTCGATCACCTCCCGCACCACCCCCGGAATCGGCGCCGACTTCTGCGTCGCCGGATCCGCGCACACATAGACGATCTCACCGGTGATCAGGTGCTCGTCGCCGCGGTACATCTCCACCCGGAACAGCATGCTGGACCGTCCCAGCCGCGCCATGCGGCCGCGGATGTCCAGCTCATCGTCGAAGCGCGCCGAGGCGTGGTACTCCAGCGTGGACTTGACCACGAAGATATCGACGCCGTGCGCGTGCAGCACGTCTTCCGGATAGCGGATGCCCAGCGCGCGCCAGTACTCGGTCACGCAGATATCGCAATACGTCAGGTAGTGCGCATTGAAGACGATCGATTGCGGATCGACTTCGGACCAGCGCACGCGCAGCGGGATGGTATGGCGGAATTCCTCTTTGGCCATGGACGTCGGTTTCCTTGTTGATGGTGCCGGACGCAAAGCAGCCAGGCCGCCGCGCCCGCCGGAGCGAGGCCGGCAGGCGCGGCGGCCTGGATGCATGCAAGGTGATGGATCGCTGCGGATTTACTGCGGCTTGGCCAGCCCCAGCTTTTCGATGATCGCCTTTTCCTTCTTGACGGTGTCGGCCGCGAACTGCGCGTACTGCTGGGTGTTCATGTAGAACGGCTCCATGTCGAACTTGGCCAGCGACTCGCGGTAGTTGGGCATCTCCATGGCCTTCTTGAAGGCGTCATGCAGCTTCTGCACGATCTTCGGGTCGGTGCCCTTGGGCGCGACCAGGCCGAACGGCGAGGTCTGCACGATGCCCATGCCCAGCTCCTTCAGCGTCGGCACGTTGGGGAAGCGCGCCGAGCGCTTCTCGCCCCAGGTCGACAGCAGGCGCAGCTTGCCCTGCTCCACGTACGGCGCCCAGGCCGGCGTGTCGGCCACCGACATCACGTGGCCGCCCAGCAGCGCCTGCATCGATTCCGAATTGCCCTTGTACGGAATGTGCGAGAACTGCACGCCCTGCTTCATCGCCAGCTCTTCCATGGTCAGGTGCAGCGTGGTCATCGAGCCCGGCGAGCCGTAGGTCAGCTTGCCGGGGTTGGCCTTGGCGTAGGCGATGTAGTCCTGCATGGTCTTGATCGGCGAATCCGCCGGCACCACCAGGCCGAACGAATAGCCGGCCAGGTTGATGATGTAGCTCAGGTCCTTGACCGGGTCCCAGTTGATCTTGGTGGTGTACGGCAGGCGGTAGACCGGCATGGCCACCTGCGCCAGCGTGTAGCCGTCGGGCGCGGTGCTCTGCATCAGCTGCGCCGGCAGCACGCCGCCGGCACCAGGCTTGTTCTCGACGATCACGGGCTGGCCCAGGATTTTCGAGGCGTTGTCGGCCAGCACGCGGAACGGGATATCCGTGGAGCCGCCGGCGGTGTAGCCGATCACCAGCCGGATCGGGCGCTGCGGGAACTTGTCGGCCTGGGCCTGGGCAGGCACGGCGGCAAGACCGAGGGCCGCGGTGGCGGCGGCGAGGCCCGCGCGGGCGAGGAATTGGCGGCGTTGCATATGACGATGTCTCCTAGTACTGCAAATCACTGCATGAAAAATGCATGGACCGGCGCGACCGCAAGGCGGTGGCCTAGTCCGGCGAGGTGCCGAACGCGGCGCGCAGCGCGGCGACGGCATCGGCATGCGCCTGTGCCACCGCTGGCACGAACCGGCCCAGCTTGAAGAAATCATGGATCATGCCGGGGTAGTCGGCCAGCGTGGCGGCAACGCCGGCGGCGCGCAGCTTTTCGGCGTAGGCCACGCCCTCGTCATGCAGCGGGTCGTAGCCGGCCACCGCGATCCAGGCCGGGCACACCCCGCCCACCTCGGCACCGGTGCCGCCGCCGTCGAGCGGGGCAAAGCGCCAGTCGTCGCGGCTGGCATCCCGGTCCAGGTACTGCGCGAAGAACCAGCCGATCATGTCCGCCGTCAGCAGGTAGCCATCGGCCAGCGCGCGGTACGACGGCGTATCCTGGCGCGCGCTGGTGCCCGGATAGATCAGCAGCTGCAGCACCGGTGCCAGGCCGGCATCGCGCGCCTCGACCGCGCAGGCCGCGGCCAGCGTGCCGCCGGCACTGTCGCCCCCCAGGCCGATGCGCGCCGGGTCGGCGCCGAGCTTGTCGGCTTCGGCGAAGACCCAGTGCAGCACATCGAAGGCGTCGTCGACCGCGGTCGGGAAACGCCACTCGGGCCCCAGACGGTAAGCCACCGACAGCACCATGCAATCGGCCTGGCCGCACAGCAGGCGGCACAGCGGATCGTGCGAATCGACGCTGCCCACCGTGAAGCCGCCGCCGTGGAAGTACACCAGCAGCGGCAGCGGCTCGATCCAGCTGGCCGCGCGCGGCGTGTACAGCCGCACCGGGATGGCGTGGCCGTCGCGGGCTGGCACCAGCAGGTCTTCCGCGGTATGCACCGGCGGCGGGTCGATGTCGAGGATCGGCGCGCTTTTCTCGTAGGCGATCTTGGCGTCTTCCGGCGCCATGGCGTGGATCGGCGGCCGCTTGGCGCGCGCGATCAGGGCCAGCAACGCGGCCAGCTGCGGGTCCAGCGGGCTGTCCGGCAGGCCTGGCGTGGCGGATGGGGAAGACGGTACAACAGACATAGGGCGTGATGCGGCGCAAACCCGGCGCCGGCCCCGCGCAGCAGCGCTGGCGCGGCGTCGGCATCGGGACAAGTTCGAATAGTGAACGATCGTTCGATTTTAGTATGATGCCAGATGTTTCCGAGCCCGGGCAGTCCGAGATAACCCGGAAAAGTCCTGCCCGCCCTGCCACGCCAGCAGTTTTTGCGCGATCATCGGCTGCAGCGGCGCCGGGACCTGCGGAAACGGTGCGACAGTGCCATTGAACCCCAAGCCGGCGCACGATGCCAGCGGCGCGCCAGGCCCGTGACAACAACGAATTCCAACGCTTTCGCGGCAGATCCCAGCAGGAGACAAGCAAACATGGCGTTCATCTACTATCTGACCCACATTCACCTGGATTTCGGCGCGGTCAACGTGCTGAAGTCGGAATGCGAGCGCATCGGCATCCGCCGGCCGCTGCTGGTGACTGACCGGGGCGTGGTTGCGGCCGGCGTGGCGCAGCGCGCCATCGATGCGATGCAGGGCCTGCCGGTGGCGGTGTTCGACGAGACCCCGTCGAACCCGACCGAGGCCATGGTGCGCAAGGCCGCCGCGCAGTACCGCGAGCAAGGCTGCGACGGCCTGGTCGCGGTGGGCGGCGGCTCGTCGATCGACCTGGCCAAGGGCATCGCCATCCTGGCCACGCACGCGGGCGAGCTGACCAGCTATGCCACCATCGAGGGCGGCAGCGGCCGCATCACCGACCAGGCCGCGCCGCTGATCGCTGTGCCCACCACGTCCGGCACCGGCAGCGAGGTCGCGCGCGGCGCCATCATCATCCTGGACGACGGCCGCAAGCTGGGCTTCCATTCCTGGCACCTGCTGCCCAAGTCCGCGGTATGCGACCCCGAGCTGACCCTGGGACTGCCCGCCGGCCTGACCGCCGCCACCGGCATGGACGCCATCGCCCACTGCATCGAGACCTTCCTGGCGCCCGCCTTCAACCCGCCCGCGGACGGCATCGCGCTCGACGGCCTGGAGCGCGGCTGGACCCATATCGAGCGCGCCACCCGCGACGGCAAGGACCGCGATGCGCGCCTGAACATGATGAGCGCGTCGATGCAGGGCGCAATGGCGTTCCAGAAGGGACTGGGCTGCGTGCATTCGCTGTCGCACCCGCTGGGCGGGCTGAAGATCGACGGCCGCACCGGCCTGCACCACGGCACCCTCAACGCGGTGGTGATGCCGGCGGTGCTGCGCTTCAATGCCGACGCGCCCACCGTGGTGCGCGATCAGCGCTACGCGCGCCTGCGCCGCGCCATGCACCTGCCCGACGGCGCCGACCTGGCGCAGGCGGTGCATGACATGACCGCGCGCCTGGGCCTGCCGACCGGGCTGCGCCAGATGGGCGTCACCGAGGACATGTTCGACAAGGTGATCGCCGGCGCGCTGCTCGACCATTGCCACAAGACCAACCCGAAAGAAGCCAGCGCCGCGGATTATCGGCGTATGCTTGAGCAGTCCATGTAGCACACCGCGTAGCACCCAGCGGCTTCCCGCCGGTCGGACCGACCAAGCGGCTGTCCGGCGGCCCTCCCTCCACAGCGCAGGAGACACCATGAGCGGCGAGCACTTGCAGGTAGTCCATGGCGATATCACCCGGATGGAAGTCGATGCCATCGTCAATGCGGCCAACAGCGGCCTGCTCGGCGGCGGCGGCGTCGACGGGGCCATCCACGGGGCCGGCGGCCCTGCCATCATGGAGGCCTGCCGCGCGATCCGCGACGCGCAGGGCGGCTGCCCCACCGGCGAGGCGGTGATCACCACTGGCGGGCGCCTGCCCGCGCCGTACGTGATCCACGCGGTCGGCCCGGTCTGGCATGGCGGCGGCCAGGACGAGGACGAACAGCTTGCCAACGCCTACCGCAACAGCATCCGCGTGGCCGCGCAGCACCACCTGCGCACGCTCGCCTTTCCCAACCTCAGCACCGGCATCTATGGCTTCCCGCGCGAACGCGCGGCGGATATCGCCATCGCCGCGGTGCGCGAGGCGCTGGCGGGGGCGCCGGAAATCGAGCAGGTCACCTTCGTCTGCTTCGATGACGAGAACTACCGGCTTTACCGCGAGCGGCTGAGCTGAAACCCTGCCCGCGGCGGCCGGTGCCGCCGCAGGCGGGGTTTTGCGGAGCCAGCGCTCAGGCCGGCAGCGCGCTGCGGATCAGCAGGTTGATCCGTTCCGGCTGCTCGTGGATCACCCAGTGCGTGCCCTCGGGGATGCGCTCGAGCCGCAGGTCGGGCACGAAGTCGGCCAGGCCGTCCACCAGCGACTTTGGCAGCGCGCGGTCGCGCTCGCCCCACACCACCAGCGTCGGCACCCGCACCACGAACGCGGCCGGGTCCAGCCGCGCAATGTCGGGCGGCGGCTCGCCCTCGCCCGGCGGATGCATCGGCGAAGCCCGGTAGAAGTTGACACCGCCGGTGAGCGGATGCACCCCGATGTCCCTGCCCTCGCCCGGCTGCGACCACGCCGCGTGGTACCTGGCGCGGGTCTCGGCGGTGTACCACGCCGCCGGCTTGCCGTCGTCGTCGGACAGCATCCGGTCCAGCAGCGCGAAGTCGTTGGCCGCCAGCGCCTGTTCCGAGCCCGGCTTGCGCAGCCAGTTCATGTAGGCCGAGGCCGCCTGCTGCGCCGGATCGGTGGCGAGCGCGCGCGCGAACAGGTACGGGTGCGGCGAATTGACGATGACCAGCTGGCGCACCAGCTGCGGGAACTGGATCGCCAGGTTCCAGCAGATCGCCCCGCCCCAGTCGTGCGCCACCACCACGGCCTGGTCATAGCCCAGCGCGCCGATCAGCTGCACCAGGTCTTCGACGATATGGCGCGGCCGGTAGGCGCTGAAGTCGGCGGGCTTGCTCGACAGGTTGAAGCCGCGCAGGTCGGGCGCGACGGCGAAATGCGTGCGCCCGAACTCGGCCAGCTGCGCCTCCCATTCGAACCAGAATTCCGGAAAGCCGTGCACGAACAGCATCAGCGGCTTGCCGCGCTCGCCGGCGCTGGCGTAGTGCAGCCGGGTTTCATTGGGCAGCGTGGCGTACTGCAGGTGGCGGATCACGGCGGCGGGCGCTGCCATGTTGCTCTCCATATGCGGTCCTCCTGGTTGTGGCGTGGTGCTGGCCAGCGTTGGCGAACGTCGACTCAGCCGCGCAACGCGGCAACCAGGCCCGCGCGGACCTCGGGCTTGTCGGCAAACGGATCGCCGGGATTGCGCTGCCCGACGATATCCTCGAAGCGCTGGCGCACGGGGGCGAGCGCCTGGGGGTGGGAATAAATATAGAAGCTTTCGTCGCGGATGGCATCGAAGGTGATCCGTGCCACTTCCGCCGCGGTCACCTTGCCCGAGCCGACGGCCTTGTCGGACAAGGCCTGCGACACCAGCTGCGAGCGCGTCGGCGGCGCCTGGTTGGCCAGGCCGGCGGGCCGGTTGCGCTGCGACTGGCTGATGCCGGTCGGCACGAAATACGGGCACAGCACCGAGCAGCGCACCTGCTGCGTCACCAGCCCGAGGTCCTGGTACAGCGTTTCGGTCAGCGCCACCACCGCGTGCTTGGACACGTTGTAGACGCCCATCGCCGGCGGATTCAGCAAGCCCGCCATCGATGCGGTGTTGACGATATGCCCCTCGAACGCCGGGTCCTTCTCCGCGGCGGCCAGCATCAGCGGCGTGAAGATGCGCACGCCGTGCACCACGCCGTACAGGTTGACGCCCAGCACCCATTCCCAGTCCCGCTCCGAGTTTTCCCAGATCAGGCCGCCCGCGCCGACGCCGGCATTGTTGAACAGCAGGTTGACCTGGCCGAAGGTCTCGATCGCGGCATCGGCCAGCGCCTGCACCTGCGCGGCTTGCGAGACGTCGGTGCGCAGGCCGATCACCGGCACGTTGCGCGCCTGGAATTCGGCGACGGTCGCGTCCAGCGCGTCTTCCTGCACATCGGCCAGCACCAGCTTCATGCCGAGGTCGGCGGCGATGCGGGCAAATTCCTTGCCGAAGCCCGAGGCCCCGCCGGTGATCACGGCCACCTTGTTGGAGAAATCCTTCATGTCGTCTGTCCTGTCGCGTGAATCAAATGGGGGGCTGCCCGCCGCATGGCAGGCATGCGGGCTCAGTCCAGCAGGTCGGGCTGTTCCTTGACGATGCGGGCGTAGAGTGGCTGGAACTGGAACCAGCCCGCCTGCGCGGTGCCGACGATCGAATACGCCTGCCGTGCGGCCGCGTCGGCAATCACCTTCAGCGGCGCCTGCGTGCGCGCCGCGGCCGCTTCGGCCAGCAGCTGCACCTGGCAGGAGCGCTCCATGGTGATGAACCACCACGCCGCTTCGTCGACGGTCTTGCCGACCGTCAGCAGGCCGTGGTTCTGCAGGATCGCGGCCTTGTTCTGCCCGAGCGCATTGGCGATGCGCTGGCCCTCGTCGAGCTCTACCACCACGCCGCCAAAGTCGTCATAGACCGCATGGTCGTGGTAGAAGGCGCACACGTCCTGCGTCAGCGGGTCGAGTGGCCGGCCAAGCGTCGACCACGCGCGGCCATGGGTGCTGTGCGAGTGCGCGGCGGCGACCGCATCGGGGCGGGTCTGGTGCACGCGCGAATGAATGGCAAAGGCCGCGGCGTTGACCGGGTAGTCGCCCTCGACCACGTCGCCGTGGTGGTCGCAGCGGATCAGGTTGGAGACCCTGACCTGGCTGAAATGCACGCCGAACGGATTGACCCAGAAGGTGTCGGGGAACCCGGGATCGCGCGCGGTGATATGGCCGGCCACGCCTTCGTCGAAGCCGAATTTCGAGAACAGCCGGAAGGCGGCGGCCAGGCGCTGCTTGCGGTGCAGGCGCTCCTCGCCCACGGTGGCGAACTGCGGCGGCCGCGGCAGGTTGCGGTAGCGGGCCTTGACCTCTTCAGGCAGGCCGGCGCCGATCTCGTCGGCACCCTGGCTTTGCGGGGCTTGCGGGGCATTCATCGGTGTCTCCTGTGGCGGGTCCAGTGATATCCGTTGCCCGCGGCGCCGGTCCGGCGCGCCGCGGCCCTGCAGGCGCCGTCAGACCAGCTTGACCAGCTGCTTGCCGAAGTTCTTGCCCTTGAGCAGGCCCATGAAGGCTTCCGGCGCGCTGGCCAGGCCCTCGGCAATGCTTTCGCGGAACTTGAGCTTGCCTTGGGCGACCGCGCTGCCCAGTTCCTTCAGCGCCTGCGGCCAGACTTCCATATGCTCGGAGACGATAAAGCCCTCGATGGTCAGGCGCGAAACCAGGATCAGCTGCGGGTTCTTCAGCGGCAGCGGCTGGCCGTCATAGCCGGCGATCATGCCGCACATGGCGATGCGGCCGAAGGCGTTCATGCGCGACAGCACCGCGTCGAGGATGTCGCCGCCGACGTTCTCGAAATAGCCGTCGATGCCGTCGGGCGTGGCCTCCTTGAGCATGGTGTAGAGCTCCTTCGGGTCCTTCGCCGCCTTGTAGTCGATGCAGGCATCGAAACCCAGCTCGTTGACCACGTAGTCGCACTTGTCCTTGCCGCCGGCGAAGCCCACCGCGCGGCAGCCCGCCAGCTTGGCCAGCTGGCCCACCACGCTGCCGACCGCGCCTGACGCGGCGCTGACCGCGATGGTCTTGCCCGCCTTGGGCTGTATGATCTTGTTCAGGCCATACCATGCGGTCACGCCGGGCATGCCGACCGAGCCGAGGTAGGCCGACAGCGGGATGTGCGTGGTATCGACCGGCTGCAGGCCGGTGCCGTCGCTGACGCCCATTTCCTGCCAGCCGAACATGCCGACGACCTTGTCGCCCGGCTTGAACTTGCTGTTCTTGCTTTCCACCACCTCGCCGACGGTGCCGCCGATCATCACTTCATTAAGCGGCTGCGGCGCGGCGTAGGACTTGCTGTCATTCATGCGGCCGCGCATATACGGGTCGAGCGATAGGTAATGGTTGCGCACCAGCACCTGGCCGTCGGCGAGCTGCGGCACGGGCACTTCTTCCAGGCGGAAATTGGCCGGCGTCACCGCGCCTTCGGGACGCGAGGCCAGGACGATGCGCTTGAACGTGTTGGACATGGTCGGGTTCCTTCCAAGGGGAGATGGAAACTGCATGGAAACTGCTGCTGCGGGGCAATCCGGCACATGAGCGCCCCGCCTGTCCTGCGCCGGCGCTCAGCCGTCGGCGCCGGTATCGGTTTCGCCGGGGCGCTGCGGCGGCATGCGCCGGATGTACTTGAACGTGCCCGAGCCGCGCGCCACGGTCTTGCCGTCGGCATCGACGATCTCGGCCTCGCAGAACACCATGGTGGTGGTGCGGTGCACGGTGGTGCCGCGCGCGGTCAGGTGGCCGCGGCCCGGCGCCATGAAGCTGCTCTTCATTTCGATGGTGACCACGCCGCGGCCGTCGGCATCGCTGCTGCGCCCGGCCACCGCCATGGCCACGTCGAGCAGCGTCATGATCACGCCGCCGTGGGCCATGTCCCAGCTGTTCTGGTGGCGCTTTTCGGTCGGCAGCGAGATCTCGCTGCGCCCGCCCTCGGCCAGGCTACAGGTCACGCCGAGCTCGGCGAGGAACGGGATATGGCTCAGGGAGCCGGTGTACTGGTTCATGGCAATGCGAATGGGAGTGGGGGTTGGAGAGGCACCGGCAGTTTGCCCGCCGGCGCCGACCCCGCATTATTGCCGCAAACGACGGCAGTCGCTCAGACCGCGCTGACGCCGCCGTCGACCGCCAGGATCTGACCCGTGATGTGCTTGCCGGCATCGCTGGCGAACAGCAGCGCGGCGCCCTTGAGGTCTTCGTCGTCACCCAGGCGGTGCAGCGGCACGCCGGCGCACATGGCCTCGACGCCCATGCGCTCGAGCGAGCCCTTGGTCATCTTGGACGGGAAGAAGCCCGGCGCCAGCGCATTGACGGTGATATTGTGCTCGCCCCACTCCGCCGCCAGCGTGCGGGTGAAATTGACCACCGCGCCCTTCGAGGTGTTGTAGGCGATGGTCTCCATCGACCCCGGCGGATTGCCCGCCAGGCCCGCGATCGACGCCACGTTGATGATGCGGCCGTAGCGGCGCGGGATCATCGACAGCTTGCCGATGCGCTGGCTCAGCAGGAACAGGCCGCGGATATTCAGGTTCATCACCTTGTCCCACGCTTCCACCGGATGGTCTTCGGCCGGCGCGCCCCAGGTGGCGCCGGCGTTGTTGACCAGGATGTCGACGTGACCGAGCCTGGCGATGGCCTCGTCGGCCAGGCGCGCGATGTCCGCCTCTTGCGAGCCGTCGGCGGCGATCCAGTCGGCCTCGATGCCGAGGCCCTTCAGGTGTTCCTGCGCCGCGCGCAGCTCGTCGGCCTTGCGCGCCGACAGCACGATACGCGCGCCCTGCTCGCCCAATGCCTCGGCGATCTGCAGGCCAAGGCCGCGCGAGCCGCCGGTGATCAGCGCGGTCTTGCCCTTCAGGTCAAACAGTTGCTGGATGGTGCGCATGTTGTCTCTTCCTTGGTTGTCTTTGAATGATGTGGCAAGCGATCAGAACCAGCGATCAGAACCAGGCGTCCTGCATGTCCAGCGTGGTGCGGTCGAGCGATGCCAGCAAGTCGAGCTGGGGGCCGACCCTGGGCAGCTCGAAGCGGAAGAAGTACGCCGCCGCCGCCAGCTTGCCGCGATAGAAGTCCTGGTCCTCCTTGCCGCTGTCCCGCGCCAGCGCCACCTGTGCCAGCAGCGCCTGCTCCAGCCAGATCCACGCGACCACCACGTGCCCGAAGGCTTCAAGGTAGACCGAGGCGTTGGCCAGCGTCACGTTGGCATCGCCGGCACTCCACAGCGCCTGGGTCACTTCGGCCAGGCGCGCGGCAGCGGCGCCGAGCGAGCGCGCCTGCCGCGCCAGTTCGGCATCGTCCGCGCCCAGCGCGCGGCCGATGGTGGCCTGCACGCGCTCGCCCAGCAGCCTGAACGCGGCGCCATCCTTCATCACCACCTTGCGGCCCAGCAGGTCCAGGCCCTGGATGCCATGCGTGCCTTCGTGGATCGGGTTCAGGCGGTTGTCGCGGTAGAACTGCTCGACGTTGTATTCGCGGGTGTAGCCGTAGCCGCCATGCACCTGGATCGCCAGGTTGTTGGCCTCCAGGCACCATTGCGACGGCCAGCTCTTGGCGATCGGGGTCAGGATGTCGAGCAGCAGCGCCAGGCGCGCATGCGCTTCCTGGTCGCCGGCGGCGCCAGCGGCCTCTTCCTCGTCCACCAGCCGCGCGCAGTACAGGTTCAGCGCCAGGCCGCCCTCGACATAGCTCTTCTGCGCCAGCAGCATGCGGCGGATATCGGCGTGCTCGACCAGCTTCACCTGCGGGCTGGCCGCGTCCTTCCCGCCGGGGCCGACGGGACGGCCTTGCGGACGGTTGCGCGCATAGTCCAGCGCATGCAGGTAGCCGGTATAGCCGAGCATCACCGCGCCCAGGCCCACGCCGATGCGCGCCTCGTTCATCATGTGGAACATGCAGGCCAGGCCCTTGTGCGGCTCGCCTACCAGGTAGCCGATGGCGCCGGCCTTGCCGCCCGGATGGTACTTCATGCCCTCGCCGAAATTCAGCAGGCAGTTGGTGGTGCCGCGGTAGCCCATCTTGTGGTTCAGGCCGGCCAGCACCACGTCGTTGTGCTCGCCCAGCGAGCCATCCTCGTTGACCAGGTACTTGGGCACGATAAACAGCGAGATGCCCTTCACGCCCGGGATCAGCTTGCCGTCCGGGCCGGGGATCTTGGCCAGCACCAGGTGGACGATGTTGTCCGACAGTTCGTGCTCGCCGGCGGAAATCCACATCTTGTTGCCGCGCAGGCGGTATTGCGCGCCCAGCGGCGATTCGCCTTCATATTCGGCGCGCGTCGTGATATCCGACAGCGACGAGCCGGCCTGCGGCTCCGACAGGCACATGGTGCCGAAGAAGCGCCCTGCCATCTCCGGCTTGACGAAGGTCTCGACCTGCGCTGGCGTGCCGTGCGTCAGCAGCAGGTTGGCGTTGCCGATGGTCAGGAAGGGGTAGGAGCTGGTGCCGACGTTGGCGCCCTTGAAGTAGGCGAAGCCGGCCTTCTCGACCACCACCGGCAGCTGCATGCCGCCCAGCTCGTAGTCCTGGCCGGCGGCCATCAGGCCGGCCTCGCAGAAGGCCTTCAGCGCGGTGCTGACCTCGGGGATGATGGTGACGGTCTCGCCGTCGAATTCGGGTTCGTGCTGGTCGTTCTTCTTGTTGTGCGGCGCGAACAGGTCGGTGGCGATCTTCTCGCAGGTATCCAGCGCGGCATCGAAGGTCTCGCGCGAGTGGTCGGCGTAGCGCGGAATGCGGGTCAGCTCGTCGACCTTGAGCCATTCATACAGAATGAAGTTCAGGTCGCGGCGGGAAAGGATCATCGACATGGTGTCTCCAGGCGGAGCGCTGCGTGGGGCGCTCGCAATTTTTTTCTGTTCTCGGGACGGCGTAGCGCTTGAAGAACGCTTTGCTTTGGATGACCAATGGCGGGCTCCCTCTCCCGCTTGCGGGAGAGGGATGGGGAGAGGGCCGGCGTGGCCACGAAGGGACGCGCGTCGGTACTGCGAGCTCCCGCCCTCTCCCCCGGCCTCTCTCCCGCAGGCGGGAGAGGAGAGCAAACAAGCGGTCGGTCGTTACAGAACTTCGAACAGACCGGCAGCTCCCTGCCCGCCGCCAATGCACATCGTCACCACCACATACTTCACCCCACGGCGCTTGCCCTCGATCAGCGCATGGCCGACCAGGCGCGCACCCGACACACCATACGGATGCCCCACCGCAATCGCGCCGCCGTTGACATTGAGGCGGTCCATCGGGATGCCCAGCTTGTCGGCGCAGTACAGCACCTGCACGGCGAAGGCTTCGTTCAGCTCCCACAGGCCGATGTCCTCGACCTTCAGGCCGGCCTTCTTCAGCAGCTTGGGCACCGCGAAGACGGGGCCGATGCCCATCTCGTCCGGCTCGCAACCGGCCACGGCAAAGCCGCGGAACACGCCCAGCGGCTGCAGGCCCTTGGCCTCGGCCACGCGTGCATTCATCACCACGGCCGCCGAGGCGCCGTCCGAGAACTGCGAGGCATTGCCGGCGGTGATCACGCCACCCGGCACCGCGCTGCGGATCTTGGCCACGCCTTCCAGCGTGGTGTCGGCGCGGATGCCTTCGTCGGCAGAGATCGTGACTTCCTTCGTCACCAGCTGGCCGGTGGACTTGTCGGCGACGCCGGCAAGCACCGTCATCGGCACGATCTCGTCCTTGAACTTGCCGGCTTCCTGCGCGGCGGCGGCGCGCTGCTGGCTGCGCACGCCGTACTCGTCCTGGCGATCCTTCGAGATGCTGTAGCGCTTGGCCACGTTCTCGGCGGTCTGCAGCATGTTCCAGTAGATTTCCGGCTTGTTCTTGGTCAGCCAGCTTTCCTGGACCATATGGCGGTTCATCTCCTGCTGCACGCACGAGATGCTCTCCACGCCGCCGGCGACGAAGATGTCGCCCTCATCGGCGATCACGCGCTGCGCCGCCATGGCGATGGTCTGCAGGCCCGACGAGCAGAAGCGGTTGACGGTGGCACCGGGCACGGTGACCGGGCAGCCGGCGCGCAGTGCGATCTGGCGCGCGATATTGGCACCGGTGGCGCCTTCCGGGTTGGCGCAGCCCATCAGCACGTCTTCCACTTCGGCGGCCTCGATCCTGGCGCGGGCGATGGCGTGCTGCACGGCGTGGCCACCCAGCGTGGCGCCGTGGGTCATGTTGAAGGCGCCCTTCCAGCTCTTTGCCAGCGCGGTACGTGCGGTGGATACGATGACTGCTTCGTTCATGTGTTGCTCCTCGGAATCTTGTGTCGATCAGTTCGGTGGTTCGGTTCAGCCCTGGCCCTTGAGCACATCCGCGGACATGACACGCGCGACGCCGGCGGCGCCGAGGTCCTGCCATGCCCTGGCCAGCGACCCCCGCAGGTCGATGGCGCGGCACGCATCCTCGATCACCGCGGCCTCGAAGCCCGCGGCGCGCGCATCGAGCGCGCTCCAGGCCACGCAGTAGTCCGTCGCCAGCCCGGCGCAGAACACGCGCTTCACGCCATGCTCGCGCAGGTAGCCTGCCAGCCCGGTGCGCGTGGTGCGGTCCGCTTCAAGGAAGGCGGAGTAGCTGTCCACGTCGGCATGGTGGCCCTTGCGGATCACCAGCCGGGCGTGCGGCACGTGCAGGCCCGCATGCAGCGCGGCGCCGGGTGTGTCCTGCACGCAGTGCACCGGCCACAACACCTGCTCGCCATACGGCAGCGTAAGCATCTGGAACGGCTGCGTGCCGGCATGGTTGGCCGCGAATGAAACGTGCGCGGCCGGATGCCAGTCCTGCGTCACCACCACATGCCCGAACGCGCGCGCCAGCCGGTTGATGACGGGCACCACCTCATCGCCGCTGGGCACGGCAAGCGCGCCGCCCGGCATGAAGTCGTTCTGCACGTCGATCACCAGCAGGCAATCGTCCGGTCCGATGGTGGTGTTCATCTCAGCTCCAGGCTGAACCCTCGTGGCGTATTAACCGTTAAAGCCCTTGCCTTCGTCCGCCAGCTTCTGCAGCAGCGGCGCGACCTGCCAGGCTTCGCCGTGGTAGCCCTTGGCGTAGCGCTTCATTGCCAGCGCCACGTTGTACAGGCCGACCTGGTCCGCGTACAGCATCGGGCCGCCGCGGAACAGCGGGAAGCCGTAGCCGGTCAGGTACACCATGTCGATATCCGAGGCCTTGGAAGCAATGCCCTCTTCCAGGATCCTGGCGCCTTCGTTGACCAGCGCGAACACCAGGCGCTCGACGATCTCTTCGTCAGAGATCTTGCGGCGCGTGATGCCAAGGTCCTTGGAGTGCTGCACGATCATGTCGTTGACCTGCTGGTTCGGGTACGGCTTGCGGTCGCCCGCCTTGTAGTCGTACCAGCCCGCGCCGGTCTTCTGGCCGTAACGGCCCATCTCGCACAGCAGGTCGGCGGTCTTGGAGTACTGGATGTCCGGCTTGTCCACGGCGCGGCGCTTGCGGATGGCCCAGCCGATGTCGTTGCCGGCCAGGTCGCCCATGCGGAACGGGCCCATGGCAAAGCCGAACTTCTCGATGGCCTTGTCGACCTGTTCCGGCAGCGCGCCTTCGTCCAGCAGGTAGCCGGCCTGGCGGCTGTACTGCTCGATCATGCGGTTGCCGATAAAGCCGTCGCACACGCCCGACACCACCGCGGTCTTCTTGATCTTCTTGCCGATCTGCATGACCGTGGCCAGCACGTCCTTGCCGGTCTTCTCGCCGCGCACCACTTCCAGCAGCTTCATCACGTTGGCCGGGCTGAAGAAGTGCATGCCGACCACGTCCTGCGGACGCTTGGTGAACGAGGCGATCTTGTTGACGTCCAGCGTGGAGGTGTTCGAAGCCAGGATGGCGCCCTGCTTCATCACTTCGTCCAGCTTCTTGAAGACGATTTCCTTGACGCCCATTTCCTCGAACACGGCCTCGATGACCATGTCGGCATCCTTGATGTCGTCATAGGACAGCGTGGTGCTCAGCAGGCCCATGCGCTGCTCGACCTTCTCCTGCGTGAGCTTGCCCTTCTTGGCACTGTTCTCGTAGTTCTTGCGGATGATGCCGACGCCGCGGTCCAGCGCTTCCTGCTTGGTTTCCAGGATGGTGACCGGGATGCCGGCGTTGAGGAAGTTCATGCTGATGCCGCCACCCATGGTGCCGGCGCCGATCACGGCAACCTTCTCGATCTTGCGCACCGGGGTGCCTTCGGGCACGTCGGGGATCTTGCTGGCGGCACGCTCGCCAAAGAAGGCGTGGCGCAGCGCGCGCGATTCCGGCGTGGTCACCAGGAACAGGAAGCCCTCGCGCTCCTGCTTCAGGCCCTGCTCGAACGGCTTGAGCGAGCCGGCCACCGCTTCCAGGCACTTCAGCGGCGCCGGGAAGTTCTTGGCCATCGCGGCCACGGTGTTGCGGGCGAAGCCGAGGTAGCCTTCCGCGTTTTCGTGGCGCACCTTGAGGTCGCGCACCTTCGGATGCGGGCCGCTGGCGGCGCCGACGTTCTGGGCGAACTTGACCGCCGCGGGCAGCACGTCACCGTCGACGATCTCGTCGAACAGCTTGGTACCGGCGAACTTCTCGGACGGCACCGCGGTGCCCGACACGATCATGTTGGCGGCGGCTTCCAGGCCGATCACGCGCGGCAGGCGTTGCGTGCCGCCGGCGCCGGGCAGCAGGCCCAGCTTGACCTCCGGCAGCGCGATCTGCGCGCCCTTGGAGGCCACGCGGTAGTTGCAGCCCAGCGCCAGTTCCAGGCCGCCGCCCATCGCGACCGAGTGCACGGCCGCGACCACCGGCTTGGACGACGCTTCCAGCACGCGGATCACCGAGTGCAGGGTCGGCTCCTGCATGGCCTTGGGCGTATTGAATTCGCGGATGTCGGCGCCGCCCGAGAAAGCCTTGCCGGCGCCGGTGATGACGACGGCCTTGACGGCGGCATCGTCCAGCGCACGGGTCATGCCTTCGACGATGCCAAGCCGGGTGCTGTGACCCAGGCCGTTGACAGGGGGATTGTCGAGCGTGATGACGGCTACGCCGTCCTGAACCTGATACTGCGCTGTCATGCTGGTTCCTTTACGAAAGTATTGTCTCGGGATTCGAATTCTCGAATGAATGTTTTATGCAGCGCGGGCGTGCCGGCTGCGGCCGGCGCCCCGGGTGGCGGCTGTCATGGGTGGGTTAACCCTTGACCAGAGTTGCCGCTTTCCCGCGCCCTGCAACGCACTCCGGCGCCTGGGCGAAACAAGCATACACAAAATAGCACGGTCGTTCAATTTTAATTTCCGAACATTTACGGGGCCATGCGCAACGCGAATGTCGCCCCTGATCGCGCTGCATGGAGCCGCTGCTTAACCACAGCAAGGAAGCCGTCCGCGATGCCGGTCAAGCCACTTTGCCGTCCTGCGCGCACGACGCCCCCAGACCAGTATCGGACTTTATTTGACCGGTACGGGAAAATCGGCCGGACAGACACGGTAGACTCGCGGCTTTTCGTTTTTTGCCCCCGGCCTTCACCAGACGCCGGGCGGCGGAAGGTCCGGCGACCCTGATGTCTTCCCCCATCCATACTTCATCCGAACACCCTGCCCGGGTGCAGGAACACCAGCACCCGGTGGTCGAACACGACGACCTCCAGCGCAAGCTCAAGGCCCGCCACCTGACCATGATCGCGGTCGGCGGCGCGGTCGGCACCGGCCTGTTCGTGGCCTCGGGCGCCTCGATCGCGCAGGCCGGCCCCGGCGGCGCGCTGCTGATATACATGCTGCTCGGCCTGATGGTCTATTGCCTGATGACCAGCCTGGGCGAGCTGGCGGTGCACATGCCGGTGGCCGGCTCCTTTGTCACCTACAGCGCGCTCTATGTCGACGAAGGCTTCGGCTTCGCGCTGGGCTGGAACTACTGGTTCAGCCTGGCGGTGACCATCGCGGTCGAACTGACCGCGGCGCAGCTGGTGATGCAGTACTGGTTACCCGACGTGCCCGGGGTGCTCTGGAGCGCCGGCTTCCTGCTGCTGATGTTCGGGCTCAACGCGTTCTCGGTGCGCGGCTTCGGCGAGGCCGAGTACTGGTTCGCGCTGGTCAAGGTGGTCACCGTGGTGGTGTTCCTGGGCGTGGGCCTGCTGATGATCTTCGGCATCATGCGGGGCGGCCCGCAGTCCGGCTGGCACAACTTCACCACCGGCGACGCGCCCTTCGTCGGCGGCATCCCGGCCATGTTCGGCGTGGCCATGATCGCGGGCTTTTCCTTCCTCGGCACCGAAACCGTCGGCGTCGCCGCCGGTGAGGCCGAACGGCCTGCCATCACGATTCCGCGCGCGATCCGCCAGACCTTCTGGCGCATCCTGCTGTTCTACGTGCTGGCGATCCTGGTGATCGGCGTGCTGATCCCCTATACCGACCCCAACCTGCTGCGCAACGACGTGACCGACGTCGGCGTGAGCCCGTTCGCGCTGGTGTTCCGCCACGCCGGGCTGGCCTCCGCCGCCGGGCTGATGAACGCGGTGGTGCTGACCGCGCTGCTGTCGGCGGGCACCTCCAGCATGTACGTGTCGACGCGAATCCTGTATGGCCTCGCCGCCAGCCGCCGCGCGCCGCGCGTGTTCGCCCGGCTGACGCGGAACGGCGTGCCGTTCTGTGCGTTGCTGGCGACCACCGGCATCGGCGCGCTGTGCTTCCTCAGTTCGCTGCTCGGCAACAAGACCGCGTACCTGTGGCTGCTCAACACCTCGGCCATGACCGGCTTCATCGCCTGGCTCGGCATCGCCGTCAGCCACTATCGCTTCCGCCAGGGCATGGCGCACCAGGGGCATGACCCTGGCAAGCTCGCTTACCGCTCGCCGCTGTATCCGTTCGGGCCGATCTTTTCGGCGGTGCTGTGCCTGGTGATTATCGGGGGTCAGAATTACCAGGCTTTCGCGGACATCCCCAACCGGTGGCCGGAGATCGTCGCTACCTATATTGGCGTGCCGGTGTTTCTGGTGTTGTGGCTGGGATATCGGCTGGTTACCGGATCGCGGCTGATTGCGTATGAGGATATGCCGTTTGAGTTTACGGAACGGGGGAAATAAGGGCTTGGTCCTACACCTCCAGCCACTCCTTCCTCACCTGCCCGTTCGCCTTCAACTCAGCCGGCGTACCCTCGAACACGATATGCCCGTGGCCCATGACGTAAACGCGCTGCGAGATATCCAGCGCAATCGCCAGCTTCTGCTCGATCAGCAGCACGGAAACGCCGCGTTCCTTCAGCGTCTTCAGGTAATCGCCCACCAGCGCCACGATCATCGGCGCCAGCCCTTCGGTGGGTTCGTCGATCAGGACCAGGTCGGGATCGCCCATCAGCGTGCGGCACAGCGTCAGCATCTGCTGCTCGCCGCCGGAGAGCACGCCGGCTGAGGTGTTCTCGCGCTCCTTGAGCCGCGGGAACATCTTGAACATGTCTTCGACGGTCCAGCGCGGCTTCGGCTGGCGCGGGTTGCGCTTCTCGCCCAGCAGCAGGTTCTGCCGCACCGTCAGCGTCGGGAAAATGTCGCGGTTCTCCGGCACGTAGCCGATGCCGAGATGCGCGATCTCGAAGGTGCGCCGCCCGAGGATCTCTTCGCCCCGGAACCTGACCGACCCTTCGGCCTTGACCATGCCGAGGATGGCCTTGGCCATGGTCGAGCGCCCGACTCCGTTGCGCCCAAGCAGCGCCACGATCTCGCCCTCGTCGATATGCGCGTCGACGCCGTGCAGGATATGGCTCTTGCCGTAGTAGGCGTGCAGGCCCGTGACTTCCAGCATGCGCTTGCCCATCAGTGCGCTCCTTCGGTGGTGGCCTCGTCGAGCGTGGTGCCGAGGTACGCTTCCTTGACCTTGCGGTTGGTGCGGATCGCCTGCGGCGTATCGGTGGCGATGACCTCGCCGTAGACCAGCACCGAGATGCGGTCGGCCAGCCCGAACACCACACTCATGTCGTGCTCGACCATCACCAGCGTCTTGCCCACCGTGACCTTGCGGATCAGCTCGACCGCGTGGTCCGATTCCGAGCGGCTCATGCCCGCGGTGGGCTCGTCCAGCAGGATCACCTCGGCGCCGCCGGCGATGGTGATGCCGATTTCCAGCGCGCGCTGCTCGGCATAGGTGAGCAGGCCGGCCTGGGTATCGCGGCGATGCTGCATGCCGATCAGCTCGAGCACGTCCTCGGCGCGTTCGCGCGCGTCGCGCAGGCCGGTGAGCCGGTGCCAGAACGAATACTTGTAGCCGAGCGACCACAGCACCGCGCAGCGCAGGTTCTCGAACACCGACAGCCGGTGGAAGATATTGGTGATCTGGAAGCTGCGCGACAGCCCCATGCGGTTGATGACGAAGGGCTGCAGCCCGCCGATTTCTTCGCCGTTCAGGCGCACCGTGCCGCTGCTCGGCGCGAAGCGGCCCGAGATCAGGTTGAAGGTGGTCGACTTGCCGGCCCCATTGGGGCCGATCAGCGCATGGCGCTCGCCCTTGGGGATGCTCAGGTTCACGCCGCGGATGATTTCCGTCTGGCCGAACTTCTTGCGTACATCGGTCAGTTCCAGTGCCGCCGCGCTCATGCCCTGCCTCCTGCGATTTCTGCCTGCACCTTGTCCCATTGCGCGCGCGACGCGCGCACCGCCAGCCGCCACGCCGCCAGCCCCACCGCCCACAGCGCCGCGGCCGCCAGCCACGGGGCCCAGGTGGCGGCATCGAAGCCG
Source organism: Cupriavidus taiwanensis (assembly GCF_900250115.1). NCBI lineage: Bacteria > Pseudomonadati > Pseudomonadota > Betaproteobacteria > Burkholderiales > Burkholderiaceae > Cupriavidus > Cupriavidus taiwanensis. Next base: position 1,551,723 of record NZ_LT984803.1, on the reverse strand, counting down.
ATGCCGAACAGCTTCATGGCGGTGCCGTTGGCGCTGTCGACCTGGACCTTGTAGACCAGTTCGACCGTGACGATCATGGCCAGCAGCAGCACCACGCCGGCGCCGCCGGCACGCGCGTAGTACGGCAGCATGCGGCCCAGCTTGCCCTTGCCCAGCAGCGGCAGCTGCATCAGCAGCAGGCTGGCCAGGCCGCCCGGCACGAACATCACCATCAGCACGAAGAACAGGCCCAGGTAGAGCAGCCAGGCCTTGGTCAGGTCCGACAGCGCCACCGCGAACAGCACGAACACCACCGCGCCGATGACCGGCCCGAAGAACACCCCGGCGCCGCCGATGAATACCGCCAGCAGCACGCCGCCGGAACGCACCGCGCTGACGTTCTCGGCCGAGACGATCTCGAAGTTGATCGCCGCCAGCGCGCCGGAGATGCCGGCGAAGAACGCCGACAGGATCAGCACCAGGTAGCGCACGCGCTGGGTGTTGTAGCCGATGAACTCGACCCGCTCGGGGTTGTCGCGCACCGCGTTGGCGATGCGGCCCAGCGGCGTCTGGGTCCAGGCGTACATCGCCACCATCGACACCAGGCACCACGCCGCGATCAGGTAGTAGACCTGGCGCCCGGGCCCGAAGCTGATGCCGAGGAACGGGTCGCCGACCACGCGGTTGGTGGAGATGCCGCCCTCGCCGCCGAAGAACTCCGGAAACATCAGCGAGCTGGCAAAGACCATCTCGCCGATGCCCATGGTGATCATGGCGAAGGTGGTGCCGGCCTTCTTGGTGGTGACGTAGCCGAAGATGACGCCGAAGAACGCGCCGGCCAGGCCGCCCACCAGCGGCAGCATCGACACCGGCAGCCACATCTTGCCGGCGCCGACCATGTTCAGCACATGCACGGCGATAAAGGCGCCCAGCCCGGAATACACCGCATGGCCGAACGACAGCATGCCGGTCTGCCCCAGCAGCATGTTGTACGACAGCGCGAAGATGATCATGATGCCCATCTGCGACATCAGCGTAATGGCGAAACCCCCGGTGAAGTACAGCGGCAGCACCAGCATGACCAGCACCGTCAGGCTCCAGATGATCCAGCGCGCCAGGTTCAGCGGGCGGTAGCGCAGGGTGCGGCCGGTCGCCACCGGATCGCGGGGTTGTTGCATCGCTTGCTCCATGGCGTCAGCTCTCCCGGGTTCCCATCAGTCCACGCGGGCGGAAGATCAGCATCACCACCAGCAGCAGGTACGGCAGCACCGGCGCCACCTGGGCCACCGTCAGCTTCCACAGCGAATAGAACGGCGTGGCCTCGCTCACCGCCAGCCCCAGGCCGGTCAGCAGGCCCGCCAGCGAGGCGTCGATGGTGACCGCGAAGGTCTGCAGCACGCCGATCAGGATCGACGCGATGAACGCGCCCACCAGCGACCCCATGCCGCCCACCACCGCCACCACGAACACGATCGACCCCACCGCCGCGGCCATCGACGGCTCGGTGACGAAGGCGTTGCCGCCGATCACGCCGGCCAGCCCGGCCAGCGCGGCGCCGCCGCCGAACACCATCATGAACACGCGCGGCACGTTGTGGCCCAGCGCCTCGACCATTTCCGGATGCGTCAGCGCGGCCTGGATCACCAGCCCGATGCGGGTGCGGGTCAGCACCAGGTAGATCGCCACCAGCATGCCGAGCGACACCAGCATCATGAAGGCGCGGTACTTGGGGAACGACGACGTGAACACCGTGAACAGCGGCCCGTCCAGTTCGGCCGGAATCCGGTACGGCACCGCGGCCAGGCCCCACACCAGCTTGACGCCCTCCTCGATCAGGTAGGCCAGGCCGAAGGTAAACAGCAACTCGGCCACATGGCCATACTTGTGCACCGTGCGCAGGCCGAAGCGCTCCACCAGCGCGCCCGCGCCCGCCACCAGCAGCGGCGCGAAGATCAGCGCCGGCCAGAAGCCGGCCTTGCTGGCGATGGTGTAGGCAAAGTAGGCGCCCAGCATGTAGAAGCTGGCATGGGCAAAGTTGAGCACGCCCATCATGCTGAAGATCAGCGTAAGGCCCGACGACAGCATGAACAGCAGCAGCCCGTAGCTGATGCCGTTCAGCAGTGAGATGACGAAGAATTCCACAGCGTGTCCTTCAAGCTGGTGCCGCCACGCGCGGGCATGCCGGCATCGGTCCGGGTCGATCGGGGTCGATCGGGGGTGAGCGCCGCCCCCGGGGACGGACATCGCCCCCGGAAACGCCCCGTTATGGTCTGAGACAAAGACCGGAATGCCGGCCGGAAAGACCGGAAGTATGCAGGCCGCGCGGCCACCTTGCCAGCGCGGCCGCGCGTTCCCGCAAGGATCAGCCCGGCCGCTTCATCTGGCACGAGGTCGGCTGGGCCGACACGTACTGGTCCATCAGCGCGTTGGTCTTCCAGCCGTAGCCGGTGTTTTCCTGGTCGTACTTGACTTCCTTGCCGTCGACCTTGGTCCAGGTGGCCACCACCAGCGACTGCTGCGCCTGGTGGTCGGTGTTGCGCATCTCGACCGTGCCGTTCATGCTGTCGACCTTGATGCCTTCGAGCGCCTTGGCCACCTTGACCGGGTCGGTCGAGTTGGTGTCCTTGATCGCCTTGCTGAGCATGGCAATGCCGGTGTACGAGGCCATCACGTAGAAGTCGTCGTTGTACTTCTTCTTGTAGCCCTCGATGATGTCGGCGCCGCGGAAGCCCTTGTTGTTGGGGTTGTAGTAGCCCACGTACTTGACGTGCTCGGCGCCGGCCGAACCCATGGCGGTCGGCACGCCGGTGGTGCCGGCGTAGTAGGTGTAGTAGTTGGTGGCGAGGCCGGCGTCCTTGCCGGCCTTGATCAGCAGCGCGAGGTCGCTGCCCCAGTTGCCGGTGATCACGGTGTCGGCGCCGGAGGCCTTGATCTTGGCCGCGTAGGGCGCGAAGTCCTTGACCTGCGCCAGCGGATGCAGGTCTTCGCCGACGATCTGGATGTCCGGGCGCTTGCGCTTCAGGTAGTCCTTGGCGGCGCGCGCCACCTGGTGGCCGAACGAGTAGTTCTGGTTGATCAGGTAGACCTTCTTGACGTTCGGATCCTTGGCCAGGAAGGTGGTCAGCGCCTCCATCTTCATGTCGGAGTTGGCGTCCAGGCGGAAATGCCAGTAGTTGCACTTGGCATTGGTCATGTCCGGATCCACCGCGGCGTAGTTCAGGTAGACGATCTCCTTGCCGGGGTTGCGCTCGTTGTGCTTGGCCACCGCATCCTGCAGCGCCAGCCCGACCGACGAGCCGTTGCCCTGCACCACGTAGCGGATGCCCTGGTCGATCGCCTGCTTGAGGATGGTCAGGCTTTCCTGCGGCGACAGCTTGTTGTCGAAGCCCACCACCTCGAACTTGTGCGGGCCGGCCCAGCCCTTCTGGTTGGCGACATCGGCCACATACTGCCAGCTCTTGAGCTGGTTCTGGCCAACCGGGGCCATCAGCCCCGAGAGCGGATCGATAAAGGCGATCTTCACCGTATCCGCGAGTGCGGACCCCGAAACCAGCGCAGAACCCAGTGCGGCAAACGTGGCCACACCGGCCACCAGCGGACGCATTTTCGTCATACCTGTCTCCTTCACTCTTGTCGTGGCTTATGGTTCGATGTCGTCGATGCGGCCGGACGCGTGGCGCCCTCCTGTTCGCGCCGCGCGGCCGGCCCCGGCAGCGCCGTGCCGCAAGCCGGCCGGCGCACCGGATGCTGGCCCGCCGGCCTCAGGCCGTCGGCAGCTTGTAGTCCTTGAACTGCTCGCGCAGCCGCAGCTTCTGCATCTTGCCGGTGGCGGTCAGCGGAATCTCGGTGACAAAGGCCACGTCGTCCGGAATCCACCACTTGGCGACCTTGCCCTCGAAGAACTGAAGCAGTTCCTCGCGGCTGACCTCGGCGCCGGGCTTCTTCACCACCACCAGCAGCGGGCGCTCGTCCCACTTGGGGTGGTAGGCGGAGATGCAGGCCGCCATATGCACCGCGGGATGCGCCGCGGCGACGTTCTCGATATCGATCGACGAAATCCATTCGCCGCCGGACTTGATCACGTCCTTGCTGCGGTCGGTGATCTGCATGAAGCCGTCGGCATCGATGGTGGCGACGTCGCCGGTGGGGAACCAGCCGTCGACCAGCGGGCTGGCGTCATTGCGGAAATAGCGGTCGATGATCCACGGCCCGCGCACCAGCAGGTCGCCGAAGGCCTTGCCGTCCCACGGCAGTTCCTTGCCCTCGCCGTCGATGATCTTCATGTCGACGCCGTAGATCACGCGGCCCTGTTTTTCCTGGATCTTGTGGCGCTCGGCGTCGGGCAGGTCGTGGTGCTTGGCCAGCAGCTTGCTTGCGGTGCCCAGCGGCGACATCTCGGTCATGCCCCAGGCGTGGATCACCTCCACGTCGTGCGCCTCGAGCGCGCGGATCATCGCCGGCGGCGCGGCCGAGCCGCCGATCACGGTGCGACGGAAGGTGGAGAACCTGAGCTGGTTGGCCTGTACGTGCTGCAGCAGGCCCAGCCACACCGTCGGCACGCCGGCGGAGAAGGTCACCTGCTCCTGCTCGAACAGCTCATAGAGCGAGGCGCCGTCGAGCTTGGGCCCCGGCAGCACCAGCTTGGCGCCGACCAGCGGCACCGAATACGGCAGGCCCCAGGCATTGACGTGGAACATCGGCACCACCGGCAGGATCACGTCGCTGGCCGAGCAGCCGAGCGCATCCGGCATGGCCGAGGCATAGGAGTGCAGCACCGTGGAGCGGTGCGAATACAGCGCGCCCTTCGGATTGCCGGTGGTGCCCGAGGTGTAGCACAGGCTCGACGCGAGGTTCTCGTCGAACTGCGGCCATTGGTAGTTGCCGTCCTGGGCCTCGAGCAGTTCCTCGTAGCACAGCAGCGGCACCTTGGCTTCGGCCGGCATGTGCGCGCGGTCGGTCATCGCCACCCAGCCCCTGACGTTGGGGCAATGCGGGGCCACGCCTTCGACCAGCGGCAGGAAGGTAAGGTCGAAAAAGATATAGCCGTCTTCCGCGTGGTTGACGATATAGGCGATCTGCTCGGGGAACAGGCGCGGATTGACGGTATGGCAGACGGCCCCCATGCCGGACACGCCGTAGTAGACCTCGAGGTGGCGGTAGCCGTTCCAGGCCAGCGTGCCGACGCGCTCGCCCTGCTTCACGCCGAGCGCGCCAAGCGCCTGCGCCAGCTTGCGGGCACGCAGCTCGCAGTCGCGGTACGTATGGCGATGCAGGTCGCCCTCCGTGCGCCGCGAGACGATCTCGGTGCTGCCGTAATAACGCGCGGCGTGTTTGATGATGGAGGAAATGAGCAGCGGTGCGCTCATCATTTGACCCATCAATGCCATGAACCTGCCTCCTGAATGCTGTTCTGTTCCACCGAAAAACGAACAACCGTTCTATTTTTGGACGGTCGTTCGCATCTATGGCATCGGCATGGAGCCGATCCGGTCGTGCACTGCCGTACTGTCGTCGCGCTGCTTTCGTCGGGGCCGCAATTCTGCGGAAGTCCATGCACCGGATTCATGGGCTAAGTGAAGGCGGGAAATAACCTTGCGGTGCATGGCGGCATGTCTGGCCGGGCGCAGTCTGTGCCGCGGTCTGGTACCGTTGAGGACGTACAATACTGCGTGGCATGTTGCACCTCAACATGTCGTTTTCCCTAGCCACCATCGCATTTTCGTGCCTTCCGCATGCCGCGCCGCACCGCCTCGAACGCGTGCCGCGGTACCGCACCGAGGGCACCGAAAGCGCACTGCCACCCGGCGCCCGAGCGCCCCTACGCGATGCCCGACACGCCCCCGCCGCACGCTCCGCAAGCCGTTGCCGATACCGCCACGCCGGCGACCCTGCCGCTGCCCTTCCCGACCGCGCCCGGCTTTGCCGAACTGGGCCCGCACTTCTTCACGCGCCTGCGTCCGACGCCGCTGCCGTCGCCATACCTGGTGAGCGTGGCGCCGGCGGCCGCGGCGCTGCTGGGCTGGGATGCCGGCGTCGGCAGCCGGCAGGACTTCATCGACACCTTCATCGGCAACCAGGTGCCGGACTGGGCCGAGCCACTGGCGACGGTCTATTCCGGGCACCAGTTCGGAGTCTGGGCCGGCCAGCTCGGCGACGGCCGCGCCATCCGCCTGGCGCAGGCGCAGACCGACACCGGTCCCTGGGAAATCCAGCTCAAGGGGGCGGGCCTGACGCCCTATTCGCGCATGGCCGACGGACGCGCGGTGCTGCGCTCCTCGATCCGCGAGTACCTGTGCTCGGAGGCCATGGCCGCGCTGGGCGTGCCGACCACGCGTGCGCTGTCGATCATGGGCTCTGACGCGCCGGTGCGGCGCGAGACCATCGAGACCGCCGCGGTGGTGACCCGGCTGTCGCCCACCTTCATCCGCTTCGGGCACTTCGAGCATTTCGCCGCGCACGACGACGTGGCCGCGCTGCGCAAGCTGGCTGACTTCGTCATCGATAACTTCATGCCCGCCTGCCGCGACGACAGCCAGCCCTACCAGGCGCTGCTGCGCGAGGTCTCGCTGCGCACCGCCGACCTGATCGCGCACTGGCAGGCGGTGGGCTTCTGCCACGGCGTGATGAACACCGACAATATGTCGATCCTGGGCCTGACCATCGATTACGGCCCGTTCGGCTTCCTCGACGCGTTCGACGCCAACCATATCTGCAACCACTCCGACACCCAGGGCCGCTACGCCTACAGCCAGCAGCCGCAGGTGGCGTTCTGGAACCTGCACTGCCTGGCGCAGGCGCTGCTGCCGCTGTGGCTGCCGCCCGCGCAGGCTGACCAGGAAGCCGCGCGCGATGCCGCGGTCGAAGCCGCGCGCGCCGCGCTGGACCCGTTCCGCGAGCGCTACGCCGCGGCGTTCTTCCGCCACTACCGCGCCAAGCTGGGCCTGCGCCCCCCCGCCGGCGGCGACGACAAGACCGACGAGCCGCTGCTGACCAGCCTGTTCCAGCTGCTGCACGGCCAGCGCGTCGACTACACGCTGTTCTGGCGCAAGCTGTGCGGCATTTCGGCCACCGATGCCTCGCGCGACGCGCCGGTGCGCGACCTGTTCCTCGACCGCGCGGCCTTCGACGCCTGGGTGGCCGACTACCGCGTGCGCCTGCGCGCCGAGCAATCGCACGATGCCGCCCGCGAGCTGGAAATGCTGGCGGTCAACCCCAAATACGTGCTGCGCAACCACCTGGCCGAGACCGCCATCCGCCGTGCGCGCGAGGACAAGGACTTCAGCGAGGTGGACCGGCTGCTGGCGGTGCTGTCGCGCCCGTTCGACGAACAGCCCGAGGCCGAGCACTACGCCGCGCTGCCGCCGGACTGGGCCGCGGGGCTGGAGGTCAGCTGCTCGTCTTGAAGCCGGCGCTGCGATGCGCGCGCATGCAAGCCGGCGCAAGCCGGTGTAAGGTTCGCGCATTTCCGGCGACGAACGCCGAGGACCAATGCCGAGGACCAGCGGCAAGGATCAGCGGCAAGGACCGGCGACGGGCGCTGAACGACTGACCGGCCTGCTACTCCAAGGGAACACCGCGAGGACAACCATGACCACCACCAAGACCGACGCCGAGTGGCGTGCACAACTCTCCGAGATCGAATACCGCGTCACCCGCGAAGCCGCCACCGAGCGCCCGTTCACCGGCCGCTACTGGGACCACTGGGACCAGGGCATCTACCACTGCGTCGGCTGCGGCACGCCGCTGTTCGAATCCGCCACCAAGTTCGATGCCGGCTGCGGCTGGCCCAGCTATTTCCGCCCGATCAACGGCGAGGTCATCGCCGAGCATGTCGACCACAGCCACGGCATGACGCGCATCGAAGTCCGCTGCAAGGAATGCGGCAGCCACCTGGGGCACGTGTTCGAGGATGGCCCGGCGCCGACCGGGCTGCGCTATTGCATCAACTCGGCTGCGTTAAAATTCGACGATCGCGACCCGGCGCAGCGTGCGGCGGATGATGCCCACGCTGGCGACGCGCCCAAGCGCGACCCACAGCCCTGACGCCCGAATTGCCCGGCCATGCCGCCGGGCACAACCTGGACCCGCATGAAATTCCTGTTCGACCTGTTCCCGGTCATCCTTTTCTTTGCCGCATTCAAGCTGGCCGACATCTACACCGCCACCGCCGTGGCCATCGGCGCCACGGTGCTGCAGATCGGCTGGGTCTGGTTCCGCCACCGCAAGGTCGAACCGATGCAGTGGATCAGCCTGCTGATCATCGCGGTCTTCGGCGGCGCCACGCTGGTGCTGCACAACGAGACCTTCATCAAGTGGAAGCCGACCGTGCTGTACTGGCTGTTCGCGGCCGCGCTGCTGGGCTCGGTGCTGGTGTGGCGCAAGAACCTGATCCGCGCCATGATGGAAAAGCAGGTGTCCCTGCCGGATCCGGTGTGGGCGCGGCTGAACCTCGCCTGGGCCGGCTTCTTCGCCGCCATGGGCGTGCTCAACCTGTACGTGGCCTACCAGTTCTCGACCGAGGCCTGGGTCAACTTCAAGCTGTTCGGCAGCATGGGGCTGATGCTGGTCTTCATCGTCGCGCAGAGCGTCTGGCTGTCGCGCCACATGCCCGAAAACACCCAGGACTGACGGCGCCGCCGCGCCCCGTCCCGCCTCCAAGAACCGAAGGAAACCATTGATGGCAGCCGATCCCGCTACGATCGAGGCAATGCTGCGCGCAGCGCTCGCCCCCAGCCACCTGGCCGTGCGCGACGACAGCGCGCTGCACGCCGGACACGCCGGCGCCGCGTCCGGCGGCGGACATTACGACGTGACAATCGTCAGCGAGCGCTTTGCGGGTCACAACCGGGTTGCCCGACACCGCATGGTGTATGATGCGCTGCGCGGTCTGTTCCCCACGCAGATCCACGCCCTCGCCGTGACTGCGTTCACCGACCAGGAGTACCAGTCCCGCGCACAATCCCTCGCATCGTCACGCGATTCTTCCAGCAACTCTCAGACCTGATTCCATGAAGACCACCGTCCTCTCGTTCAGCCTGGCGGCTGTGCTTGCTGCCGGCAGCCTGCCGGCCATCGCCCAGAATGCCGCCGTCGTGAATGGCAAGGCCATTCCGTCGGCAAAGCTGGACAAGTTGATCGCCGGCACCGGCCAGCCCGACAGCCCGGAGCTGCGCACGCGCGCCCGCAACATGCTGATCGACCGCGAACTGCTCGTGCAGGAAGCCAACAAGCGCGGCCTGACCCAGCGCGACGACGTGCAGGAGCAACTGGAACAGGCCCGCCTGAACGTGCTGGCCGGCGCGGTGTTCGAAGACTACGTCAAGAGCCATGGCGCCAGCGACGCCGAGCTGCGCAAGCAATACGACAAGATCAAGTCGCAGTTTGGCAACGGCAAGGAATACCATGCCCGCCACATCCTGGTGGAAAAGGAAGCCGACGCCAAGGCCATCATCGCCAAGATCAAGGGCGGCGCCAAGTTCGAGGAGATCGCCAAGACCTCGTCCAAGGATCCGGGATCGGGCGCCAACGGCGGCGACCTGGACTGGGCCAACAGCAGCAGCTACGTGCCCGAATTCTCCGCCGCCATGACCGGCCTGAAGAAGGGCCAGATGACCGATACCCCGGTCAAGACCCAGTTCGGCTGGCACATCATCGAGCTGCTCGACGTGCGCGACGCCAAGATCCCGTCGTTCGAAGAAGTGAAGCCGCAGCTGACGCAGATGCTGATGGGCGACCAGAACTGGCAGCGCGAGCAGTTCCAGGCCATGATGAAGTCGCTGAAGGACAAGGCCAAGATCCAGTAAGCGCGCGTGCCGGTCGCCCCCGCCGGCCTGCAGCCATCCAGGATGCAGCGCGTGCAGAAGACCGGCCGCTACTGGCAGCTCTGGCATCTCTCGTCCCGGGGCCTGTGCTATTGCGCACTGGCCTGGGCCACCCTGGACGGCGCCGCCCCCGGCTGGCGCCGGCTCCATCCCCACCTCCCTTTGCGGGATCGGTATTCCCCGGAAAAGACTTTGTATGCGGTCGTGGCCTATCAAGTGGCCAGCGGCGCGCTGGTGCCTGCGCGCGGATATGAGGGCGCGCGGATGCTGACGTATGTGCATGTGGCCTGGAGTTCGAGGCCGGGAAGTGTGGCTGCCGCCTGACGCTGGGGTTGTGGCTCAGGGGATGTGGATATCGGGCTGATGCGTTCCGGATTGAGCGCCTGACTTCGTTGATGCTCCGGCCCTCACCCCCGCCCCTCTCCCGCAAGCGGGGAGAGGGAAGCAAACACGCAGCGGCATCATTGCTTCGATGCCTTGCAGCTCCCGTTTGTGTACTGGCTCCCCCGCTTGCGGGAGACGGTTGGGGTGAGGACTGCCCTCTCCGTATGCAAGAGCGGGCAAGCCCTCAGCAGTTCGTCGCCTTGGCGCAGCGCCTTACCCCACCCACTTCCTCGCATTGCGGAACATCCGCATCCACGGGCTGCCGCCGTCGGCGACCTGCTTCCACGCGTCCGGTGCCCAGCTCATGGTCGCGGCGCGGAACACGCGCTCCGGGTGCGGCATCAGCACGGTGAAGCGGCCGTCGACGGTGGTCACCGAGGTGATGCCGTCCGGCGAGCCGTTCGGGTTGAGCGGATAGGTCTGCGTGACCGCGCCGTAGTTGTCGACAAAGCGCAGCGCCACATGGGCCTGGTCGATATTGCCCTGCTGCGAGAAGTCGGCAAACCCTTCGCCGTGCGCGACCACAATGGGGATGCGGCTGCCTTCCATGCCGGCGAAGAAGATCGACGGCGACGACTGCACCTCGACCGTGACATAGCGCGCCTCGTACTGCTCCGACTGGTTGCGCGTGAACTTGGGCCAGGCGCCGGCGCCCGGGATGATCGGGGCCAGGTTGCTCATCATCTGGCAGCCGTTGCAGACGCCCAGCGCAAACGTGTCCTGGCGGTTGAAGAAGGCCGCGAACTGCTCGGCCATCTGCGCGTTGAACAGGATGGTCTTGGCCCAGCCCTCGCCCGCGCCCAGCACGTCGCCGTAGCTGAAGCCGCCGCAGGCGACGAAGCCCTTGAAGTCGGCCAGGTTGGCGCGCCCGGCGATCAGGTCGCTCATGTGCACGTCGTGCGTGTCGAAGCCGGCGCGGTCCATGCTGTACGCCATCTCGATCTGCGAGTTGACGCCCTGCTCGCGCAGGATCGCCACGCGCGGACGCGCGCCCGTGGTGACAAACGGCGCGGCGATGTCGTCGGCCGGATCGAAGGTCAGCACCGGGCTGATGCCGGGGTCGGCGGCGTCCAGCAGGCGGTCATACTCGCTGTCGGCGCAGGCCGGGTTGTCGCGCAGGCGCGCGATGCGCCAGCTGACCTCGCTCCAGTTGCGCTGCAGGTCGGTGCGCGAGGCGCCGAACACCTTCTTGGCGTCGCGATAGATTTCCACCTGGTCGGTCGTGTTGGGCTTGCCCACCACATGGCTGCATGCCGACAGGCCGGCCTCGCGCAGCACCGCGAACACGGCGTCGCGGTCTTCCATGCGCACCTGCACCACCGCGCCCAGTTCTTCCGAGAACAGCGCGCGCAGGGTCTGGTCATTGCGGCGCTCGGCGATCTGCTGGGCCCAGTTCTTGGCGTCGCCATAGTCCTGTTCCTGCTGCGGGTCCAGCGCCAGCATGTCGACGTTGAGCGAGATGCCGCAATGGCCGGCAAAGGCCATCTCCGCCAGCGCCGCCAGGAAGCCGCCGTCGGAACGGTCATGGTAGGCCAGCAGCTTGCGTTCGCGGTTCAGGCGCTGGATCACGTTGAAGAAGTTCTTCAGGTCTTCGGCGTTGTCGACGTCGGGGGCGCTGTCGCCCACCTGCTGCGTCACCTGCGCCAGGATGCTGCCGGCCATGCGGTTCTTGCCACGGCCCAGGTCGATGGCGATCAGCACGGTGTCGCCGGCGTCGGTGCGCAGTTGCGGCGTCAGCGTGCGGTTGACGTCGTCGACCGCGGCAAAGGCCGAGATGATCAGCGATACCGGCGCGACCACTTCCTTGTCGACGCCATCGTCCTGCCACTTGGTGCGCATCGACAGCGAATCCTTGCCGACCGGGATGCTGATGCCCAGCGCCGGGCACAGCTCCATGCCAACGGCGTGCACCGTGTCATAGAGCTTGGCGTCTTCACCTTCCACACCGCAGGCCGCCATCCAGTTGGCCGACAGCTTGACCTTGCCCAGGTCCTTGACCGGCGCCGCGGCCAGGTTGGTCAGCGCCTCGCCGATCGCCATGCGGCCCGAGGCCGGCGCGTCGATCACGGCCAGCGGGGTGCGCTCGCCCATGGTCATCGCCTCGCCGGCGGTGCCCTGGTAGTCCAGCGTGGTCACGGCCACGTCGGCCACCGGCACCTGCCACGGCCCGACCATCTGGTCGCGCGCGTTCATGCCGCCCACGGTGCGGTCGCCGATGCTGATCAGGAACGACTTGCTGGCCACGGTCGGATGGCGCAGCACATCGCGCACGGCCTGCTCCAGGCTGATGCCGGTCACGTCCACGGCCGGCAGCGGCTGCTCGACGCGCCTGACGTCGCGGTGCATGCGCGGGGGCTTGCCCAGCAGCACGTCCATCGGCATGTTGACGGCGTAGTGTTCCTTGAGCGCGGCGTCGACGCTGGCGTCGACCAGTTGCAACTGCTTTTCCTCGGTGGCAATGCCGACCACGGCGAACGGCGAACGCTCGCGCTCGCACATGGCCTGGAACTGCGGGAAGCTGTCCGGCGCGATCGCCAGCACATAGCGCTCCTGCGACTCGTTGCACCAGATCTCCGCCGGCGACAGGCCGGACTCTTCCAGGTGCACCTGGCGCAGGTCGAAGCGCGCGCCGCGGTCGGCGCCGTCGACCAGTTCAGGGAAGGCGTTGGAGATGCCGCCCGCGCCGACGTCGTGGATCGACAGGATCGGATTGGCGTCGCCCAGTTGCCAGCAGGCGTTGATCACTTCCTGCGCGCGGCGCTCCATCTCGGGGTTGCCACGCTGGACCGAATCGAAGTCCAGGTCGGCGGTATTGGTGCCGGTCGCCATCGAGCTGGCGGCGCCGCCGCCCATGCCGATGCGCATGCCCGGGCCGCCCAGCTGGATCAGCAGCGTGCCGGCCGGCAGCGGGTTCTTGTGCGTGTGCGAGGCGTCGATATTGCCGATGCCCCCCGCGATCATGATCGGCTTGTGGTAGCCGCGCACGGTACCGCCGACGTTCTGCTCGTAGACGCGGAAGTAGCCGCCCAGATTGGCGCGGCCGAATTCATTGTTGAACGCGGCGCCGCCCAGCGGCCCGTCGATCATGATCTGCAGCGGCGAAGCGATGCGGTCTGGCTTGCCGGTCACGCCGGGCTTGTCGTCGGGGTTGCGGTGCGCCACCGGCTGCGCGGCGTCGCGGTCGTTCTCCCACGATTCGACGGCGTCCGGCAGCATCAGGTTGGACACCGTGAAGCCGGTCAGGCCGGCCTTGGGCTTGGCGCCGCGGCCGGTCGCGCCTTCGTCGCGGATTTCACCGCCGGCGCCGGTCGAAGCGCCCGGGAACGGCGAGATTGCGGTCGGGTGGTTGTGCGTCTCCACCTTCATCAGCGTGTGCGTCAGCGCCTCGTGGCGGCCGTACTTGTGGTCGTTGCCGCGCGGGAACCAGCGCTCGGCCACATCGCCTTCCATCACCGCCGAGTTGTCCGAGTAGGCCACGATCGAGCCTTGCGGATTGAGCTGGTGCGTATTGCGGATCATCGCGAACAGCGACTTGTCCTGCTGCACGCCGTCGATGGTCCAGGTGGCGTTGAAGATCTTGTGGCGGCAGTGTTCGCTGTTGGCCTGCGCGAACATCATCAGCTCGACGTCAGTCGGGTTGCGCTCCAGCTTCGCGTAGGCATCGACCAGGTAGTCGATCTCGTCCTCGGACAGCGCCAGGCCCATCTCGACGTTGGCCGCTGCCAGTGCGCTGCGGCCGGCGGCGATGTCGATAAAGCGCAGCGGCTTGGCCGGCAGTTCCTGGAACAGGCCGGCGGCATCGTCACGCGTGGCGACCACGGTCTCGGTCATGCGGTCGAACAGGTGCGCGGCGACGGCGGCGCGTGTATCCGCGTCCAGCGACTTGCGGCCGCGCAGCAGGCCCTTCTTGCAGATCACGGTGATCTCGATGCCGCGCTCGATGCGGTGGATATGCGCGAGGCCGCAGTTGTGGGCAATGTCGGTCGCCTTGCTGGCCCACGGCGAGATCGTGCCGAAGCGCGGGATCACGACGAAGCGGTCGCCCTCGGGCTGCTCGGCGAACGGTGCGCCATAGGTCAGCAGCGCCGCCACGCGCGACTGGTCGTCGGCCGACAGCGGCGTCTGCGCGTCGACGAAATGCAGGAACTGGCCGTGCACCGACTCGATATCGGCGTCGATTTGCCGGAGAGCGGTGAGCAGGCGTTGCTGACGGAAGGCGGAAAGCGCCAAAGCGCCGGGGAAGCACGAGAAATGCGCCATGATCGTAGCGGTCGGAAGGCGTGGAGGTAAAGCCTGGTAGGGGCTGCTGCTTGCTCGGCACCGCTGCATGGGGTGCCGGCTGGCGGGAAACCGCTATTGTACCTTGCCGGCCCCCGCTTTTTGCACTGCGACATCGCGGCCGCGCTGTGTCAGGCCAATTCGTGATAATGCCTATGCATCACTTGATGGCGACGAGAGCATCAGAGTGATGTCGCCGAGCGCGCGGCCTGCTCGTACAGGCCGGTCAGCACGCGCATCAGCCGGGCCAGCTCGCCGATTTCGGCATTCTCTTCACTGCCCTCGGTGAAATTGCTGGTCAGGCATTGCTCGCGGATCTCGCGGTAGCGCGCACACGCCTCGGCGCCGGCCTCGGTGGTCGAATAGGTCGCCTCCTTGCCCACCCGCTCCCCGCTCACCAGCCCCAGCCCCTGCAGCTTTTTCAGCGCGTAGGTGACCAGGTGGGTGTCTTCCACGTTGAGCACGAAGCAGATATCGGCCAGCCGCTTGGAGCGGCCACGGTGGTTGACATGGTGCAGCACCAGCACGTCGAGGAAGGTCAGGTCGCGCACGCCGGCCGCGCCCATGCAGCGCACCACCCAGCGGCTGTAAGCGTTGTAGGCGGTGTTCAGGCCGAACTCGAATTCCGACAGTTCGGGGCTGCGCACCGACACCAGGTGCGAGGACGACACGATATTGGCGCCGGCGGCGCGCGACAGCGCGGCTGGCCTGCCGGCAGAGGCATCGTTGGCCACGGCGGCGGGCGCGCTTGCGGCAGGCTTGCGTGACATGGGGCTGGATCCTTTCAATTGGGGGCGGGTTGCACGGCCGGATTACGCCGGATCGACCAGGGGCCACCGCCTTGGGCCTGACAGTTTATCGGTGAATTACCAGGAATAAAACGACATTTCGGGCACCCCGCCTGGCCGGGTGCCCTGACCGGCCCCGCGGCGTTTCGGACTCTTCTCAGAGCGTCCGGAGGCGCTATACTGTATATCCATACAGTACTCACGGAGCCCCCCCCATGTCGCCCGAACCTGCAAACTGCCCCCTCTGCGGCGCTGCTGCCGAGCGCACGCGCGCCGCGCCCCGCGGCTACCTCTACCGGTGCCCAGCCTGCGGCGCCTACCATATCAGCCGCAGCGCGCTGGCTTGCCGCCAGGACATTCCCGCTTCCGCCAGGACGGAGGTCCGGCTGCTGCGCGCCTATGGCCACCAGCCCCGGATCGAGGTCTGCCGGGACGGCGTGCGCATCGTGCCCGGGGGGAGGTAACCATGGGCAACCGCAAACGGGCGGCAAGCTGCCACCTGCCGGCCGCAGCGCCCGAGTATCCGGTGCCCGGGGCGAACGGCATCCTGGCGCAAGTGCAGGGGCACCATGTCGCCGCCGCGCTGCAGACCCTGCCGCGCGCCACGGCAGACGCGCCCAATCACCACGAGGTGCTGGTCGAAGCCGGCCATCTCGGCACGGTCCGGCTGTTTATCGTGAAGAAGCTTGCGCGCCACAACCGCCACAGCCACTATTACTGGTCGGCCTATCGCGCCGAGCCTGCCTGAAGCAGGGACGGTTCCGCGCCCGGATGGCCGAAGCCGTGGCCTCGCCACGAAGCATCAGGTCGTGATGCATGTTTGCGACGCTACCACTTGAGTGGGGATATGCTAAGGCCAACACGGCGCGGCAATATCGGCCTGTCGAATGCGTTCACCCATTCGGCTTCGACCGCCCGCTAGACGTAGCGGGCGCTTTTTTTTCGGCCCCTGACTCGGGAGGCAACATGCAAGCGCGAATCATTCGCGTTATGCCGATCGACTATGGCTGGGCACTGGAGTCCGAAAGCCTGATACGGACACAACGGTTCGCGACACTCGAGGCGGCAATCTCGGCGGGATGGGCGCAGGCCGAACGCGTGAACGGCGAACTGCATGTCCATCGCCATGATGGCGGCGTACGCCTGCGCGCTGCGGCTAGCAGCGCCGAAGCATCACAAGGCTGAGATCGCCGGCGGCCGCAGGCCCCGGCACGGATCACTGCCGAGGCTCTTGCCGTGACCGGTGGCGCGCCCCCATGGACCTGCGGTCGTCGGAATCGCCGGCAATCAGCGTAAGATGGCTCCCACCCAGGTGCATAGACGGGTTCCCCAATCCTGCCGGAGCACACATGCGACTTGCCGATTTCATCTTGCGCGACATGAGCCGGATCCTGACGGAATGGGAGGCGTTTGCCGCCACCCTGATGCCGGCCGCCAGGCACATGGATTCACCCGCGCTGCGCGATCACGCGCTGCAGATCCTCCAGGCCGTGGCCAGGGACCTGTCGACTCCGCAGACGCCCCACGCCCAGCGGGAAAAATCGCTGGGGCGGGCCCCGCGCCTGCCCGACGCCCCGGAGACCGCGGCCCAGACCCACGCGCTGCTGCGGGCGCGCCATGGCTTCAACATCAACCAGATAGTCGGCGAGTACCGCGCCCTGCGCGCGAGCGTGCTGCGCCTGTGGATCGACGCTTGCCATCCGGACCTGCCGGATCGCGGTGACATGATCCGCTTCAACGAAGCCATCGACCAGGCCGTCGCCGAATCGGTCGGCTATTTCGATGCGCAAGTCGAGCAGTCGCGCAACCTCCTGCTCGGCATGCTGGGCCACGACATGCGCAGCCCGCTGCAGACCATCCAGGCCACCGCGAGCTACCTCGCGGCGCTCAATGCCGGCGAAAAAGTCTCCGAGGCCGCGGCCCGCCTGATCCGCAGCGGTGCCCGCATGAACGCGCTGCTGGACGACCTGTGCGATTTCAACCGGACCAAGCTCGGCCTGGGCATCAACATCGCTCCCGGCGACGTCAATCTGGCACAGGTGTTCGGCGACGCCGTGGACCAGCTGCGCGCCGCCCACCCGGACCACCGCATCGAGTTCGTGGTCCGTGGCAACGTGCAAGGCGTCTGGGACGGCTTGCGGCTGCAGCAGCTGCTTTCCAACCTGGTCACCAATGCGGTCATGTACGGCGAGGCGGATGCGCCGGTCCGCGTGGTCGTTACCGGCGATGATGCGGAGGTCCGTGTCGCGGTCTGGAACAGCGGGCCGCCGATCGGTCCGCAGACCTTGAGCCAGATCTTCGACCCGCTCCGGCGGGGCGACGATCCGCACGACAAGAACCCCCCCGGGCTGGGGCTCGGGCTGTATATCGCGAGCGAAATCGCCAAGGCCCACCTTGGCTCGATCGAGGTCCGCTCCGATGCGGCCGGCACCGTGTTCGAGGTACGCCTGCCGCGCCAGGCCTAGCCGGCGGTGCTACCAGCGGCCTGCGCGCCATCACATAGAGGCCATCCCTACCTGTCGCCTTGCAGGGCTTCTTGCTACCCTTGAGGTTCCCAGGCCGCCCCCCGGGCGCGCGCCTCCGCACCTCATTTGCAGACCCATGCCCTTGATGCTTCCCGACCTCGATACCCTCAACGCCCGCCTGCGCGACGGCGCCACCAGCCGCGCGCAGGTCATCGAGCAGGCCGCGGCCCGCGCGGCCGGGCCGGCGGCCGCGGCCGTGTTCCTGCACAGCACCTTCGACACCGCCGCCCAGGTGGCGCGCGCCGCCGATGCCGCCAGCCGTGCCGGCAAGGCGCTGCATCCGCTGGCGGGCCTGCCGGTCTCGGTCAAGGACCTTTACGACGTGGCGGGCGAGGTCACCCGTGCCGCCTCGCTGGTGCGCGCCGATGCCGCGCCGGCCGCCGCCGACGCCGCCGTGGTGGCACGGCTACGCGCGGCCGGCGCGGCGCTGGTGGGTCGCACCAACATGACCGAGTTCGCGTTCTCGGGCGTGGGCATCAATCCCCATTACGGCACGCCCGCCAATCCGGCCGGCGGCGATGGCGCCGCGCGCATCCCGGGCGGATCGTCGTCAGGCGCCGCGGTATCGGTGGCGCTGGGACTGGCGGTGGCCGCGCTCGGCAGCGACACCGGCGGCTCGATCCGCATCCCGGCCGCGCTGTGCGGCATCACCGGCTTCAAGCCCACCGCGCGGCGCGTGCCGCTGGCCGGCGCCTTCCCGCTGTCGTACACGCTCGACACCGCCTGCGCCATGGCGCGCACGGTCGGCGATTGCATCGCGGTCGACAGCGTGATCGCCGACAGCGCGGTGCTGCCGCGCGTGACCGATCCCGCCGCCACGCGGCTGGCGATCCCGCGCCAGTTGCTGCTGGACGATCTCGACCCGGTGGTGGCGCGCGCCTTCGACCGCGCCCTGGGCCGGCTCTCGGCCGCCGGCGTGCGGCTCGAGCATGTCGACCTGCCCGAACTCGCCGAACTGGCCGCGTTGAACGCGCATGGCGGCTTCAGCGCGGCCGAGGCCTATGCCATCCACCGCCACCTGCTGGCGGCCCGCCGCGACCGCTACGACGCGCGCGTGGCGTCGCGCATCGACCGCGGCGCCGGCATCAGCGCCGCCGACTATATCGACCTGGGCCGCGCGCGGCTGGAGTGGATTGCGCGCATGGAAGCGCGCCTGGCCGGCTTCGACGCCGTGGTCTGCCCCACCGTGCCGATGGTGGCGCCCGAGATTGCACCGCTGCGCACCGATGACGCGCAGTTCTTCCGCGTCAATGCCCTGCTGTTGCGCAATACCTCCGCCTTCAATTTCTTCGACGGCTGCTCGGTGTCCATGCCCTGCCACGCGCCGGACGAGCTGCCGGTGGGGCTGATGCTGTCGCACGGGCCGATGCGCGACGCGGCCCTGCTCGGCACGGCGCTTGCATTGGAACGCATCGTGCAGCCCGTCATACAGCCCTCGGCGCGCGACGACTGAGCCCGCCGCCGCGCCGTTGATCTTGCGCCACGCGCCGGCCCAAAACCAGGCCTGCGCGTGGCACCAGGTAGTACGCAACCCGCTGTACAACCGCGCCCTCGCGCGCACACCAGGAGAGATCGAGATGCGAGTCAAGGCAATGATCGCGGCCACGCTGATGCTGGCCGCCGTGGCGGCACAGGCGGACACCAAGTGGGACCTGCCCACCGGCTACCCGGTCGCCAACCTGCACACCGAGAACCTGCAGCAGATGGCCAGCGATGTCGACAAGGCCACCGGCGGCAAGCTCAAGATCGTGCTGCATCCCAACGGCTCGCTGCTCAAGGCCAACGAGATCAAGCGCGGCGTGCAGACCGGCCAGGTGCAGATGGGCGAGATCCTGATGTCGCTGCTGGCCAACGAGAACCCGGTGTTCGGCGTCGACGCGGTGCCGTTCCTGGCCACCAGCTATGCCGATGCCTACAGGCTGTGGCAGGCGTCGCGGCCGGTCACGGAAAAGGTGCTCGACAAGCAGGGGCTCAAGCTGCTGTACGCGGTGGCCTGGCCGCCGCAGGGCATCTACGCCAACAAGCCGATCAACTCGGCCGCCGACATGAAGGGCCTGAAGTGGCGCGCCTACAATCCCGCCACCTCGCGCATCGCCGAGCTGGTGGGCGCCCAGCCCGTGACCATCCAGGCCGCCGACCTGGCGCAGGCGCTGGCCACCGGCACCGTCAACTCCTTCATGTCGTCGGGCGCCACCGGCGTCGACACCAAGGTGTGGGAGAGCGTGAAGTACTTCTATGCCGTCGATGCCTGGCTGCCCAAGAACATGCTGGTGGTCAGCAAGAAGGCCTTCGCCGCGCTCGACAAGCCCACCCAGGACGCGCTGCTCAAGGCCGTCGCCGACGCCGAGAAGCGCGGCTGGCAGGTGTCGGAGCAGAAGACCAGGGAGTACCTGGCCACGCTGGCCAAGAACGGCATGACGGTGCAGCAGCCGTCGCCGCAGCTCAAGGCCGACATGCAGAAGCTCGGCCAGACCATGGTCGACGACTGGGCCAAGAGCGCGGGCGCCGACGGCAAGGCCATCCTCGACGCCTACCGCAAGTAAGCGCGCGGGCCGCACCCGATCCGCGTCCACCGACCTCCAGCGCCCTGCATCGCGGCCGCGCCGGCTGCCTTGCGGGGAACCCATCCTTCCCTTGCGCCGCCAACCATGCCCACTGCCCCCTCCTCCAAGCGCTGGCTCGACCGCGTGCTGGACCTGTTCGCCGCGCTCGGCGCGCTGTGCATCCTCGCCGTCTGCGTGATCATGATCCTGATGTCGCTGTCGCGCGAGACCTCGGTGATCTTCAAGGGCGGCGACGACATCGTGGCCTGGCTGTGCGCCGCCTCCGCCTTCCTGGTGCTGGGCCAGACCTTCCAGCATGGCGGCATCGTGCGCGTGGAGATGCTGCTGGGCGCGGTCGGGCCGCGCCGGCGCTGGCTGCTGGAGCTGGTCTCGCTGACCATCTGCCTGGGGTTCGCCGCCTACGCGGTCTGGGCGCTGGGCACCTTTGCCTGGCAAAGCTGGGACATCGGCGATGTCTCGCAGGGCCAGATCGTGATCCCGCTGTGGATGCCGCAAAGCTTCGCCGTGCTGGGCTGTGCCGGTTTCCTGCTGGCGGTCGCGGATGAATGGCTGCGCGTGGTGCGGCGGCAGAAGCCGCGCTACCAGCTGGCCCAGGAAGCCAAGCTTGCCGCCGGCGATTTCGGGGAGACGGTCTGATGAGCACGGTCGTGGTTGCCCTGATCCTGCTGCTGGTGCTGATCGTCTTCCTCGCGCTGGGCGCGTGGATTCCCGTGGCCATCGCGGTCACGTCGTGGGTCGGGCTGGTGGTGTTCTCCGACCGCGAGGCCCTGGTCAGCCTGGCCAATGCGTGGTGGTCATCGAGCGCCTCGTACACCCTGGCGTCGCTGCCGCTGTTCGTGTGGATGGGCGAGATCCTGTTCCGCACCCGGCTGTCGGAGCAGATGTTCAGCGGGCTGTCGCCATGGCTGAGCTGGCTGCCCGGGCGGCTGATGCACGTCAACATCCTGGGCTGCGGCATCTTCGGCTCGGTGTCGGGCTCGTCGGCGGCCACCTGCGCCACCATCGCCAAGTCGGCGCTGCCCGAACTGACGCGGCGCGGCTACGACGAGCGCATCACGCTGGGCTCGCTGTCGTGCGCCGGCACGCTCGGCATCCTGATCCCGCCGTCGATCACGATGGTGGTGTACGCGGTCTCGGCGGACGTGTCGATCATCCGCGTGTTCCTGGCGGGCTTTATCCCGGGGCTGCTGCTGATGCTGCTGTTCTCGGGCTACATCGTGGCCTGGGCGCTGGCCAATCCGGACAAGACCCCGCCCTCGGAGCACTTCGACTGGCGCGCGCGGCTGGCGTCGATCCGGCAGCTGCTGCCTTGCATCGTGCTGATCGCCTTCATCACCGCCATCATGGTGACCGGCTACTCCACCGCGACCGAAGCCGCCGCCTATGGCGTGGTCGCGTCGCTGGCGCTGGCGTGGGTGGGCGGCTCGCTCACGCGCGCGGCGTTCTGGGACAGCCTGATGTCGGCCACGCGCCTGACCGCGATGATCATGTTCGTGCTGGGCGCGACCTCGTTCCTGTCGGTGACCATGAGCTTTACCGGCATCCCGCGCGCGCTGGCCGAGTGGGTGGCGGCGCTGCAGCTGTCGCCGTGGGCGCTGATCGCGGTGCTGACGGTGATCTACATCGTGCTGGGCACGGCGCTGGACGGCATCTCGATGATCGCGCTGACCACCGCCACGGTGCTGCCGATGGTGCAGGCGGCGGGCTTCGACCTGGTCTGGTTCGGCATCTTCATCGTCCTGCTGGTGGAGATTGCCGAAGTCACGCCGCCGGTGGGCTTCAACCTGTTCGTGCTGCAGAGCATGACCGGCAAGGACAGCAACTATATCGCGCGGGTCTCGCTGCCGTTCTTCATGATGATGGTGGTGGCGATCGCCATCGTCACGATCTGGCCCGGCGTGGTCACCTGGCTGCCGGACATGGTCATGCAGCAGGAAGTCAAATAGCATGGGCGGGCACCGCAACCACTCCGTACCGAGGTACCCGGACCGATGCATGTGATCGTCATCGGCGCCGGCGCGATCGGCGTCAGTTCCGCGTGGTACCTGCGCCAGGCC
Source organism: Cupriavidus taiwanensis (assembly GCF_900250115.1). Lineage (NCBI taxonomy): Bacteria > Pseudomonadati > Pseudomonadota > Betaproteobacteria > Burkholderiales > Burkholderiaceae > Cupriavidus > Cupriavidus taiwanensis. The sequence goes on along the minus strand of NZ_LT984803.1, from coordinate 1,529,327 downwards.
GGTTTCGACGTGACCGTGCTCGAGCGCCGCGGCGCGCCGGCGCAGGAAGCCAGCTTCGGCAATGCCGGCGTGATCGCGCCCGGCTACGTCACGCCCTGGGCCGCGCCCGGCATGCCGGCCAAGATCCTGCGCACGCTGTTCGCGCGCGAGGCGCCGGTGCTGTTCCGCCCCGCCGCCGACCCGGCGATGTGGCGCTGGATCGCCCGCTGGCTGCGCGAATGCCGGCTCGAGCGCTACCGCGCCAACAAGCTGCGCATGCAGCGGCTGGCGTTCTACAGCCGCGCCTGCCTGCACCGGCTGCGCAGCGAACTGGAGATCGACTACGAACAGTCGCAAGGCTACCTGCAGCTGTTCCGCACCGCACGCGACCTGGACCTGGCCGCGCCCGCCGTGGCCCTGCTGCGCGAGAACAACGTGCCGCACCGGCTGGTCAGCGCGCAGGAATGCCGCCGGATCGAACCGGGCCTGGCCGCCGGCACGCCGCTGGCCGGCGGGCTGCACCTGCCCGAAGACGAGTCCGGCAATTGCCCGATGTTCGTGCGCGCGCTGCACCGGCATGCGCAGGCGGCGGGCGTGTCGTTCCGCTTCGACACCAGGGTGATGCGCATCCGCCCGGGCCGGGCCGGCAGGCTCGAGCTCGAACTGTGCCGCGCCGGCGCACAGGGTGCGGCCCCGGTGCTGAGCGCCGACCGCGTGCTGGTCGCGGCCGGCGCCGACAGCGCCGCGCTGCTGCGCCCGCTGGGCCTGCGCGTGCCGCTGTATCCGGTCAAGGGCTATTCGGTGACGGTACTGATCCGCGACGAACTGCAGGCCCCGCTGGGCGCGCTGATGGATGAGTCGTACAAGGTCGCGATGACGCGCATGGGCAACCGGCTGCGCGTGGCCGGCACGGCGGAACTGGGCTCGCGCCGGCTCGACCTGCGCCCCGCCGCGCTGCACACGCTGGTCAAGGTGGCGCGCGACTGGTTCCCGGTGGCCGGCAACTACCAGGAAGCCACGCAATGGGCCGGCGCGCGGCCAATGCTGCCCGACGGCCCGCCGCTGATCGGCCCTACCGCGGTGCCCGGCCTGTTCCTCAACCTCGGCCATGGTTCGACGGGCTGGGCGATGAGCTGCGGATCAGGCAAGATTGCGGCTGACCAGATCGCCGCCAGCGCTGGCACTTGCGCCAGCCGTGGCGGTCCGGACATCGACATGGAAGGCCTGCTGCCGGATCGCTATGGGCTGGGGCCGGCCAACTAAGCCCGACATGACCCGCCCTGCCGCCACCGCCATCACGCCCGACGACCACCAGCCAGACTGGCTTGCCCTCGATGCGGCCGCGCCGGCCCCGGTGCCGCTCTACAACGTGGCCGCGATCCGCGGCATCGAGCGCGCCGCGCTGGCACAGCTGCCGGCCTTCACGCTGATGTCGCGCGCCGGCACGGCGGCGGCGCGCTGGCTCGCCCGCCATGCGCCCGACGGCCCGCTGCTGTTCCTGGCCGGCCCCGGCAATAACGGCGGCGATGCGCTGGTCGCCGCCATGCAGCTGCACCGCGCCGGGCGCACGGTGCAGGTCTGGCTGGCCGCCGAGCCACAGCGCCTGCCCGCCGATGCCGCCATCGCGTGGCAGCAGGCGCAGGCCGCGGGCGTGCCGGCGAGCGTGATGGCCGAGGTGGATGCCGCGCGCGACGCGCACTGGCCCGCCGGCACCGCCGCGATCATCGACGGCCTGCTCGGCATCGGCCTGAACCGCCCCGCCGATGGCCGCATGGCATGGTGGATCGACCAACTCAACCGCGCCGCGCTGCCGGTGTTTGCGCTGGACATTCCCAGCGGCCTGTGCGCCGACACCGGCGCGGGCGCGCCGGCCGTGCGCGCGCGGCGCACGCTGACCTTCATTGCCGCCAAGCCCGGCCTGCTGACGCTGGACGGGCGCGACTGCGCCGGCGCGGTCGAGATCGCGCCGATCGGCCTCGACTATCCCCCCCACGAAGCGCCGCAAGGCCTGGTGAACGGCCCCGCGCTGTTCGGTGCCGCGCTGCCGCGCCGACGCCACGCCAGCAACAAGGGCACGCATGGCGCGCTGGCCGTCATCGGCGGCAACCTCGGCATGACCGGCGCGCCGCTGCTCGGCGCGCGGGCCGCGCAATGGCTCGGCGCCGGCAAGGTGCATATCGGCTTCCTGGCGCAGCCGGCGCCGCTGCTCGATCCGCTGCATCCGGAACTGATGCTGCATGCGGTCGACGCACTGGCGCTCGCCTCGATGTCGGCGCTGGTGATCGGGCCGGGCATGGGCACCGATGGCAACGCCCGCCAGCAGTTCGCGCGGCTGCTGCAGGCCACCACGCAGCCGCTGGTGCTGGATGCCGATGCGCTGAACCTGCTGGCGTCCGATCCGGCGCTGGCCGGCGCGCTGGCCACGCGCGGCGCGGCCACCGTGATGACGCCGCACCCGCTCGAGGCCGCGCGGCTGATGGGCGTGACGGTGGCCGAGGTCCAGCGCGACCGCCCCGCCGCCGCCGCGGCGCTGGCCGCGCAATGGCAGGCGGTGGTGGTGCTGAAGGGATCGGGCAGCGTGATCGCCGCCGCCGACGGCAGCCCGTGGACGCTGAACCCCACCGGCAATGCGGCGCTGGCCAGCGCCGGCACCGGCGACGTGCTGGCCGGCATGCTCGGCGCGCTGCTGGCGCAAGGCATGGCGCCGCTGGCCGCGGCGCAGGCGGCGGTGTGGATCCACGGCCGTGCCGCCGATGTGCTGGTCGAACAAGGCACGGGCCCGGCAGGCGTCACCGCGAGCGAACTGTATGCGCCGGCACGCGGCGTATTCAACCAGTTGCTGGGCGCAGCGCACGCGTGAGGCACGCGTGAGGCACGCGTGAGGCACGCGTGAGGCACGCGTGAGGGGCACGTTTCCGGCAACGACCGGCGGCGCCCGCCGCACCCGCCGTCAGACAACGCCCGATACCCGCGCGGCGCCACGGCTGTTATGTTGCAAGTGGTAACGATATGACGCCGCCGCGAGCCTCGATGCCGCGATCGCTGGCGATATACTTACCGCTCCGTCTTGCAAGCCGGCAATTTGCCACGCGGCTCGCGCCCCGCAACCCAGCTAGTCCTGCATGCCCACTGACCTTCACGCCTGGAACGCCCTGCTGCGGCACCATGACACCCTTCGTGACGCCCAGATGCGCGAATGGTTCGATCGCGAAGGCGCACAGCGCGTCGCGCAATGCTCGCTCGAGGCCGCCGGCCTCTACCTCGATTACTCGAAGAACCGCATCACCGCGCAGACCATGGGCCTGCTGATGCAGCTCGCGGCCGAGGCCGGCGTCACGCGGCGCCGCGACGCGATGTTCGCGGGCGAGCATATCAACACCACCGAAGACCGCGCGGCCTTGCACGTGGCCCTGCGCGCCACCGCCGGCGCCGGCTACAGGGTCGACGGCGAAGCCGTGGTGCCGGCGATCCAGCAGGTGCTGGCGCGCATGCGCGACTTCTCCGCGCGCGTGCGCAGCGGCGCCTGGAAGGGCGCGACCGGCGAGCGCATCACCGATGTCATCAACATCGGCATCGGCGGCTCGGACCTGGGGCCGCGCATGGTGTGCCGCGCGCTGTCGCACCTGGCCGATGCCGATGGCAACACCGCGCCGCGCATGCACTTCGTCTCCAATGTCGACGGCACCGACCTCGCCGAGACCCTGGTGCGGCTGGATCCGCAGCGCACCCTGGTGATCGTCTGTTCCAAGACCTTTACCACGCTCGAGACCATGGCCAACGCGCGCAGCGCGCGCGCCTGGTTTGTCGCCGGCGGCGTGGCCGAGCAGGACCTGGCCAAGCACTTCGTCGCGGTCTCGACCAATACCGAGGCGGTGCGCGAGTTCGGCATCGACCCGGCCAATATGTTCGAGTTCTGGGACTGGATCGGCGGGCGCTTTTCGCTGTGGTCGTCGGTCGGCCTGTCGATCACGCTCGCGGTGGGCTTCGAGGCCTTCGCCGACCTGCTCGCCGGCGGCCGCGCGATGGACGAGCATTTCCGCACCGCGCCGCTCGAGCGCAACATGCCGGTGATCCTCGGCATGCTGGGCATCTGGTACCGCAATTTCTGGAACCTGCCCACCAGCTGCATGGCGCCCTACTCCACTTCGCTGGAGCTGTTCCCGGCCTTCCTGCAGCAGCTGGAGATGGAAAGCAACGGCAAGTCCGTGCAGCTCGACGGGCAGCGCATCCGCACGCATACCTCGCCGGTGGTGTGGGGCACGGCCGGCACCAACGGCCAGCATGCCTACTTCCAGCAGATCCACCAGGGCTCGCAGGTGGTGCCGGTAGACTTCGTCGCGCCGCTGGTGCCGCCGCGCCGCCTGCCGGGCCATCACGCCAAGCTGCTGGCCAATTGCTTCGCGCAGGCCGAGGCGCTGATGCGCGGGCGCAGCGCCGACGAGCTGCGCGCCGCCGGACTGAAGGACGAGGTGCGCATCGCCCATATGGTGTTCGACGGCAACCGCCCCAGCAACACGCTGCTGATGGAGGACCTGACGCCCAATGTGCTCGGCGCGCTGATTGCGCTGTATGAGCACCGCACCTTCGTGCAGGGCGTGGTGTGGCGCATCAACTCGTTCGACCAGTGGGGCGTGGAGCTGGGCAAGATCCTGGCGCGGCCAATCGAGGCCGAACTCGCCGGCACCGCCACCGGCCAGCACGATGCCTCCACCGCCGCACTGATCGCGCGAGCCCGCGCGGTGCTGCAGGCGGGCGCGGCCAGCTAGCCGCTAGACCTCAACGCCGATCCATTCGTCGCTGGCCACGCGGCCGGCGTCGATGGTCAGCACGCGCCCGCAGCGCGACGCCACCGAGCGGTCGTGCGTGACCAGCACCAGCGTCGAGCCGGCGTCGCGGTTCAGTTCAAACATCAGCGCGATCACGGCTTCGCCGGTGGCGGTGTCGAGACTGCCGGTCGGTTCATCGGCGAACAGGATGTCCGGACGCGCGACGAAGGCGCGCGCCAGCGCCACGCGCTGCTGCTCGCCGCCCGACAGCGTGCGCGGGTAGTGGCCCAGGCGCGCGCCCAGGCCCACGCGCTGCAGCATGTCGACGGCGCGCTCGCGCACCTGCGCGGTCTCGCCGCGCAGCTCCAGCGGCAGCATCACGTTCTCCAGCGCGGTCAGGTGGGCCACCAGCTGGAACGACTGGAACACGAAGCCGACATGCCGGCCGCGCACCGCGGCGCGCTGGTCCTCGTCCAGCGCATACAGGTCCTGGCCCTGCAGCCGCACCGTGCCCGTGCTGGGCAGGTCCAGCCCGGCCAGCAGCCCCAGCAGCGTCGACTTGCCCGATCCGGACGCGCCCACGATGGCGAGCGTTTCGCCCGGCGTGACGGAAAACGTCACGTCGTGCAAAATCGTCAGCGAACCGGTCGTGTCGGCTACGGTCTTTCCAAGAGATTCGACTGCAAGAATGGAAGAAGACATGGATATAGGGATCCGAGGGAAAAAGCGCAGGCTGCTGCTGGCAGCCGGCATGGCGCTGGCGCTTGCGGCCGCCGGACCGGCCCGGGCCCAGGCCCCGGCAAAGACCGCGGCCCCGGCCGCCGGGCCCGCGCTGCTGGTACTGGGCGACAGCCTGTCGGCCGAATACGGCATCGCGCGCGGCGCGGGCTGGGTCACGCTGCTGCAGGACCGGCTGCGGCAGGAGCGCTTCGATTATAGCGTCGTCAATGCCAGCATCAGCGGCGAGACCACCATCGGCGGCAAGACCCGCCTGCCCGAACTGCTGACGCGGCACCGCCCCGCCATCGTGGTGATCGAGCTCGGCGCCAATGACGCGCTGCGCGGCCTGCCGCTGCAGTCGACCGAGGCCAACCTGCGCAACCTGGTCACCACGGCGCAGCAGGCCGGCGCCAGCGTATTGCTGATCGGCATGCGCATCCCGCCCAACTATGGCCAGGACTACACCGAGAAGTTCGTCTCGCTCTATCCCAGGCTGGCGGGCGAATACAAGGTGCGGCTGGTGCCCTTCTTCCTCGACCAGGTGATCGGGCGGCAGGACTGGTTCCAGCCCGACCGCATCCACCCGACCGCCGCGGCGCAGCCCGCCTTGCTCGATACGGTGTGGCCGCAGCTCAAGCCACTGCTCAAGCGCGGCGCCGCCAAGTGACCATAAAAAAACCCCTGTCGCAAGCCAGGGGTTCTTGATTCAGGCGTGGCCGGCGTGGCGCCGGCCCGGCACGGATCACTCGCCGCCTTGCTCCTTCGCCGCACCCGCCGGCGCCAGCAGCTTGACCTTGGAGCGGGCCTTCAGGCTTTCATAGAAGGCCTGCAGGTCGGTCTGGCCCGCCAGCTGCGCCAGCTGCTGCGCCTCGGCCTGGCGCCGGGCCGGATTGGCCTGCGCCGGCTGGCTGACCTTGGTGATGCGGTAGACCGCATAGCCCTGCGCACCCAGGTCGACCCCCACCAGCGCCGGCAGCTTGGCGGCATCGGCGCGCATCACCGCTTCCACCGCCTGCGGCGCCATGCCCTCGGCCTTGGTGCGCGACACCGTCTGCGCCGCGCCAAAGCCCTCGGCATTGTCGGCCTGCTTCAGCGCCGCCAGTCGTGCCTCGCCATCCTTGCGCGCCAGTGCCGCCGCCTGCTGCGCGATATAGCCTTCGCGCACCTGCGCTTCGACTTCCTCGAACTTGCGCACGGTCGCCGGGCGGTACGCGACGATGCGCGCGGCCACCAGCGTGTTGGGGGCGACCTGGACGGCCTCGGTGTTGCGCTTGTTCTTGATGGCGTCGTCGCTGAACAGTGCCTTGAGCAGCTTCTCGTTGTTCAGCGGGCTCTGCGCGCCCAGCGTCGGATTCGGCTGGCGCGTGACGTTGTCGGCGGTCTGGATGGTCAGCTTGAACTTGTCGGCGGCAGGCTTGAGGCTGTCGGCCTGCTCGTAGACGGTATTGCCGAAGGCATCGGCCTGCTCGGCAAACTTCTTGTCGGCGAACTGCTTGCGCAACTCGGCTTCCAGCTCGGTGCGCACCGCCTCCAGCGGCCGGGTTTCGGCGGGCTTGGTGCCGGTCAGCTTGATGATGTGGTAGCCGAAGTCGGTCTCGACCACGTCGCTGATCTGGCCTTCCTTGAGCGCGTACATGGCGTCCTCGAACGGCTTGACCAGCGCGCCGCGGCCCATGAAGCCGAGGTCGCCGCCCTTCTCGGCCGAACCCGGGTCCTGCGAGTTCTTGCGCGCCACCTCGGCGAAGGTGTCAGGATGCTTGCGCACTTCTTCCAGCAGCCTGGTGGCCTTGTCCTTGGCGGCCTGGCGCTGCGCCGCCGGCGCATCCTTCGGCGCGCTGATCAGGATATGGCTGGCGCGGCGCTGCTCGTCGACGCGGAAGCGCGCGATATTGCTTTCGTAGTACGACTTCAGCTCTTCCGGCGTCACCGCCTGCGACGCGGCCAGCGCTTCGCCGGACAGCACCAGGTATTCGACCTGGGCCTGCTCCGGCACCGAGAAGTCCTGCTGGTGGCTGTCGTAGTAGGCCTTGAGCGCGGCGGCGTCGGACTGGACCTTGGCGGTGTAGCCCGCGGGCTTGAACAGCAGCGCCTGCACCTCGCGCTGCTGGTCGCGCACCGCCATCAGGCGCTCGATCAGCGACTTCGGCACGAACGCGGTCGCGGCAACCGACGTGCCCAGCTGCTGGCTGGCCAGCTCGAAGCGCATGCGCGCATCGAACTGCTCGGGCGTCATGCCCTGCGCTTGCAGCAGCTGCAGGTAAGCCTTGTCGTCGATCTTGCCGTCCTTGCCGCGCGGCAGCTGCGCAATCGCCGGCAGGTTGCTGATCTCTTCGAGCAGCTTGGCGTCCGACACCGTCAGGTGCTCGCTGGCCACCGCATTGGCCAGCACGCGCTGCTGGATCAGCTGCTCGAGCACGGCCTTGCGTGCCTCCGGGCCCTCGAACTGGCGCGGGTCATAGCTGGCGCCCAGGATCTGGCGCGCGCGCTCGCTCTGGTCGCGCACCACATTGTCGACCTCCTGCACGCTGATGGCCCGGCCGTCGACCTTGGCGGCATCGTGCGAGCTGTCCATGAAGCGCGAATAGCTTTCCACGCCGAAGAACACGAACGACGGGAAAACAAGCACCAGCAGCAGCAAGAGCATCAGGCGCCGGTTGTTGCGTACGAAATCAAGCATGCGGATTCGGGTAGTGGATTGGCACGAAAGACAAACTCCGCGATTCTATCAGGAGCCGGTGGGCCGGCGCCCTTTGTGCAGGGTGGCGAACATGGACCACAAATGAAAAACGCCCGCTGGCGCGGGGGTTTCTTGATACTGGCGGAGTGGACGGGACTCGCCCACATCCTGCGGGCCGCGGCTGCGCTGGCAAGCGCAGCCCTTCGATTCCCGCCGGAAGCCGCGCAGGCGGCTTCCTCCACTCCGCAAAACGAAAAACGCCCGCTGGCGCGGGCGTTTCTTGATACTGGCGGAGTGGACGGGACTCGAACCCGCGACCCCCGGCGTGACAGGCCGGTATTCTAACCGACTGAACTACCACTCCTGTGTCGGTTCCCGCATCGTGATGGCATGCAACGGATCGCGCTGGCGCAACCTCGTGCGGTCCGGGCCATGCCTCTAAGGAAACCAGACTTCCTTTGCGAATCATGGACCTGGGCCAATCACCCGGGTGCCTTGCGGGCAGTGCCGTGCTGCAGGAGGCCGAACTATAGCGCGTGTCGCGCAGCGGTGCAATACCCTGCCCCCGGTTCGCGCTCGCGGCTGCCAGGCGGCATCAACATGCATGGTGTGCCGCCAGCTGTCAGCAGTCAGGTCAGCGCGGCCAGCAGCCTGCGCTGCGCCGACTCGCCGTCCGGCACGGGCTGGCGCACATAGTTGCCTTCAGGCGTCATCCTCCACGCTTCGCTCTGGTCGGAAAGATACGGCTCCAGGCCCTCGGCAATGATCCGCTGCTTCAGGCGGGGATCGAGCACGGGAAAACAAATCTCGATGCGACGCGACAGGCTGCGTTCCATCCATTCGCCGCTCGACAGCATGACCTTGTCGGCGCCGCCGTCGTGGAAGCAGAAGATGCGCGAGTGCTCGAGGAACCGGCCCATCACCGACTTCACCGTGATGTGCTCGGACAGTCCGGCGATACCCGGGCGCAGCGCGCATGCGCCGCGGATAATCAGGTCGATGTGCACGCCCTGGCCCGATGCGTCGTACAGAGCCTCGATCAGCTCGGGCTCCAGCAGCGCATTCATCTTGGCGATGATGCGCCCCTTGCGCCCGGCCCTGGCATGCTCGGCTTCGCCCCGGATCGCTGCCAGCAACTGCTGCTTCAGCGTAAACGGCGATTGCCAGATATGGGTCATGCTTTGCGTCTGGCCGCGACCGGTCAGCTGGCTGAAGACCTGTGCCACGTCGCGGGTCAGCGATTCATCGCAGGTCAGCAAGCCGAAATCCGTATAGCTGCGCGAGGTCTCGTGATGATAGTTGCCGGTGCCGAGATGCACATAGCGCCTGAGCCGTCCGTCCTCGCGCCGCACCACCATCAGGATCTTGGCATGCGCCTTGAAGCCGACCACGCCATAGACCACATGCGCGCCAACCTCCTCGAGCTGCGCCGCCCAGCCGATGTTGGCCTCTTCATCGAAACGCGCCATCAGCTCCACCACGGCAGTGACCTCCTTGCCGTGGCGCGCCGCATCGATCAGCGACGACAGCAGCGCCGAGTCGTGCCCGGCGCGATACACGGTCTGGCTGATCGCCACGACATCGGGATCCTGCGCCGCCTGCCTGACGAAATCGACCACCGGCGCAAACGACTGGAACGGATGGTGCAGCAGGATGTCGCCATCGCGCATGGCGCGGAACACGTCGGGCTGGTCCAGCAGCGCCTTCGGCAAACCCGGCCGGAACGGCAGGTACTTCAGTTCCGGCCGGTCGACCTGGTCCGGCACCTGCATCAGGCGCACCAGGTTGACCGGGCCATTGACCGCGAACACCTCGCCTGGCGCGAGGCCAAACTGTTGCTGCAGGAATGCCGTCATGGCGGGCGGGCAATTGTCGGCCACCTCCAGCCGGACCGCATCGCCGAGATGCCGGTGCGGCAGTTCGCCCTGCAGCGCCTCGCGCAGGTTCTTGACCTCTTCCTCGTCGACAAACAGCTGGCTGTTTCGCGTGACCCGGAACTGGTAGCAGCCGCGAACCGTCATGCCGCTGAACAGCTCGCCGACGTGGGCATGCAGGATCGAGGAAAGGAAAACGAAGCCGTGCCGGCATCCGGCAATTGCGGCGGGCAGCGCGATCACGCGTGGCAACGCCCTCGGCGCCTGCACGATGGCATTGCCCGAGCTGCGGCCGAACGCATCCTTGCCTTCGAGCTCAACGGCGAAGTTCAGGCTCTTGTTCAGGACCCGCGGAAACGGATGCGCGGGGTCCAGCCTGATCGGCGTCAGGACCGGCATCAGCTCGGCAAAGAAGAATTCGCGAATCCAGTCCTGCTGACGGGCGTTCCACGATGGCCGCCGCAGGAAACAGATCTGCTCCTGTGCCAGGGCGGGAATCAGCACGTCATTGAACAGCCCGTACTGTTGCTCGACCAGCTCGCGCACCCGCCGGTTGACCGCGGCATAGACCGCCTGCGGCGTCAGCCCGTCCGGGCCCACCACCGGCGACGTCAGCACGCACTGCTCCTTCAACCCCGCCACCCGGACTTCGTAGAACTCATCGAGGTTGCTGCTGAAGGTGCACAGGGCACGCAGGCGCTCGAGCAGCGGAATGGCTGGGTCGGCCGCCTGCTGCAAGACGCGGTAGAAAAATTCCAGCTGGCTCAGTTCGCGGTTGATGTGGCGCGCATTGCCATTGGGCAACATCGCCTCATCCGCCGGCTCACCCCCGCGTGGGCCCTGCGACTCATCCTGCATGACGCCAGATTCGTGTCTCATGATGCCGTGCCAAGGGAAGCTGTTTTCAGATTCTAGCTGGCGCGGAACACCCACCTCAAGACGATGTGACGCTTGCACCAGCTAAGCCGGCTGCGGTACGCCGCCGCGCGCGATGCGGCGCAGCGCCTGCGGCGGTTGCCCGAACGCCCGCAGGAAGGCCCTCCGCATGCGCTCGGGATCGCCAAAGCCGGTATCCCGGGCCACCACATCGATGGAATGGCGGCCGCTTTCCATCATCAGCCGCGCTGCCTCCACGCGCAGGCGCTCGACGGCCTTGGCCGGACTCTGGCCGGTTTCGTCGCGGAACGCGCGCGAGAACTGGCGGGCGCTGAGGTGCGCGGCACTCGCCAATTGCGCTACCGAGAGGTCCTGTTGCAGGTTCTGCCGCGCGAAATCCAGCGCGCCACGAATGCGATCCGAGCGCGGCTCCAGCTCCAGCAGCGCCGAAAACTGCGACTGACCGCCGGCGCGGCGATGGTACACAACCAGGTTCCTGGCCACGCCGCGCGCGACCGCGGCGCCCGCGTCCTTCTCCACCAGTGCCAGCGCCAGGTCGATGCAGGCCGACATGCCGGCCGAGGTCCAGACCGGGCCGTCGATGATGAAGATGCGGTCCTCCTCCACGCTGACGTCCGGGAAGCGGCGTCGCAGCTCCTGCGCGTAATACCAGTGCGTGGTGGCACGGCGGCCGGCCAGCAAGCCCGCCTGCGCCAGGCTGAAGGCACCGGTGCAAGTCGCGCCGATGCGCCGCGAAGTCCGCCCCGCGCGCTGCAGGAACCTCACCAGGGCGGGCGGCGCAGGCAGGACGTCATTGTCTCCCACCACCAGCACGGTATCGAAGCGACGCCGGCCAAAGGGCGCGGTGCTGACCGCAAAGCCCCCGGAACTGGCCACGGGGCCGCCATGTTCCGACAGCAAGTGAACCTGGTACAGCGGCTCGCCAAGCGCCCGGTTGGCGAACTCGAGCACGGTCGAGACCGCAAGGTTCAGCGCCTGGAAGCCGGGATAAAGGGCAAGAGCCACATGGTGCATGGCGAACTCCTCACGGCAGTGGCAGGCATCTTCCCTGCGATGGCATAAAAGGTGGGATCTACGACATTGCTGCCATCGCCATTGTGCACCTAATCTTCGATGCACGCAGCGGCGCCACGCACGGCCGGCTGCCACGGACCATCCCACCGTCTTACCACTGCTATGGAGCTGCAACGTGACCATTGACACCTACGCTGGCACCGCCCTGATCACCGGGGCTTCCTCGGGGATCGGGGCCATTTATGCGGATCGGCTCGCCCGCCGCGGCCATGACCTGATCCTGGTGGCGCGCAACCGCAGCCGGCTCGAGGCACTGGCGCGGCGCATCACCGACCAGACCGGCCGCTCCGTCGAAATCGTGACGGCCGACCTGGGCCAGCCAGCCGAGCTGCGACGCATCGAGAACATCCTGAGGACGGATGCCAGCATCACCACGCTGGTCAACAACGCGGGTTTCGGTGGGGCATGGCCCTTGCTGGCGTCGGATGTGGACACGATGCAGGCGATGATCGAACTCAACGTGACCGCGCTGACCCGCCTCACCTATGCTGCTGCGCCGGCCTTCGTGACGCGCGGCCAGGGCACGATCATCAATATTGCGTCGATCGTCGCGATCGCGCCCGAGCTGCTGAACGGCGTCTACGGCGGCTCCAAGGCCTTTGTGCTGGGCTTTACCCAGTCGCTGCAGCATGAACTTGCCGGCAAGGGCGTGCGGGTCCAGGCGGTGCTGCCCGGGGCGACCCGCACGGCGTTCTGGGACGTTGCCGGGCACCCCGTCGAAAACCTGCCCGCAGCGCTGGTGATGGACGGTGACGACCTGGTGGACGCGGCGCTGGCAGGGCTGGACCAGGGCGAAGTGATCACGCTTCCGTCGTTGCCTGACGCTGCCGACTGGCACGCATTCGAGGCGGCACGCGCCGCGCTGGGGCCCGGTCTTTCGCGTGCGCAGCCGGCCGCACGGTACCGCATGGCACGGTAGACCTCCGCGTCCGGAGGCGGCCTTGCGCGCCATGTCCGCCGGGTGCGCAGCCGCCGCCAAGCTGCCGCCCGCAACCTTTACGACACCAACTCGCCATGAACGTAGAACTGAAACGCAAAATCGCCTTCGCGCTGTCGATGGGCGTGGTGACCACGGGGATCATCTCGTTCGCCCTGATCGCTTTCAACAGGGGATTCACCGAGGACTTTGCGCTGGCCTGGCTGCGCTCGTGGGGCCTCGGCTATGTGATCGTCATCCCCGCCATCCTTCTGGTCGGGCCGCGCCTGCAAGCGCAGGTCGAGCGCTGGGTCCGTTGATGCCCGGGCCGCAAGCCAGTTCGGGCTGACGACGCCGGCCCAGGCGGCCGCAGCGCTAGACGATGGTAATGGGATGCTGCCGCGGCCCACGCTCCAGCAGCGCCGCGAGCCTGCGCAGCGCGTGCGCCAGCTGGGCCCGGTCGGCGACGCCGCCCAGCGAGATCCGGATGGCATTGGGTGCGCCCGCGCCGTCCCAGAACGCATCGGAAGGCGTCACCCGCAGGTCTTCCGCCAGCGCGGCCCGGGTGAGCTGCTGCGCCGACCACTGCGCGGGCAGGCGGTGCCAGACGTGGATGGCGCTGGGCGGCAGCTGGCCGATCCCGCTCAGCCACCGGCTTGCCAGCGCGCACCGCGCCAGCGCTTCGGTGCGGATGCCGTCGAGCAGCTGCATGGCCGAGCCGTCATGGATCCATTGCGTGGCCAGCGCCGCGGTCATCGGCGCCGCCATCAGCGCGAAGGCGCGCAGCGCTGCCAGCAGGTCGTCGCCACCACTCCCCTCCGGCAACAGCACATACGCCGTGCGCAGGCCCGGCGTGAGCGCCTTGGACAGCGTCGCCACGTAGCAGGTGCGCTCGGGCGCAAAGGTGGCGAGCGGCGGCGGCGCTGACGGCGTCAGCAGCCAGTACGGGTCGTCCTCCAGCAAGGCGATATCGCAGCGATTCGCGGCGCTGGCGATCTCTGCCCGGCGCGAGGCCGGCATGGTGTGCGTGGTGGGGTTCTGCGCCGTCGGGTTGAGGTAGGCCAGCGTGGCCCCTTTGGCGCGCGCAGCGGCAAGCGCATCAGGCAGCATCCCGTCCGCGTCGCACGGTGCGACCACCACGCGCCGGCCCAGTTGCGCCGCCGCGGCGCGAATGCCCGGATAGGCCAGCGGCTCGGTCACGATCGCCTCGCCGGGCCGGGTCCGGCTCAGGATCACGGCGGCCAGCGCGGCCTGGGCGCCGGGGCACACCACCAGCCGCGCGGCGTCGACCTGCCCGAAGATCGGCGTAAGCCAGAGCGCCCCGGCCGACCGGTCCGAAGCGCTGCCGCCGCCAAGCTGGTAGGTCATCAGCAGGTGCGGGTCGCTGCGCAGCAGGACCTGGTTCAGGCCGCGCCGCAACAGGTCCTGGAAATCCACGCCCGCCGGCGGCGGCACGTTCATGCTCATGTCGACCACCCGCGCGAGTTCAGCGCGCGGCGCGGCGATGAACGTGCCGAGCGCACCCCTGGCTTCGATCAGCTGGCGCCGCCGGGCCTCGTTATAGGCGCGCGTGACGGTGGTCAGGTCGACGCCCAGGGACTTCGCCAGGTTGCGCTGCGGCGGCACGCGGTCGCCGGCCACGAACCGCCCTTCACCGATGGCCCGCTCGATGAAGTCGACGATCTGCAGATAGCGCGCGCCGCCGGATGCCGTGATCCGCAGATCCCATTTGGCCGCGATTCCGTCATCTTGCATGGATCCTGTCGCCAAAATTCTCCTCGATGTATGGCCTTTGTCTTCGACTAGCATGCCAGACATTGCCGAAGGAATCCATACAAGCCACGCCCGCGCGGGGCTAACCCAGCACTTGAATCGGAGCGCGTGGCCGGATGCCTTCGGTAATCCGTAACCAAGGTGTCCGACATGCTCAAACCTAACGCCGGGCCGGCAAACCAAGATCGACAAGGCCCGCCCTCCCCGTCCCCCAGCCGTAGCGCATCGCGCGCCGTGCCGCTGCGCATCGGCGTCCTGCTGCTGGCCGCCGGCCTGAGCGCCCTGCTCGGCGGCTGCAACCTCGAACTGCTCAATCCCAGGGGCAGCATCGGCGAGCAGGAGAAATCGCTGATCCTGATCGCGTTGTTCGTCATGCTGATGGTTGTCATCCCGGTGATCTTCCTGACGCTGTGGTTTGCCTGGCGCTACCGCGAAAGCAACACGCGCGCGGCCTATGCGCCCAAGTGGTCGCACTCGACCAGGATCGAGATCGTCGTGTGGGGCATCCCGTGCGTGATCGTGGCCTGCCTGGCCGTGCTGATCTGGGACTCCACGCACAAGCTCGACCCCTATCGGCCGCTCGAGTCCGAGGTCAAGCCGCTGCAGGTCGATGTCATCGCGCTGAACTGGAAATGGCTGTTCATCTATCCCGAGTACGGCGTCGCCTCGGTCAACCAGCTCGCCATCCCGGTCGGCACGCCGGTCAACTTCCGGCTGACCGCGGAATCGATGATGAATGCCTTCTTCATTCCGCAGCTTGGCAGCATGGTCTACACCATGGCGGGCATGCAGACCCGCCTGCACCTGATCGCCGACACGCCGGGCGTCTATCTCGGCCAATCCGCGGCCTACAGCGGCGCGGGCTTCTCGGACATGCATTTCAAGACGCTGGCGACCTCGCGCGAGGACTTCGACGCGTGGATCCGCAAGGCGCGGGCCTCGGCGCAGGCGCTTGACGCGGACACCTACCGCGCGCTGGAGCAGCCCAGCACCAAGGACCCCGTCGCGCTGTATGCATCGGTGGCGCCGAAGCTGTTCGACCAGGTCGTCGACAAGTACATGCAGGCCAACGGCGCGATCTGCCGCGCGAACACCCCCGAATCACTGCAGGCCTTCCAACGCGTCCCGTCGGCGCTCCCCGGCCGCCTGGAGCAATGACATGCTAGGAAAACTCAACCTCGAGGCCATCCCCTACCACGAGCCGATCATCATGGTGACGCTGGCCGTGGTGCTGGTGCTGGGCGCCGCGCTGCTCGGCGCCATCACCAGATACGGCAAGTGGAAATACCTGTGGACGGAATGGATCTGCTCGGTCGACCACAAGAAGGTCGGCGTGATGTACATCATCCTGGCGCTGGTCATGCTGCTGCGCGGCTTCGCCGACGCGATCCTGATGCGCACGCAGCAGGCCGTCGCCTATGGCGATGCCGCCGGCTACCTGCCGCCGCACCACTACGACCAGATCTTCACGGCGCACGGCGTGATCATGATCTTCTACGTGGCCACGCCGCTGGTGGTGGGGCTGATGAACGTGATCGTGCCGCTGCAGATCGGCGCGCGCGACGTGGCCTTCCCGTTCGTCAACTCGCTGAGCTTCTGGCTGTCGGCCATGGGGGCGGTGCTGGTGATGCTGTCGATGTTCGTCGGCGACTTCGCCGCGACCGGCTGGGTGGCCTACCCGCCATTGTCGGAACTCGGCTACAGCCCCACCGTCGGCGTCGACTACTACATCTGGTCATTGCAGATATCCGGGCTGGGCACCACGCTGACCGGCATCAACTTCATCGTCACGATCCTGCGCATGCGCGCGCCGGGCCTGACGCTGATGAAGATGCCGGTGTTCACCTGGACCGCGCTGATCACCAACATCCTGATCGTCGCCATCTTCCCGGTGCTGACTGCCACGCTGGCCCTGCTCACCGCCGACCGCTACCTCGGCATGCACTTCTTCACCAACGAGCTGGGCGGCAACGCCATGATGTACGTGAACCTGATCTGGATCTGGGGGCACCCCGAGGTCTATGTGCTGATCCTGCCCGCGTTCGGCGCGTTCTCGGAAATCATCGCCACGTTCTCGCGCAAGCCGCTGTTCGGCTACAAGTCGATGGTGTATGCCACCTCGTCGATCGGCGTGCTGTCGTTCTTCGTCTGGCTGCACCACTTCTTCACCATGGGCTCTGGCGCCAACGTCAACGCCTTCTTCGGCATCATGACCTCGATCATCTCGATCCCCACCGGCGTGAAGCTGTTCAACTGGCTGTTCACCATGTACCGCGGCAGGATCCGCTTCCATACCTCGACCATGTGGACCATCGGCTTCATGGTGACGTTCGCGGTCGGTGGCATGACCGGCGTGCTGCTGGCGGTGCCGGGCGCGGACTTCGTGCTGCACAACAGCCTGTTCCTGGTGGCCCACTTCCATAACGTGATCATCGGCGGCGTACTGTTCGGCTGCCTGGCGGCGATCAGCTTCTGGTTCCCCAAGGTGTTCGGCTTCAAGCTGAACGAGTTCTGGGGCAAGGTCTCGTTCTGGTGCTGGCTGGCCGGCTTCTTCCTGGCCTTCATGCCGCTCTACGTGCTGGGCTTCAAGGGCATGACGCGCCGGATGAACCACTACGCCAATGTGGACTGGCATCCCTACCTGGTGGTGGCGATGATCGGCGCCTTCGTCATCGGCGCCGGCATCCTGGCGATGATCGTGCAACTGGCTGTCAGCATCCGCGACCGCAAGCAGAATCAGGACCTGACCGGCGACCCGTGGGACGGCCGCAGCCTGGAATGGTCGACGGCATCGCCGGCGCCGTTCTACAACTTCGCGACGGTGCCGCACATCACTTCGCTGGAACAGCACTGGGACGACAAGGAAGCCGGACGCGCATGGCGCCAGCCGGCCCACTACGAGGACATCCACATGCCACGCCCCACCGCGGCCGGCTTCCTCGTGTCCGTATTCGGGCTGGTGTCCTGCTTCGCGCTGGTCTGGCACATGTGGCTGGTGGCCATCGCGGGGCTGCTCGGAGCGATTGCGACCTTCGTGCTGCGCAGCTACGACCGCGATGTCGACTACTACGTCCCGGCCGCCGAAGTCGAGCGCATCGAGCGCGCCCGCTACGCCCAACTGCAGCAAGCTGCCTGACCATGACCCCGACGCTTTCCCCTACCCTGCACCAACCGGGCCCGGACGCCGCACACGCGACCACCCACGCCGCCGACCACGGCCATCACGATGCCGGCGCCCATACCACGCTGGGCTTCTGGCTCTACCTGATGAGCGACTGCCTGATCTTCGCGGTGCTGTTCGCCACCTTTGGCGTGCTGTCCGGCAACACGGCGGGCGGGCCGGGCGGGCGGCAACTGTTCGAGCTGCCGTTCGTGTTCGCCGAAACCATGGTGCTGCTGCTCAGCAGCTACACCTTCGGCCTGGCCATGCTGCGGCAGGACGCGAATGCCGCGCCGCGCATGATCCGCTGGCTCGCGGCCACCTTCGTGCTGGGCGCGCTGTTCGTCGCCATGGAGGTCTACGAGTTCGCCCATCTGCTGCACCAGGGCGCCGGCCCCGGCGTGAGCGCCTACCTGTCGGCCTTCTTCACGCTGGTCGGCACCCATGGCCTGCACGTCACCGCGGGACTGTGCTGGCTGGCCGTGATGATCCACCAGATCCGCCGCTTCGGCCTCGACGACATCGTGCGCCGCCGGCTGGCGTGCCTGAGCCTGTTCTGGCACTTCCTGGACCTGGTCTGGATCTGCGTCTTCACCTTCGTCTACCTGCGGGAGTTCGCATGAAGCCGTCCCATCTTCACTCAGTCCAGCCGGGCGAGCACGCCAGCCACGGCAGCGTGCGCAGCTACACCATCGGCCTGCTGCTGTCGGTTGCGCTCACCGTGGCGTCGTTTGCCACGGTCATGACGGGCGCGCTGCAGAGCCAGGCCGCGATCACGCTGGTGGTGGGCCTGTGCGTCGCGCAGCTGCTGGTGCAGCTGCTGTATTTCCTGCACCTGGGCACCGCTCCCGGCCAGCGCGGCAATACCGCCATCTTCGCCTGCACCGGCTTCCTGATCGTCATCGTCGTCGCCGGCTCGCTGTGGGTGATGCACAACGCCGACCTCAACATGATGCCGACCGACATGTCCATCGAACGGGCACGGGCAAAAGACTAGCGCCGCGCGCGCAAGGAGACCTTCACCATGTATGTCTATGACGAGATCGACCAGAGGCTGGTCGACGAACGGGTCGTGCAGTTCACCGACCAGACCCGCCGCTTCCTGGACGGCGAGCTCGACGAGGAAGAATTCCGCGTGCTGCGGCTGCAGAACGGCCTGTACATCCAGCGCCATGCCCCCATGCTGCGCGTGGCCATTCCCTACGGCATGCTGGCGTCAACGCAGCTGCGCAAGCTGGCGGAGATCGCCCGCCGCTGGGACCGCGGCTACGGGCACTTCAGCACGCGGCAGAACCTGCAGTTCAACTGGCCGCGCCTGGAAGACGCGCCCGCCATCCTCGCCGAACTCGCCACCGTGCAGATGCACGCCATCCAGACCAGCGGCAACTGCATCCGCAACACCACCACCGACCACTTCGCCGGCATCGCGCCCGACGAGCTGGTGAACCCGCTGGTGTGGTGCGAGATCGTGCGGCAATGGTCCATGCTGCACCCCGAGTTCGCCTACCTGCCGCGCAAGTTCAAGATAGCGATCAGCGGCGCCACCACCGACCGGGCCGCGGTCGGCGTGCACGACATCGGGCTGCAGGCGGTCGAGCAGGACGGCGAGGTCGGCTTCCGCGTGTGGGTCGGCGGCGGCATGGGGCGCACGCCCATGGTGGGCAAGCTGATCAATCCCTTCGTAGCGTGGCAGGACCTGCTGACCTACCTGCAGGCCACGCTGCGCGTCTACAACCTGCATGGCAGGCGCGACAACAAGTACAAGGCGCGCATCAAGATCCTGGTGAAGGATCTCACCCCCGAGGTCTTCCGCGAGCAGGTTGCGGAGCAGTGGCAGCGCATCCGCGGCGGCCCGGATACCGTCACCGAGGACTTTGTCGCGTCGGTGTCGGCGCGCTTCACGGTGCCGCCTTATGATCCGGCCGCGGCGCACGATGCCGATGAGAGCGCGGAACTCGCCCGGACCGACCGCGCGTTCCGGCTCTGGCTGCGCAGCAATGTCCATCCGCACCGCGTTCCGGGCTATGCGGCAGTGACCGCGTCGCTCAAGGCAACCGGCCGCGCACCGGGCGATATCACTGCCGAGCAGATGGACCTGATGGCCGAGCTCGCCGAGCGCCACGGCTTTGGCGAGCTGCGGGTCTCGCACGAGCAGAACCTGATCCTGGCCGATGTGCGGCGCAGCGGCCTGCCCGGGCTGTGGCGCGCGCTTGATGCCGCCGGCCTCGCCACGCCAACGTCGGCAGGATCACCAACATCATCGCCTGCCCTGGCGGCGACTTCTGCTCGCTCGCCAATGCGGTGTCGATTCCGCTGGCACAGGCGATCCAGGAACGTTTCGAGGATCTCGACCATGTCCACGACATCGGCGAGCTCGACCTGAACATCTCGGGCTGCATCAATTCGTGCGGGCACCACCATGTCGGCCATATCGGCATCCTTGGCGTCGACAAGGCCGGCGAGGCCTGGTACCAGGTCACCATCGGCGGGCGGCAGAACGGCGCCGACAGCCAGGACGGCGGCGGCGGCGCGGCGATCGGCCGCATAATCGGCCCCTCGTTCGCGCAGGAACAGGTGCCGGACGTCATCGAGAAGCTGATCGGCACCTACCTCGCGCACCGCGACAGCGACGCCGAGCGCTTCGTCGACGTGGTCGCGCGCATCGGCCTGGCCCCGTTCCAGGCGGCCGTGTACCGGGACGGCAACAAGCGCGGGGCGGCGCCGCACCAGCCTTCTTGATCCGCGTGGAGATGACCGATGCTTGCCCTGCCTGGTGTGGCCCAGCCGCTGTCCAGCCCGGAAGACCTGTGGCGTGCGATCGCCGCGCTTTCCGCCGGGCAGCTGCATACCATCATCGATCTCGACCATGCGGCGCCGGGACCGACGGGTGACCTCGATTCGTTCAGGCGCCGCATTGCCGGCGTGTTCGGCAATGTCGCCGGATTCGCCCCGGCGCCCCCGCCGGAGCCGATCGTGCGCGCGATGTGGGAAAAATACCGAGGCTGAAAGCGGACCGCACCGCCAACCACTCTGGTTATACTTGCCCTAGTTTCCGTCGTGCTCGGTTGTCCCCCGCAGTTCCACCAAAGTTCTCCGGAGCCACGCCATGCGAACCGGGCATTGCGCCAGCCGCCCACGGCCTGCCTTGCCAGAAGCGGGGTTGCGCAAGCGCTACCGCGCGTTCCCGGCAATTGCCGCGGCATTCGCTACGACCTGCTGGGCACAGGATTTCGATGCCATCGAGCGGCCGCTGTGGGAAGCCGGGCTTGGGCTCGGCGGCATCACCCTGCCGCACTACCGGGGCTCGGATGCACGCGCCAGCCTGCTGTTCCCGGTGCCCTACTTTGTCTATCGCGGCGAGCATCTGCGGGCCGACCGCAGCGGCGTGCGCGGCAAGCTGTTCGATAGCGACCGGATCGAGGCCAATATCAGCCTCGGCATCTCGCTCCCCGTCGACAGCAGCCAGGACGAAGCCCGCCGCGGCATGCCCGATCTCAAGACCGCCGTGGAAATCGGGCCGTCGCTGGCGGTCACGCTTTGGCGTTCCGCCGAGGACCGTACCCGGCTCGACCTCCGGCTTCCGGTCCGGCTGGCGGTGACGGTCGAATCGTCGCCCAGGGCGATCGGCTGGATCTTCTCGCCAAACCTGAACCTCGACGTTGCCAACGTCGGCGGCCTGCCCGGCTGGAACCTGGGCCTGATGGCAGGGCCGCTGTTCTCGAGCGCGCGCTACAACCAGTATTTCTATTCGGTCGAAGCGCAGTTCGCGACCGCGGCGCGTCCGGCCTACCGCGCACCGGGCGGCTATTCCGGCAGCATGGCGCTGGCTTCGCTGTCCAAGCGCTTTCGCCATGTCTGGTTCGGCGCCTTCGTCCGCTATGACCGGCTCGACGGCGCCAGCTTCGAGAACAGCCCGCTGGTGCGCCAGAACGACGCCTTTGCCGCCGGACTGGCCCTGAGCTGGATCTTCGGCCAGTCATCGACATACGTACCGAGCCGGGAATAAGGCCACGGCACGCCTGACTGCCTAGCGGCGGTAGAGATGCGCTCCGTGCAGACCCATGCGATATATTTCCGCATGCCGCCCTGGCCATATTCCCGAATCCCACACAGAGAAAAACGAAAATGCCAATGACAAGGACGATCGTCAGCGCCGTTGCCCTGCTCTGCGCCGCCCCGGTGTTCTCGCAGCCGGCCACGCCGGCCGCCGGGCTGTCGCCCACATTGACCCGCGTCGCGCAAGCGGGCGTGCTGCGGGTCTGCACGCCGGGCGACTACAAGCCCTTCAGCTTCATGAAGTCGGAAGGCCAGTACGAAGGGCTCGACGTGGACCTGATGGTGTCGCTGGCCAGCTCGCTCGGCGCCAGACCGCAGTTCGTCAAGACCACCTGGGCGACGCTGATGCCGGACTTCGTCGGCGGCAAGTGCGATATCGGCGCCGGGGGCATCTCGGTGTCGCTGGAACGCCAGAAGCAGGCATATTTCAGCGCGCCCTACATGGTCAATGGCAAGACGCCGCTCACTCGCTGCGAGAATGCATCGCGCTTCCAGACCGTGGCAGCCATCAACCAGCCCGGCGTGCGCGTGATTGCCAATCCCGGCGGCAGCAACGAGCGCTTCGCCCGCACGCACCTGCCCCAGGCCAGGCTGACCATGCACAAGGACAACCTGACGATCTTCGACGAGGTCATCCAGGGCCGCGCCGACGTCTTCGTCACCGAAGCCGCCGAGGCCATCGTCCAGAGCAAGGCTCATCCCGAGCTATGCGCCGTCAATCCCGACAAGCCGCTCCAGTACGCTGAAATGGGATATCTGCTGCCGAATGGCGACGAGGTGTTCAAGCGGTATGTCGACCAGTGGCTGCACCTGGCCAAGGCCGGCGGTGAGTTCGATGCACGGCGTGCGGCCTGGCTGGGGAAATAGCGTTGCGCACCCCGGATGGCCGGCGGACCCGCGGCGGAGGTCACGCGGGAACCGCTTGCGATGAATCGTAGCCGCGCGGCGGTGGCACCGGTAGTGCCGCCGAGGTACACGCACTGTGACCGCGCCGACACCAATCGTCCGGCGCGATGGCATTCCCGCCGGCTTGGCCGAAAGGCCGCCCACTTTTGTGCCGGGCCTATCGGGCTGCGTTGGCTTCGCGCTCGAATTCGCGGATCACCGGGTTGCCCAGGATGGCATCCCGGCCCGCTTCGATCAGGCGATCGACATCCTTCTCGGGCAGCCGAAGCCGGGTCGGCAGCTCGTTCAGGCTGGCAGCACGCGCCTTGTCGAGGGCGTCGAAGGCAATTCGCGTGACGAAGAACTCGACGTCGTCGCAGCGCCAGCCCGGACGGTGTTGGGCAATCTCCTGCTGCCGGCCAAACGGCATGGCGCACCGATACGCGACGAGGTCGTTGCGCCACTGGCGCATCATCGGGACGAAGGCGTCATAGCTCATGCGCACGTTAGTGGCCATTGCCGCATCGATCGAGGCGTTGGCGACTTCGATTCCCGACGGGCCGTCCTGGCTCTGGTTCCAGTCGCCACGCGGACCCTGGCCGGCATCCACCACGACGAACAGCAGCCGCCGCACCTTGATCGCGTCGTTCTCGCTCATGGGTCCGTAAGCCGTGCCCAGCAGCAGGCGGGATTGGAAAATGGTGGCCAGGCCATAATTGTCCGTCACGCCACCGTCGACCAGCTTGATGTACTTCCCCTTCGACAGATCCCGGTGGCCGCGAACCGCGACCGCCAGTGCGCCAAGCAGCAGCGATTGCCCGGGCTCCTGGGCGCGCTCAAGGTTCGGCAGCGGCGCACGGCATGCGTCGGGATGCTTCTCCAGCACGATGGGCGCAAAGAACAGCGGCACCGCCATGGAGGCGGCGACGGCCTCGGAGACGGGAAAGCTTGCGAGATCGCTGCAAAGCGCATCGAATGCCAGCTGGCTGAACGGAAACGCGACCCGGTAATAGACGTTGGTGGCGTTGATCCACACCAGCGGCTTGCCGCGGCGAAACATGTCGGCGTAGGTGGCCCCCTTGAACACGTCTTCGTCCAGCCATGCCTGGAGATCTTCCCGATTGTTCAGCCCGCCGGCGAAGAGCCGCGCAACGTTGACGGGATTCAGCAGGCTGAAGCGAAGCCGGGCCTCTCCGTCCTTCAGAAGCACCGTTCGGAACGTAGCCAGGCTGTCCTTGCCGTGCAGCCCGTAGTATGCGGCGGTGAGGGAGCCGCCGGACACGCTGCTGATAAAGGCCACGTCGTCGAGCAAGGTCGCGCCGCCGGGACGTCCCAGCGCATCGAGCCCCTGCAGCGCGCCGAAGGCGAAGGCCGCGGCCCGCGTACCGCCACCCGAGAACGCCATGGCGATGGTAGTCGGCCCGGCGACGTCGGTGGGCTCGCGCATGGGTACGGTTGCACTGGCGGCCGCCTGAGGCTTATTGCGGGGGACATTGTGAGCAAGCGATCCGCAGGCACCGACTGCCGCAAGCAGAAGCAGCGTCAGCGCCCGGCAGGCCCTTGCCCAAGTGCCGCGCCCGCTGCCTGGCCTGCCGCTTCGCGCGGGCAGGCAGCGCTTGCGGCGTAGAGTGCGATCATGACGAGACATTCTTGGCGGGGCGCAGCCTGCAGGATGGAATGGTGAGATGAGGTCGATTCCTCGACATGATATGGCATGACGCAGGCAACGGCACGTAGCCGCCTCGGCAGCCGGAGTGGCTCCGCTGGCAAGAAAGCACGAATTCCGGCAGGTCAAAGTCCATCGCCCGCTATGCGTTTTGAAGATACCAGATGTTGGAATTCTTGAATTTACGGCGGCGCGGCCGCTTCATACACTCCTCCGGACAAATAAAAGCATCCGGAGACAGACATCGTGAATGCGACAATACACGCCAAGCCGCACGAGGCCGCGGCCCCGCAACGACCGGGCAACAACCACAACCTCGACCGGGCGCCGTCGACATAATCGCCATCCACGCTGGTGCGTCTGCCGTCGCCCGACCGCGCGCCGCTCTTTTTCGCGACCAGCACGCCCTGGTAGCGCACCCGCCCCGGTCACGCCACCGCGGCGGCCAGGCCATATGGCCCAACATCCCCCGAGCCCTGAAGCATGAGCACCGAAAATACATTGCAGTTCCATCTGGAACCCCATCCCACCCCCACCCCCGCCGACCAGATCGCTGCCAGGCTGGAGAATCCCGTCTTCGGTCGCGTTTTCACCGATCACATGGTCACGATCCGGTGGACCGAAGGTCGCGGCTGGCATGACGCCAGGGTCGAGGCACGCCGCCCTTTCCAGATCGATCCCGCCTGCGCGGTCCTGCACTACGCGCAGGAGATCTTCGAGGGCATGAAGGCATACCGTGGCGAGGGCGGCAAGATCTCGCTGTTCCGGCCTGAGGAAAACGCCAGGCGTTTTCGCGCCTCCGCGGCCCGCATGTCGATGGCGGACCTGCCCGAGGCCACCTTCCTGCAAGCCGTGGAAGCGCTCGTCGATATTGACCGCGCCTGGATTCCGGGTAGCCAGGGCAGCCTCTATCTGCGCCCGTTCATGTTTGCGTCGGAGAGCTTTCTCGGCGTGCGCGCCGCGGCCGAATATATCTTCTGCGTGATCGCGTGTCCGGTCGGCCCGTATTTCAAGCCCGGCAAGTCGGCGGTGACGGTATGGGTCTCGGACCAATACACCCGCGCGGCATCGGGTGGCACCGGCGCCGCCAAATGCGGCGGCAATTACGCGGCCAGCCTGATCGCCCAGACCGAGGCCGCGGCCAAGGGCTGCGACCAGGTCGTGTTCCTTGATGCGGCGGAGCACCGCTGGATCGAGGAGCTCGGCGGCATGAATGTGTTTTTCGTGATGGACGACGGCTCGCTGCGCACGCCTCCCCTCAAAGGGACCATCCTGCCGGGCATTACCCGCGCTTCGATCATCGAACTGGCGCGCCACGAGGGCATTCCGGTCGACGAAACGCCCTACGACTTCGAGTCGTGGCGCGCCGATGCAGCCAGTGGCCGGGTCAGGGAAACGTTCGCCTGCGGCACGGCCGCGGTCGTCACCGCCATCGGGCAGGTGCGCCACGCTGGCGGGGAATTCACCATCGGCAACGGCGGCGAAGGCGAAGTCACGCAACGCCTGCGCTCGTTGCTGACCGGCATCCAGCGCGGCAGCATCGCCGACCCGTTCGGATGGGTGCATCACGTCGATTGAGAGCGGCGTGATTGACCTCGGCGGCGTGCAAGGAAGCGCAAGGCACGCGCGCCGCGTTGATCAGGATTGACGTCCGTCCCGGCCGCCCGCGCGGTCCGGGCCATTGCAAAAAACTACCGGGGCCGGTGCGCGACCTGCGTGCCGGCAAGCCCGCGCCGTCTACCCGTCGGCGCGCTGCCCCGGATGCCATCGCAGCGCAGGCCTCGCCGCCATCTCTGGCGCGCAGGCGTAAGCGCGCGCGGCACGATCATGCAGGAGATCCCTCTATGAGCTTGTTCCGAACCAAGAATATTGACGCCATGCTGGCGCAGAGGCACGTCGCCGGCCTGAAGCAGGTGCTGGGTCCGGTCGACCTGGTATTGATGGGCATCGGCGCCATCATCGGCACCGGCATTTTCGTGCTGACCGGCACCGGCGCGCTGACCGCCGGGCCGGCGCTGACGGTGTCGTTCGTGATCGCGGCGCTGGCGTGCGGCTTTGCCGCGCTGTGCTACGCCGAATTCGCCTCGGCGATCCCGGTGTCGGGCTCGATCTACACCTACAGCTACGCCACGCTGGGCGAAATCGTCGCGTGGATGATCGGCTGGGATCTGCTGCTGGAATACGGGCTGGCCACCTCGGCGGTGTCGGTGGGCTGGTCGGGCTATTTCCAGTCGCTGATGGCGGGTTTCGGCATCAAGCTGCCGGCGGCGCTGAGCGCGGCGCCGGGCTCGGTGCCGGGCGTGCACACCGTGCTGAACCTGCCGGCGTGCCTGATCATGCTGGCCATCACCTGGGTGGTGTCCTACGGCGTGCGCGAGTCCGCGCGCGTCAACAACCTGATGGTGGCGGTGAAGATCGGCGTGGTGCTGCTGTTTATCGCGGTGGGCGTGTGGCACGTGCAGCCGGCCAACTGGCAGCCGTTCGCGCCGTTCGGCTTTACCGGCATCTTCAATGCGGCGGCGCTGGTGTTCTTCGCCTTTATCGGCTTCGATGCCGTGACCTCGGCCGCGGAAGAAGTGCGCAACCCGCGCCGCGACCTGCCGATCGGCATCATCGGCTCGCTCGCGGTCTGCACCGTGCTGTACGTGGTGGTGGCGGCGATCATGACCGGCATCGTGCCGTTCGCGAAGTTCGCCGGCGTGGACCACCCGGTCTCGCTGGCGCTGCAGTTCGCCGGGCAGAACTGGGTGGCGGGCTTTGTCGACCTCGGCGCGATCCTCGGCATGACCACGGTGATCCTGGTGATGACCTACGGCCAGACCCGCGTGATCTTCGCCATGTCGCGCGACGGCCTGCTGCCCGAGCGGCTGTCGTCGGTGCATCCGGTGCATGCCACGCCGTATTTCGCCACCTGGACCGTCGGCCTGGTGTTTGCCGCGATTGCCGCATTCGTGCCGCTGAACGTGCTCGCCGAGCTGATCAACATCGGCACGCTGGCGGCCTTTACGCTGATCTCGGTGGCGGTGCTGGTGCTGCGCAAGACCCGGCCAGAGCTGCCGCGCGCGTTCCGCTGCCCGGGCGTGCCGGTGGTGCCGCTGCTGTCGATCGGCTTCTGCCTGTTCCTGATGGCACACCTGCAGGCGCTGACCTGGGCCGCCTTCCTGGTGTGGCTGGTGCTGGGGCTGGTGATCTACTTCGCCTATGCGCGGCGCAATGCCGTGCTGCATAGTGGCGCCAGGTAGGCGCCGGGACGGTGAGGACCCGGATCGCTCCAGGTCCTTACTTGCCCCGCCTCCTTGACACCCCTTTGCGAAGAATCGAAAACCTGCGCTGACCAGAATCGCGCGGATCTCGGCATCACTCTGGCACCGCTTCGGCGGCGGCCTGCCAGCGCTGCCGCGCCTCGGCGTTGAGGGGCCGGATCCCGAACCAGATCGCGTACATCGCCGGCAGGAACACCAGCGTCAGGATCGTCCCGGCGAAGGTTCCGCCGATCAGCGTGTAAGCCAGTGCGCCCCAGAACACCGAATGGGTCAGTGGAATGAAGGCCAGGATCGCGGCCAGCGCGGTGAGGATCACCGGCCGCGCCCGCTGGACGGTGGCTTCCACCACGGCATTGAACGGGTCCAACCCTTCCCTTTTGTTGTGCTGGATCTGCCCGATCAGGATCAGCGTGTTGCGCATCAGGATGCCAGACAGCGCAATCAGGCCGACCAGCGCGTTGATGCCGAATGGCTGGCCAAACAGGATCAGGGTCGGCACCACGCCGATCAGGCCGAGCGGGCTGGTCAGGAACACCATCACCATCGCCGGGATGGAACGCACCTGGAACATCAGGATCAGCAGCGTCACCGCCAGCATGATCGGGAACAGCGGCAGCATGGCTCTGGTGGCCTTGTCCGACTCTTCAATGGAGCCCGCTGCTTCGATGCGGTATCCGCTCGGCAACTTCTCGACGATGGGCTGCAGCTGCTGGCTGATGGCCGTCGACACGTCCGGCGGCTGCAGGCCATCGGCAATATCGCCGCGCACCGTGATGGTCGGCATGCGGTCGCGCCGGCGCATCACGGGCTCTTCCATGCGCACCTCGATCTGGCCCACCTGGGATAGCGGAATGCGTTGCCCGTTGGCACCGGCCAGCGTGAAATCGCCGATCCTGGCGGGATCGAGCCGGATCTCGCCCGCCGAGCGCGCGATCACCTGCACGGTGCGAATATCTTCGCGCACGGCCGTCACCGGAATGCCGTTGAGCAGGAACTGCAGTTGCTGCGCGACCGCGCTGGAGGTCAGTCCTACCGCCTGCAAGCGGTCCTGCTGCAAGGTGAAATGCAGCGTCGGGACCCGCGCTCCCCAATCGGTGTTGACCGTGCGCATCAGCGGGCTCGCATCCATGACTTGCCGGACCTCGGCCGCGATGCGGCGCAGTTCCCGTGCGTCCGGCCCCGTCACGCGGTAGGCGACCGGAAACGGCGAGTACGGGCCGAACACGAGTTGCGTCACCCGCACGCGCGCCTCCGGGGCGAGGCCATCGGCGATCGCCTGGCGCAGGCGCAGTTTCAGCGCATCGCGCTGTGCCTGGCTATCGGTACGGACTACGATCTTGGCGAACGACGGATCCGGCAGTTCCGGCCCCATCGCCAGGTAGAAGCGCGGCGCCCCCTGGCCAATGTACGACGTCACGATCCGGGCTGCCTGCTGTTGCGCGAGCCAGGCTTCGACCTTTGCCGTCGCGGCGCTGGTCTGGTTGATCGACGTGCCATAGGGCATCTGCACTTCGACCAGCACTTCGGGGCGATCCGAAATCGGGAAGAACTGCTTCTTGACCACCGCCATGCCGAGGATCGACAAGGCAAACAATGCCACTACCGCACCCGCAACCAGCCATTTTCGTGCGATCACGCGCCCCAGCAATCGCCTGAAACGGTTATAGCGCGGCGTGTCATAGATCGCATCGTGGCCCCCCTCGACCTTGGTGAAGTCGGGCAGCATCTTCACGCCCAGGTAAGGCGTGAAGACGACGGCGACGATCCACGAAGCGATCAGCGCAATGCCGACGATCCAGAACATGTTGCTGGTGTATTCGCCCGCGGTGGAGCGGGCAAAGCCGTTGGGCATGAAGCCGACTGCCGTCACCAGCGTGCCCGACAGCATGGGCGCGGCGGTATGGCTCCATGCGTAGGCCGAAGCGGCCACGCGGCTGTAGCCCTCTTCCATCTTCACCACCATCATCTCGATCGCGATGATGGCATCGTCGACCAGCAGGCCCAGCGCCAGGATCAGCGAGCCGAGGGTGATGCGGTCGAAGTTCTTGCCGGTGGCGGCCATCACCACGAACACCACCGCCAGTGTCAGCGGCACCGCCGCGGCCACCACCAGCCCCGCGCGCCAGCCCATGCTGACGAAACTCACCAGCATCACCACCAGCAGCGCGGCGAAGAACTTGAGCATGAACTCGTCGACAGCGGCGCTGATGTTGACCGCCTGGTCCGTGACCTTGGTCAGGCTCATGCCGAGCGGCATGTCGGCGTTGATGGCGCTGACCTCCCGGTCCAGCGCCTTGCCCAGGTCCAGCCCATTCCAGCCTTCGCGCATGACGAGGCCCAGCAGCAAGGCCGGCTGCCCGCCATTGCGCACCATGAAGGTGGCCGGGTCTTCATAGCCGCGCCTGACCGTGGCAAGGTCCGACAGCTTCAGGGTGCGGCCCTGCGACACCACCGGCGTATCGCGAATCTTCTGCAGCTTGTCGAACGCGCCATCCAGGCGGATAAGGACCTGCGGCCCTTTGGTCTCCACCGAGCCTGCCGCCGTCAGCGCATTCTGGCTGTTGAGCGCGTTAAATACGTCCTGCGGACTGACGCCCAGCGTCGCCAGGCGCTGATGGGAAAACTCGACGTAGATGCGCTCCGGCTGCTCGCCGATGATGTTGACCTTCTTCACGCCGGGCACGTGCAGCAAGCGCTGGCGCAGCGCCTCCGCGTCGCGCACCAGCGCGCGTTGCGGCTCGCCCTGTGCCTTGAGCGCGAACAGCGCAAAGGTCACGTCCGCATATTCGTCATTGAGCATCGGCCCGATCACGCCGGGCGGGAGGTTGCCCACCTCGTCGCCGGCCTTCTTGCGCGCCTGGTAGAACTCCTGCTGGACTTCCGCTGGCGGCGTGCTGTCGAGCAAGGTCAGCGTGGTGAACGCCAGGCCGGGCCGGGTGTACGTTTCGGTGCGGTCGTACCAGCGCAGCTCCTGCAAGCGCTTTTCGATTTTCTCTGCCACCTGGTCCTGCATTTCCTGGGCGGTGGCGCCGGGCCACGCGGTCACGATGGTCATCACCTTCACGGTGAAGTCCGGGTCCTCCGCGCGGCCCAGCTTGAAGAAGGAGACCACGCCTGCCAGGGAAATCAGGCAAATCAGGAACACCGTGACGGCGCGCTCGCGCACCGCCAGCGCCGACAGGTTGAAACGACCCGGGCTCACAGTCGCACCTCCGCCGTGGCAGTCGTGGCACCCTCTGCCGCCACGCGGACTGCCTGTCCTTCGCGCAGCAGTTGTGCACCGAGCGCGACGATCCGGTCGCCTTGCCTGAGCTGGCCTGCCACCCGTGCAGCTTCGTCGCCGACGCGCACGATGGTGACCGACCGCCACGACACCCTGGCCGGGTCGCCGTGGATGACCCACACGCCCGGGCCCTTGCCGGCATCGAACACGGCGCCGAGCGGTACCTGCAGCTCGGGCGCAGTGGCAAGCCGATCGGCGATCTCGATCGTCACGGTGGCGCCCAGCGGCGCATTGGCCAGTTCGCCCTCCAGCACATAGCGCGCTTCGAAGGTGCGGGTCAGCCGATCGGCAGCGTCTGACAGCTGCCGCAGCTTCGCCGGGACGACGGCGCTTTCGTTGCCGAAAAGCGTGGCCTGTGCGGCCGAGCCGAGCGCCGGCCGCAACGTCTCCGGCAACTGGACTACCGCTTCGCGGCGGCCGGCGTGGGCAAGGCGCACAACCGCCTGCCCCGCGTTGACGACCTGGCCGGGCTCGGCCAGCGTTTCCATGACGACGCCGTCGCCATCGGCAACAAGCTCGGCGTAGCGGCTGGCGTTGCGCGCGACATCGGCCTGCGCCTGCGCCGCGCTCAACTGGGCTCTGGCCGCGTCCGCCGCCGCCCTGGCCTGGTCATAGGCCGAGGCTGAAATGGCGCCCGTGCCGCGCAGATCGCGATAGCGGGCCTCGTCTTCGGCGGTCTGTTGCGCGCGTGCCCGTGCGGCGCTCACGGCCTCTTGCTGCGCCTGCGCGGCCAGCTTCAGATCGACCGGGTCGATACGCATCAGCGGCTGGCCGCGCCTGACAGGCTGGCCCGCGTCCACCAGTCGCTCCAGCACCTTGCCGGACACGCGGAAGCCGAGATCGCTCTGCACCCGGGCCCCGACGATCCCGGTGAAAGAACGCGATGCGGAAGCGACTGGCTGAACCAGCGCAGCCCGCACCAGGGGCGCCTTGCTGCGGGGATCGACAGTGACCTGTTCACCGCAAGCGCTCAATGCGAGCGCCAACGCGGAGGTAACGGCAAAGGTAACGGCGGAGATAACAAGGCGGCGCGGAAGCATGAAGGCCCCATCGATGAAAGGATCTGGGCCTTCATTCTTATTCTTGTGACCATTTTAGTCAATGGTCACGAATCAAATATCTTCGCGTCAGGGCGAAAGGCTGCGCAGTACGAGGCTGGAAAGCAGCCCGGGCGCACTTTGCGTGTGATCGAAGCTGTGCTGCAACAGCAACGGGTTCATGTACGGGCGCATGACCAGGTAGATGGCCTTGGTGGCTTCGTCAAGCGGCGTCTTGCGCTCGAAGTCGCCGCTCTCCCGGC
Source organism: Cupriavidus taiwanensis (assembly GCF_900250115.1). Lineage (NCBI taxonomy): Bacteria > Pseudomonadati > Pseudomonadota > Betaproteobacteria > Burkholderiales > Burkholderiaceae > Cupriavidus > Cupriavidus taiwanensis. Next base: position 1,497,038 of record NZ_LT984803.1, on the reverse strand, counting down.
CTTGCTGCAGGACCTCGCGCAGCAGCTTCTGGATGCGTTCCTCGTAGGCGATCACCGCCTGCCAGCGCTCGGTCGCCGCCGACGCGGCGATCTCGTACAGCTTGCGGTCCTGCGAAAACAGGCGAAGGCTGGCCTCGGTCAAGGCGCGGAACATGCGCCGCAGTTTCTCCGGCGGGGAGTCGGCGGCGGCCATGGCGGCATCCACCTCGGCCTCGATCTCGCGCAGGCAGTTGGCGCAGATCATCTCGCCAATGGCCTGCTTGGACTCGAAGAACTTGTAGATGTACGCCTTGGAGAAACCAATGGCCTTGGCCAGGTCGGAAACGGCGGTCTTCTCGTAGCCGTAGCGGCTGAAGTGCTCGGTGGCAGCGGTGACGATCTGGTCACGCACGTCGTGGTCCGCCGGGCCACGGGCCGAGATGGGGTAAGGAGTGGCTTTCATGGGCACAGCTTACGCGAGTCAGGATAATCGAACAACTTGTGACCGTTTTGCACTATAGTCACCAAAACTCCGATTGAATGGAAGATCCCATGTTGCCAAAGCGTTCCTTTGCCGCCCTCTACCTTGCCGGCCTGGCAAGCGGTTGTGCCGTCGGCCCGGACTATGCGAAACCCGAAGTACCGGTCCCTCAACGATTCCTGGGACAGACGGCGGTCGAACAGCGAACCGTCAACACCACAGCCGATCTTTCCGCGTGGTGGGCCGGCTTTGGCGATCCGGAACTGACGCGATTGGTGCAGGTCACGCTGGCACAGAACCTGGACCTGGCGCAGGCCTTCGCCCGCGTCACGCAAGCCCGTGCCGGCCTTGGCGCAGCCAACGCCGCGTTGTTGCCTTCCGGCAATGTCACCGGCCACGCTGCGCGCGCGTACCAGTCCGTCGAAACCCCTCTGGGCCGCGTGTTGAATACAAGCCCTGGCTTCGACCGCTACGGCAACGCTTTCGCGGTCGATGCCAGCGCAAGCTGGGAACTGGACGTATTCGGCGGCCTGCGCCGTGGCCGCGAGGCGGCGCTGGCCGACTACCAGGCCTCCCAGGCGGGCGCGGTGGCCACACGGCTGGCCGTGGCCGCACAGACTGCCGACATCTACATCACCATCCGTGGCTTGCAGACGCGCCTGCAGGTGGCGCGCCACCAGGCGCAGACGCAGCAGGATCTGCTGTCCACCGTCAACCTGCTGTACGGCAAGGGACTGGCGGCCGAGCTTCGGGTCAGGCAAGCCGAAGGCGCGCTGGCGCAGGTCCGCGCTTCCATCCCGCAGCTTGAAGCGGCCCTCGATGCAGCCATGAACGCGCTCGACGTGATGCTCGGCTCGCTGCCGGGTACGCACCGCGCTGAGCTTGCGCAAGGCGGGGAGATCCCGGCCGCGCCGCAGCTCACCCCGACCGCATCGCCCGGCGAATTGCTGCGACGCCGCCCCGACCTGATCGTCGCCGAGCGCCGCCTGGCGGCTGCCAGCGCGCGCATCGGCGTCGCCATGGCGGAGTATTACCCGAAATTCTCGCTCGGCGGGCTGCTCGGCAGCGCCACGTCGCTGGGTGCCGGAAGCCTGTTCGGCAGCGGTGCCAGCCAGTTTGCCGGCGTGCTGGGCCTGCGCTGGCGCCTGTTCGATTTCGGCCGCATCAATGCGCAAATCGACCAGGCCAGGGGGCAAGAGGCGGAAATGCTCGCCGCCTACCGGCTCGCCGTGCTGCGCGCCGCGGAAGACGTCGAAGGCGCCTTCTCCACGCTGGTCAAGCGCGAGGAGCAGGCGGCCGTGCTCGCCCAAGGCGTGGACTCGCTCGGCCGCGCCCGCAACGCTTCGTTTGCCGCCTACCAGAAGGGCGTCGTCAGCCTGATCGAAGTGCTGCAAGCCGATGAAAGTCTGTTGCGCGCGTCAGACGCCCGCGCACAGGCGCAAACGGAGGCAGCGCGCGCGGCCGTCGCGGCATTCAAGGCGCTGGGCGGCGGCTGGCAGCCGGACGAAGCGGCCGCCGTTGCCAGCAGTTAGCGGCGCATTCCGGGGTGGCTCATATGCCATAGAAGCGTCATCGGCTGCGGTAATCTTCTCGAACTCCCAACACCAACGTTCGTCGTGCGCGTCGCCGCCAGCGTTAGTCGTACTGAAACCGCTTTGCCGCGCTCTCGTCCCACCCGATGCCTAATCCAGGCCTGTCCGGCACCGCCAGTTGGCCACCCGCAAGTGCAAAGGGCTCCTTCAGCACGGGATAGGCCCAGTCCTGCCATTCCAGCCAGTGCGCTGACTCGGTGATGCGCATCAGGTGTGCGCAGATTTCCGGATACAGATGCGTGGAGACAGGGATTCCCGCTGCCGAAGCGATCGGCGCAGATCGCAGCCACCCCGAAACGCCGCCGATCCGCATCATGTCCAGCATGACGCAGTCACATGCCTCGGCCTGCACTGCCTTCAACAATTCGCGCGGACCATAGAAGTTCTCGCCCAGTTGGATCGGCGTCTTGATCTCACGGGCCAGTTGCGCATGACCGCTGGTGTTGTTGTAGGCGAGAGGCTCTTCGAACCAATATAGCCCCTCATCGTCGAGCGCATGGCAGCGGCGCAGACCTTCATCAAACGACAGGCCCTGGTTGAAATCCACCATTAGCTTGATCTCGTCCCCTGCCGCTTCGCGCACGGCGCGAATGGCATCGAGGTCGTCTTGCAGCTTTTCGCGGCCCAGCCGCAGTTTCAGAGCGTTGAACTCTCCCTCGGCAACGAGCGAACTTGCCTCTTCGGCAAGACCGTCCACGTTACTCAGCCATAGCCCGTTACTGTTGTACGCCTGCACGTTGCCCACTGTCCCGCCAAGCAACGCGGCCAGAGGCAGGCCCGCAGCCTTGCCGAGCGCGTCCCACGCGGCTATGTCGAGCCCTGCGATAGCGATCATCGCGATGCCTTCGTAGCCCAGCAGATGCGTTGAGCGTCGGGCATTCTGGAAGTCATCCAGCGGTGCGATCCTGCTGCCGGCCCGCGATGCCGCGAGATCCCGGATCGCCGGCACAATGTACTTCGCCGCCTGCACCAGATATGGCTCAAGATAGCTGCGGCCGACAATACCTTCCCGGGTGTATAGGTCGACCAGAATCAGCGGCCACTGGTCGTATGCACCCACCTTCGAGATGATCGATCGCCTTAACGGAATCAGAACCGCACGGGTCTCGACGCTTTGGTAAGTGAGCGATTCGATCTCCATGACGGTACCTCCCTGAGGACCAGTACAACCCCACCATTCAGAAAAAAGAACTTCTCATCGAGACTCGAGTCTGGCCAGCGCATCGAACAGCACCGCAACGTCTTGGGCCGCATCCCCGACGCATCGTTGCGCCTCTTGCCAGAGTGGAGCCGCTTGCACTACCAGAGTTTCACTATAGGCGGGGCAGCTATTGCGGTAGTGCCAAAGAGTGCTGAATCAGGATGCGCTGCCCGCGAGATCAGCCAAGTCCCGGGTTGAATCCGCTCGCGGAATCCGGGGTTTTCCCCGTGTCCGAAAACCTAGGCGGACATGGGTCTGACACGGTACTTTGAATGCTCGAACGACAGCCATACTGTTTGCCGGGTTAAGAGCATTCCCGGCGCATCGCTTTATCATGCTCAGAGACCTGCGCATTCGTCTTGCGACAAGCAACGATCTACCCGCCGTGGCCACGGTCGTCGCGGCGTGCAACCTCCAAGTGGATGATCTCGGCGGCGCGGTCGATCCCCTTCTGGGTGGAGATCAAGACGCCTTCCATGTCGCCGAACTCAACGGCGAAATTATCGGATGTGCCGGCGTGGAGCGGTTTGACGACGTCGCCGTGATACGCTCGGTTGCCGTTCTTCCTAAGTACCGACAACAGGGCGTGGCGACCCATCTGGTGTCCGCTGTCCTGATGCGCGCTCGCGCCCAGGGGGCGCGCCGCGCGGTACTGGCGACCAGCCATGCGCCAAGCTATTTCTCTCGATACGGATTCACGCTGATCTCGGCTGAGACGCTTCCCGCCGCGGTCCGTGCCTCGCACACATTGAAGATTGCTGGCATTCCGCCCGCACTGTGCATGCATTGCGAGTTGCGGTAGGAACGGTTGCCCAGTTTGGCAGCGGCGTCGCGTGCCCAGCTGCTGGATGCCTATGTCTGCGGCGCGGTGCCGATGGAAAACACGCAGCTCAGGTTCAAGCCCGGCAACCAGGTAGTTCCCTGGGCGAAAGCGTATTCATCGCCAATATTGCCGGTACACAAGGGCCTGCGGATGCGACCAAGGCGTTCGTGCCTGGCGCAGGAGTAAAGGACATTCTGCTGCCCGTACCACAGGTCCCGGTCCAGTGGGAGGTGACGCCTTCCTTTTGCCTGATGGGCTATTACCTGTTCACCTGCAAGCCGAACCGACTCTCCGCACCCGGCAACGACTCTCCGCACCCGGCAACTATTTCAGTACTAGCGACTTGGTGGGTGTGGTGCGGCCAGTGCGGAACATCCGTCTTGCTGATACTCACCGTCGCCTTCCGCGACAACAGAATTGAATTTTTTCTGACGCTGAGATAAGAGAATCTTCCACCGGCTGAATGACCGCTGCTAGCGGAATTGGGGTGCGCTATGCTGAACTGACGCGGCGCGCGTGCTTCTCCCGCGATGGAAACCGATTATCCGGGGGCACCTGCCAGGGCTGCATCCCTGGCAAGCGGATCCTCACGGACGGCGCGTGACAGCGCCTCTTCGGTCCTTGGGTGATTGAATCAGCCTCTGAGCACGGTCTGGCCTACCCGGAAGAAGGAGGTCATCCATGTGGATGAATTTGCTTCTCATTTTTGTCCCGATCGCGATTGCATTGGAACTCCTGGCTGCTGATCAACATCTGCTCATCTTTATTGCATCCTCCCTGGCGATCCTGCCGCTTGCGGGATGCATGAGCCATGCCACCGAGCAGTTGGCGGAACGTATGGGAGAGGCGGTCGGGGGATTGCTCAATGCAACCTTCGGCAACGCGGCGGAACTTATCATCGCACTGGCCGCTTTGCGCGCCGGGCTCCACGAAGTGGTGGAAGCCTCCATCGTCGGTTCCATTGTCGGGAACCTGCTGCTGGTGTTTGGAGCCGCGATGCTTGTCGGGGGCATTCGGTATCCCGAGCAACGGTTTAACCCGCGCGGCGCACGTTCTCAGGCAACCATGCTGATATTGTCTGCCGTTGCCCTGATTCTTCCTGCCACCTTCGAAGCGGTAGAGGGAAAGACCGCAGCGCTGCACCAACTCAGCGTCTGGATTTCGTTCGCACTTCTTGTCGTCTATGCGCTGTATCTGCTGTTCTCGCTGGTCACGCACCCTGGGCTGTTCCGAAGCGCCTACGAGGCTCAGAGCGTTGGCACCGACGGCGAGGAGATGAAGGCCAACCCCTCTTCCTCAGGGCGGGCGCTGGCTTTATTGGCGACAGCCACCGTAGGCACAGCCTGGGTGAGCGAGATCATGGTGGGCTCGCTTGCCCCGCTTATGCGCGATTACGCATTGAGCGACATTTTCGTCGGCGCATTCGTGGTCGCGATACTCGGCAACGCCGCCGAGCATGCGTCGGCCATTACCGCAGCCCTCAGGAACCGGATGGACCTGTCGTTTTCCATTGCGGTGGGTTCAAGTGTGCAGGTGGCGTTATTTGTCGCGCCAGTGCTGGTGCTGGCAAGCCACTTTCTGGGGCCAGCCCCGATGGATCTGTCCTTCCGTCCAGCTCTCGTTCTGATTGTGATTCTCTCCGTCGTGGTCACGGCACAAATGGCGAGCGACGGCCACGCCGACTGGTTCAAGGGCGCACAACTCCTGGTCGTCTACATCGCCCTCGCCCTTACTTTTTTCTTCCTGCCGCGCTAGCCCGTCATGCTGGCCAAGGCGGCTGCGGCCCGTGTCAGCGCCCCATGCGACGGTCATAGCTGCGTGAAATGCGGTCAAGCAAACCGGTGTCGCGAGGATTGGCCGCGTTGAATTCGACCCGTACGCTGCCGTCGCCCTGCTGGCGAACGGTGGCCGTAACGATATCACTGCCTGCCGTGCCTGCGACAGTGCCGGTGTTCGCCTCTTGGGCAGTGATCACCACTCCCTGGTCCCGCATCGCATCTGCCGCGGCGTAGAACGAGCGCTCGTAGCTGGCCGGTGCTCCCGGCGCGGGGTAACCATAGTAGGTGCATGCCGCCAGCGCGAGCAAGGGAGCTATTGCGAGGCCAATACGGGTGTGCTGCATGGTGATGCCCTCCATTGAATTCCGGCTGTCCCTCTTCGCAAGTCAGAAAAGGGCCTGGCATTGGGCAACATGGCTGTTGCCATCGTCTGCTCTCAGCAGTATGCAGCTGCTCGGTCTTTCCGCATGCGGAAACCAGTGGCACCGACAAGGACAGCACGCAAGCTGCAATGCAATGCATGGTTGACTCCATGACCGCGCCGGATGTCCTGCCGGGCAGCCGCGCTTGCTGGGACTATGCCATCAGAAGCGCCTCGTATTCTTCCCGGAACTGATCCAGGGAGCTGTTCACCACCGTCACGGCGCCATCGATCAGGCCACAGCGCCCGCTGCCCGGAAGGATGCGGCACAGGTTTTCCAACGCTTCCACGTCCGCGCGCACCCCGCGGCCGGTATCGATCCGATTGAGCAGCCGCATCAGCTGGAAGGTCCCGCCCTTGCATGGCGGGCACTGGCCGCACGAACCCTGCGCGAAGAAGCTCACATACTCGGCCACCTTGCGGACGATGCTGGTCCCTTCCGACACCACGATCATCGCGCCGGTCCCCAGCCGCGAACGACGTTGCCGCACGGAATCGAAGTCCAGTGCCACGTCGAGGTCGCGCTTGGTCAGCAGGGTATTGGAAGGCCCGCCCGTAAAGACCGCCTTGAACTCCTTGCCCTGGAGCATGCCGCCGCCATGCCCGAACACCAGGGTCTCCAGGCTCGTGCCCATCGGCAGCTCGTACAGCCCGGGCCGCAGCACGTCGCCCGACAGCGAATACAGCTTGGTGCCCGCGGCATTGCCGATGCCGAGGCTGCGATACCACTGCGCGCCGTGGCGCAGGATGCCGGGCACGTGGGCCAGCGTCTCGGTGTTGTTGACGACCGTCGGTGCGCCATGCACTCCGTGTTGGGCGGGAAAAGGCGGCTTGCGGCGCGGAAACGGGAACCCGCCCTCCACGCTCGCGATCACCGCGGTCTCCTCGCCGCCGATGTACAAGCCCGAACTCGGCACGACGCTGAGCGATACCGGCCCGCCGACCCGTTGCGCCAGTTCGGCGAACTGCGCATGCGCCTGCCACTGCTGCACCGCCTGCCGCGTCATGTCGAGGGCCTGCGGCTGGTGCGGATTGACGTACAGCACGACGTGGTTGGCACGGGTGGCGGCCGCGGCGATCAGGGCGCCCTCTATGACCTGGTGCGGCGTATGTTCCAGCAAGAACCGGTCCTTGAAGGTTCCCGGCTCGTCTTCATTGCCATTGCAGATGATGTATTTGTCGCCATCCGCGGCCGCGGCCACCGGCGCCCACTTGCGATGCGTCGCGAAGCCGGCGCCGCCCATCCCGCGCAGGTCCGCCTGTTCGATTTCCGCAATGATCGTGGCCGGATCGCGCAGCGCCCTGGCCAGCCCCTCTCCGCCGCCCCGCGCAAGCCAGCCATCGAGGTCCGCGCCGACGCGGATATCGTCATTGAGGAGTACCTGATTCAGGTGTTCCATCGCGCGCTCCGTGGATCGGTCACCGCGTGCCGCCGACCGTGCGGCCCCGTACGCCGGCGCGCAATCCGGCATCGACGCGCAGGTCGAAATGCGCATAGCCGGGAAACAGCTGCGGTGCCTTGACATGCAGTGGCAGCCCGGCCAGCGTCAGTTCCCGCTGCCACGCGTGCACGTGGCCGATGCCGGCGCGCACGGCCATCCCGGCGCGCCCGGCTTGCGCCGCGCTGGCTCCGGCACGCCGACCCATGCTCAGGATATCGAGCAGCGCGTTGCCCATCAGCCGGTTGCGCCCGTGGATGCCGCCCGTGACCTCGCCCACGCAGTAAAGTCCCGGCACGCTGGTCGCGCCTTCCTTGTCGACGGCAACGCCACCATTCTGGTAATGCAGGGTCGGATAGACCAGGAAAGGCTCCTGCGCCGCATCTTGTCCGCACTTGTGCGCGAGATGGCGCAGTGTGACCAGGCGCCTGGCCAGGATGCCGGGGTTCTCCATTTCCAGCGTCGGGGTGTCGAGGAATACCCCGACCTGCCCGCCCCGCTCGATGCCGCGACCCTGCGCGCATTCGCGCAGGATGGCCGAAGCCACGACGTCGCGGGCCTTGAGCTCATCGACAAAGCGCTCGCCCTCGCCGTTGAGCAGCCGCGCGCCGGCCGAGCGCGCCGCCTCCGAGATCAGGCCGCCCGCCAGGTGCGGCGGGTAGGCGATGCCAGTGGGGTGGTACTGGAACGAATCGAGCTCGCGCAGCCGCGCGCCCAGCCGATAGGCAAGCACCAGGCCGTCCGCGGTAGCGCCATAGTGATTGGACGTGGGGAAGCTGTTCAGGTGCAGCCGCCCCGCCCCGCCGGTGGCGAGAATCACGGCACGCGCGCGCACCAGCATGAAGGTGCGCCATTCGAGGTTGTAGATCACGGCGCCGGCGCAGCGGCCGCGTTCGTCGGACAGCAGCTCGACCGCGGGACAGCGGTTCCACACGGCAATCCCGGGCTCCAGGTCCACTGCCTCGCGCAGCACGCGCATCATCTCCAGCCCGGTGTAGTCCCGATGGGACAGGATGCGCGCAGCGGACGCCCCGCCCGGCTTCTTGCGCAGCAGGTTGCCACCAAAGGGACGGTCCTCCTCCTGGTCGAACATCATGCCCAGCCGGATCAGCCAGCGGATCACATCCGGTCCGTCCATCACCATTTGCGCCACCAGTTCCGGCTCACCGCGAAAATGGCCGGCGCGCAGAGTGTCCTCGAAGTGCAGTTGCGGACTGTCATCCTCGCCGATGGCCGCCTGGATCCCCCCCTCGGCCATGACGGTGTTGCTGTCGCCCAGGCGCAGCTTGGTGGCGAGGATCACCTGCGCGCCCTGCCCGGCCGCGGTCAATGCCGCCGCGCAGCCGCCCCCGCCGCCGCCGATGATCAGCACATCGGTGGAGACCAGTTGGGCACCGGCGATGTCGACGTCATCGATCAGCGCGTTAGCCTGCAGGCAGCGCGCGAGATCCGGCTGGCAGGGCTCGCCACGGTTCACGCCAACGGCCAGCGCGACGCGCGCATCGGGCCCGTGGTCAGGGTGATAGCCCTTGAGCAGCGCTTCGACGCTGGCGTCGTCGGCGCGCATCGCCGCCGCGGCGCCGGGCCGGTAGCGCCGGCGCGCTTCGTCGTATGGGATGCCGGTCGGCATGGTCGTGTGCCCCCGTCAGCGCAGCGGCTGTGCGCCGGGCGCGTCAAAGTCGATCGTCATCGCGCCGCTTTCGATCTGCTGCAGGCGCAGCATCAGATTGGCCGGCCGCAGCGTTTGCGCCGCGATCATCCGCCGCACGAACAGGCCAAGATGGTTGGGGCGAATGTGTTCCGGGCAGGCCAGCGTGCAGAGGTTGCACATGACGCATTCGTCGAAGACCTGGCTGGCCGCCGTGAGCTTGCCTTCCACCGCGAATTGCACGCCCTGCTGGACTGCCAGTTCCTTCGGGCAAGCGCGGTCGCATCCGCTGCAGTGGCGGCAATGCGCGGCCTCAGGAAAGGTCGTGGCGATCGTCTGCAAGGCCTCCCAGCTCTCGCCGATCTCGTCCATGCGATAGACGTGCCGCTCCGACGCGGTGAAGTAGTCCAGGAAAGCGACCTGCATGCCGTCTTCGACCAGCGTCTCGCAGGCCAGCGCCGTGCGCACATCCTGCTCGCCGCTGCGGCGCACCATGACCCGGCACGAGCCGCACACGCCCTGGCCCATGCAGCCCACTCCTTCGACCAGCATTTCTCCCGCGTGCAGGAAGGCCTGGAGGATGGAGCAGTTTGCCGGCGCCTCGATCGGCCGCCCTTCGATGCTCAGACGTACCATTGCACACTCTGTAGGTCGGGGGCGCCAGCCGCACATTTACTGGCGCTCGGTCCGAAAAGGTCATATAAACCATAGCACAGCGAAGGTCTTTGCCTAAGGGAGCCGCATGGAAACCTGGCTGAAGGCGCTTGCGCCCGTCGTTGCAGCGATTGTGGTTGCCCTGATCCCGGCGCCGGCGGGGCTTGCGCTGCACACGTGGCTATACTTCGCAATCTTTGTGGGCGTCATCGTGGGGCTGATGCTCGAGCCGCTCCCGGGCGCCGCCATTGGCCTGATCGCGGTGACGCTGGTGACCGTGCTGTGTGAATGGGTGTTCTACAGCCCCGAGCAACTGGCCAAGCCCGGCTTCAACCCGGCCAACGCGGCCCTCGCGTGGGCGCTTTCCGGATTTGGCAACAGTACGGTGTGGCTGATCTTTGGCGCCTTCATGTTCGCGCTGGGATACGAGAAGACCGGCCTGGGCCGGCGCATCGCCTTGTTGCTGGTACGGGCGATGGGCCGCAGGACGTTGACGCTGGGCTATGCGGTGATGATGGCCGATGCATTGCTGGCGCCGTTTACCCCGTCCAATACCGCGCGCAGCGGCGGCACCATCTTTCCCGTCATCCGCAACCTGCCGCCGCTGTACGACTCGAAGCCGAACGATCCGTCGGCACGGCGGATCGGCTCGTACATCATGTGGACCGCGATCGCCACCACGTGCGTTACCAGTTCGATGTTCCTCACCGCGCTGGCGCCCAACCTGCTCGCCGCCGAGCTGATCCGCAAGACGGTCCAGGTCGACCTGAGCTGGATGCAGTGGTTCATGGCCTTCGCGCCCGTCGGGATCCTGCTGTTGCTGGCCGTGCCGCTCCTCGCCTACTTGCTGTATCCGCCGGAAGTGAAGGAAGGCACGGAAGTGCCGGCCTGGGCTGCGCGTGAACTCCAGCAAATGGGTCCGCCTAGCCGCCGGGAGTTGCTGCTCGCGCTGCTGGTGCTGGTCGCGCTGGCGCTCTGGATCTTCGGCGATAAGCACGTCAATGCGACCACCGCGGCGTTGATGGTCATTGGCCTGATGCTGGTGACCGGTGTGGTGAGCTGGAACGACATGCTTGCGAACAAGCAGGCGTGGAATACCCTGGCGTGGTTTGCAACGCTTATCGCGCTGGCGGACGGCCTGAGCCGGACCGGCTTCGTTAAGTGGTTCTCCGACACCATGGCCAGCCACATGAGCGGCTTTCCGCCACTGGCAGCGGCAGTGATCCTGGTGCTGGTTTTCTACTTCACGCATTACATGTTCGCCAGCGTCACCGCCCATACGACGGCGATGCTTCCGGTCATGCTCAGCGTCGGCTCGACCATACCCGGCATGCCGATGGAATCCTTTGCGTTGATGCTGGCCCTGACGCTGGGCCTCATGGGCATCCTCACACCCTATGGCACCGGTCCGAGCCCGGTCTATTTCGGCAGCGGCTACCTGCCCGCCAGTGACTACTGGAGGCTTGGCGCCATCTTTGGCGTGATCTACATTGCTGTGTTCCTGGCGATCGGCGTGCCGCTCTTGCTTTGAAACGTAGCCTCTAGCCATGCGGCCCGATGCGATTCCTTCTCCGACCCTGGCCCTTGCGCGACCTCGAGGGGTTTCATTTCGCTACGAAAGCACGATCATCCCGGATTGACCAGCAGCACGCTCAATCAGGGTGATCGTCCTTGTGTCGCGGATTGATACGGCGCCCCTTCCGGAGCCGCTTGCAGCAAAGCTTTCCAACCTCATAGTCAAAATCCGGAGACCCACCTAAAGCAGGGCCTTCGGCGCGTGGTGCGGCCGGCTGGAAGCCGCACGCACTTACTTCAGCGTCCTCATCCGGTTGTTCGCCGCACGCGCGCCTTCGGTGCCGGGATACTTGGCCACCACTTGTTCCAGCGCTTTGCGCGCGGCAGCCTCCTAGGCCGGATTCGTGCGCGTTCCGCGCTTTGCAAAAGGGCTCGGAGTCCATTCGCTCGACTCCATGCGCGAATCACTGGTACGCAGCACATCGACCAGTTGCAGCGGCCGGTCATTGACCCCGATCAAGCCGAGAAACGCGACGCCGTTTCCTGGCGCCGAACGCAAAGCTTTTGGCATGGAAGGCAAAGCCTGGAAATAGCCCCAGCGCTTACCTTGATAGCAACGCGCCATGCGTTGAAGCCATAGCAAAAGGAGACGCAGGATAGCTGCATCCGGTCATTGCATTGCGGATCTTGGTTCTGTAAGCCGGGATCCAACCGCGTGGAGGTACGGGGGATCGTCCGTCCCTGTACCTGCCTGATTCCACCTGCCACGTAAAGCGCCGCGACCCGCGCGCTCCACCTCCATGGGAGAAGGCAGTCCGCTCGCCATCTCCAGCCGGTTATCCATTTATGGGTAGCATGATGTTACGCGATGATTCCATGAACCTGATAAGCCCGGAGATGCCAGCGCAGGTGCCGGCCACAACCAGGACCGGGCCGCGCTTTACGATACTCGTGGGCGGCCTCGTGATGCTTGGTCAATTCGCCATCGGGACCTATCTGCCCGCCTTCGGCACCCTCGGCGCGGCGTTGTCGGCCAGTCCGGCAGAAGTACAGCAGTCTCTGACGGCATACATGCTTCCCTTCGGGCTGATGATGCTGTGGCACGGAGCCATCTCCGACGCAATCGGCCGTCGCCGGTCCGTCCTCGCCGGACTCGCGCTGTTTGCCTTGGGGTCGCTGGTCTGTGCAGCGGCTTCGCAGATAGAGACCTTGTACGCGGGCCGCTTCTTGCAGGGGCTGAGTGCGGGAGTTGGCGCCGTCGTTGGTCGGGCCATGGTCCGGGACGTCGCCAGCGGGGCAACCGCACAAAGGCAACTGGCCCTGGTCGGCATGCTGTTCGCGCTGGCCCCCGCCCTGGCACCGGTCTGCGGTGGCTTACTGCTGGCCTGGGCGGGATGGCGAAGCATCTTCCTCTTTCTTGCCCTGCTGTCCGCAGGCTTGCTCTGGACTTGCTGGCTGTGGCTGCCTGAAACCCTGCCGCCGCCCGCACGGCATGCGCTGCGTCCCGTCCGGCTTGCCCGGGCGTATCGCGACGTTCTTTCCAATCCCGGCTTTGTGTTGCTGGCGCTGGCCAATGCTGGCGTCAACATGGCCATCTACGTCTATGTACTCGGCGCGCCCAGCTTCGTCACGCAGCACCTCGGATTGAATCCGCAATCCTTCGCATGGCTGTTCGTGCCGATTGTGACGGGCTTGCTGCTAGGCTCGCTCACGCTGTTTGGTGTTGCTGGCAGGGTGAGCCCAGGGAAGACCATCGCCGGGGGGCACGTCCTCATGTTCGCTGCGGCAGTGGTCAATCTTTCCCTCGCCATGTCCCATGCACCCGCGCTGCCGTGGATCGTGATGGCTCTGCCATGCTTTGCCTTCGGCATGATGCTGACCCAGCCGAGCCTGCAATTGCTCGCTCTGGATTGCGCGCCGGAGCGTCGAGGCCTGGCGGCCAGTTGCTACCTGACGTTTCAGCAGGTCGGAAATGCGCTGTTGTCCGCGCTGGTCATGCCGCTCCTTTCGGTCTCGATCACCCGAATGGCGCTTGGCATGCTGGCGATCCAGTGCATTGGCGCTCTCCTGGCATGCCTGGCGCTACGTTCAATGGACCAGTCGCAACCGCTCGGCGGGGATCGTCCCGTCATCCCAACGCCACCCTTCAACCCATGATCGTCCGCGTGGTATCGCGCGTGGCGCCCCCCCTGCGCGATCCGGGGCGGTATGGCCAGAAACCTGCTTGAGCAGATGAATGACATCAAGGGGCCCGGCACGCCAGCGGTCCTTTTCGCCGCCACTTTGCTCATCGCCCGCAACGCTACGCACCTCAGGGCAGCGCAGCGCCAGTAGCCGGTTTGAGACACCGGCTCGTCGATTCTCTATGCGACCTGGCCCAATAGCGCACGGTCGCCGCCGACGTCAAACCTTCTTTACGAACTCTGATTTCAGGCTCATGGCACCAATGCCGTCGATCTTGCAATCGATATCGTGGTCACCGTCGACCAAGCGAATGTTCTTTACCTTGGTGCCCATCTTGATCACACCGGCCGATCCTTTCAGCCTGAGATCTTTGATGACAGTGACAGTATCCCCATCCTCGAGTACGTTGCCCGCTGAATCGCGATAAATCCTGACCTCCGCTTCGGCCGGCGCCGATGTCTGCGCCGACCATTCATGAGCGCATTCCGGACAAATGAAGAGCCCTCCGTCTTCATAGGTGAGCTCGGACTTACATTTCGGGCAAGAAGGCAACGCGCTCATGGGTAAGCTTTCGGTGTGTAGCGAAGGGCCGCAAGTATACCGCCCTCGCCGGCGGGCAGACTACATTGCGTCGGAGGCAGCACGCTCCAACCACGGGCTGGAAGAGTATCGGGAATCCCGCCGTAGCCCTCGGGCCTCAGCTTCGCCTGAACGCGGCTCAAACGTATCCGCTCGTGAAGCATGCGGATGGTCGCCGCACGCTTGGGCGCGTGAGCAGTTTCGGCAGACAGGGGAGATGCATTGAAGGCGGTCCTCGTCCGCCCCCTCCAACTTTCTCATCATAGGTCGGAGGGCGCTGCTCGCGACTGGTCCACCAGCGAAGGGATCCAACCTGCCTGGCTCAGGTGAAGGAAATTCCTACGGCGCGTCACCCACGTCCTCTACCAGCGAAGGTGCTTTCGGCCTGGTGGCGTAGTCGACCTCGTGCTGTTGCAGATAGTCACGAATCAACTGGCGAACGACTTGCGACGGTGTTTGGTCCTGGGCAGCACACAGCGCCTCAAAAGCCTTCTTCTTCACCGGGTCAATCAATACGGTCAGACGAGCAGTCTTCGTTTCCATATGCTCTTGAGTATCATTGCATGATAATTGTATTATCATAGTATACAACTACACGGATGCGGCGCATCCGACGACGCGCCGACCGCACGCCAGTTCAGATGGGGCTTGAGGCGCACTATTTCTTGATGAGGGATCAGTGGTAGAAGTAACGATCGAACTCACTGCCAGGGACGCATTTCAGGGACGTAACTCAGCGAGGTTGGCTTTCACGGCCAATCAGTTCGAGTGCGAGATCTTGCTCGCCAGCGGGCCCTGGGTTGCCAATGCAAAGGACGTGATGGAGGTCATGCGGCTGTCTGCGCGGGCGGGCACGCATATGCGAATCCAGACAATCGGACCAGACGAGGCGGCTGCTCTCGTCACCGTCGCCGCACTGCTGCGGGGAGAGGCGCTCCCCAAGTCTCTCTAGTGAAAACCGACCAGATGCAAGCCGACCGCTCCTCGTTCGAGGCCTATATGAAATTCCTGGCAGAGGCGGCCAGCGACGGGGCGCCCCAGGTGTTGGAAACCCGGCATGCGCTTTCGCTGCATTTCAACGCACTGGCCACCCAAAGCCTCATGTCACTCAAGGATCCCGACAAGCTCGTGCTGGGTTACACCCGGACGATGATGGGATTCCTGCTGTTGCATCCGGCTCCAGCCAGAATCTCGATGATCGGCTTGGGTGGCGGCTCACTTGCCAAATACTGCCACCGCCATCTACCCCATACCAAAGTTGTGGCAATTGAGATCAACCCGGAGGTCATCGCCTTGCGCGAACAGTTCCAGATCCCTCCGGAGGATGAACGACTCGAAGTGGTTTGCGCGGATGGCGCCGAATATGTCGCAAACCAGAACGCGCGTCCCGACGTGATCCTGGTGGACGGGTTTCTTGCCCACGGCATGCCGGTACAGCTTGGCACCGCCGACTTCTATGCCGCCTGTCATGCACGGCTTGCCAATACGGGGGTGCTGGTCGCGAACTTTTTGGAGAGCGATCCCGATATCCCGTTTTACCTGGAGCAGGCCAGTACCGCATTCGGCCAGTCGATGTCCCTCTCCCTTGCCGAAGACAGTGCCAATTACACGCTGTTCGCCTGGAAAGGACCAGCGAAGCTACCCGCTCTCAATGCACTGTTGGCGCGTGCGCGCATCCTGGAGACCACGCATTCCCTGAACCTGACTAGGACAGCACGCCAGTTGAAGCGTGGCGAGCGCATTGTGTCGGATCGCGCCTCCTGGCCTAAGCCGGCAAGACTTCAGATGCGGTGACAACACTCGCCGGCGCCAGCCTCAGCCATGTCAATTCCATACTTGCGTAAGCTGACCGAAATGGGATCGCAGCCCGGAAACAATCGCAATTGGCCGGTACCTGACGTTGGTTGCTGGAGCGCCCAATGCTGGAGGTTTTCTGGCGGTGCACCAGTATTGCTGGACGATATTCGTCTGCACTTTAAGGCGCTGCCCCGCCGTTGCGGGCCAGCTTGATCTGGCCCGTGCACTAGAACACGCGTGCAGTCATGGAAACAAAGGCACTTGGTGTTCAGTTGTATCCGAGTAAGGCAATGTTCCAGAGATCATCGCCGTCAGGCTGCTGCAGAAGTAGCTTGACCACCACTGGCAACGCGCTACCACGCGCCAGCGCAGACGGCGAGGTTTCGCTCCCAAGCGGAAGATCTTCCAACGGTTCGGTGCTATCCGAGGGTTCGCAAGTTATCATCGTTTAAAAGGAAAAATAGGCAGAGATCCGGCGTGAGTTGGCAATGCGCGCGATTCTCCTTTGCTAATTGCCGGGCAGTTGCATCGGGACATCCAATTGCATACAGATCACCATCACTCTCCAAACGATTCAACGTTTCGTTTTGATGGCAACAAGGATGATTCCCGCACCACGCGCCGCCAGCGCGCCAACTCAGCCGCCACGCGTGCAGCGAGTTGTTCAGGTCGGCCAGGGGCAGGCGCGGCCCCAAAGGTCTCGAAGCCGAGCTTAACCTCCGGATCCGTCAGCACCTCACTTAGGGCGCAATTGACTTGATCCACCACCTTTGCAGGAGTAGCTGCCGGGGCAAAGAGAGCGTACCACTGCGTCATTTCCATCCCGGCGATGCCGAACTCCGCAAGCGTCGGTACCTCGGGCAGTTCAGGGATGCGTCGTGAA
Organism: Cupriavidus taiwanensis; assembly: GCF_900250115.1. NCBI lineage: Bacteria > Pseudomonadati > Pseudomonadota > Betaproteobacteria > Burkholderiales > Burkholderiaceae > Cupriavidus > Cupriavidus taiwanensis. Next base: position 1,480,064 of record NZ_LT984803.1, on the reverse strand, counting down.
GCGGCGACCGCCAGCGCATGCACTTGACCAGCGCGCAGCGGGCGATAGGCGGTAAGCAGGCTGGAAAACATGAGCTGCGAGCGCCCATCGATGATCGATGCAATCGCGGGTGCCGCCCCATCGAAGGTGTTACCGCGCATCGACGTGCCGGTGGCCAGCTGAAACAGCTCGGCTGCAAAGTGCGGCGGCGTTCCGTCGCCCGCGGAAGCATAGCTGAGGCTTCGGGGCGTCCGCCGCAGGTTGTCGATCAGTGTGCCCAACTCGGCGGGCGTCTGGGCGGGGTTTCCAACCAGCAGGATCGGCGACGATCCGATCAGCCCTATCGGTGCGAAGCTGTCGATGGGATCGTATGCCACCTGCTGAAGCGCCGGATTCATCGCGTGGGTGCCCACATAGCCGAGCAACAGGGTCTGGCCGTCAGGCACCGCCCGTGCCACATACTCACATGCGATCCCGCCGTTGGCGCCGGCACGATTGTCGATGATTACCTCCTGCCCAAGCAGGCGTGCAAGCCGAGCGCCGACAAGGTGCGCCACCGCATCGTTGCCGCCACCCGCGCGCGTCGGCACGATGATCCGAAGGGGTTTCGATTGCGAAACCCGGCTCGCCTGGTCCGCCTGTTCTGGCCGCGAGAAGACATAGTCTGGCAGGTGGAGTTGCCCATCCATGATCTTCCGTGCCGTGCGAACGAGTGCAGCGCGAATAACACTCGCTTCATCACCCTCACCTTCCAGTTCCACCTCTACCTCAATACGTCCAGCGGGATGCAAGACCACCAGGGCATGCCGGCCGGCCGGGCGGCTGTGTTCGCTGGCAACTGTGCCTGGCAGTGCGAACGCGCTTGCCACACCGATGGCGCCGGTGACGGCATGAGATGCATGGCATTTGCGCGGCGTAAAGTAACGCGACGTGATGCTATTCGGCGAGTCGCCAGGGGCGACTAACACCGGCTTAGGAATGACGCTGTCGGAGACATCGCCGAGCCCCATCATCCGTCCGGCTTGCAAGCGTAACGCCTCAAGACGCTCGAGAAGCGCGGCGTCATTATCGAGAGTGGCAGGCGCCTCGCGCCCGCTGACTCCCAGGTCGCGCGCTCGAACAATCATTAGGGGCATTGCTGCGTCAATGCAGGTCACCTCGACCCCATTGATCAGGTCGATGCGTTTACCAGTAGGAAAGATCTTGCCAGTCACAGCACCCCAGGCGTCGAGGAAGTCGAGCAAGATCGGGGCCCCGGTGCCGGCAACGCCATCGATCCGGGTGTCGCCGTCATAGCTCACCCGGCCTCCCGGCGTACGTACCGTCACATCGATCCTGGCGCCCGTGTTGACGTTATGAACGCGGACACGGGTAGATCCATCCTGGGCAGGGATGAGTCCCTGCTCAATGGCAAAAGGGGCAACGCCGGACAGCATATTGCCGCAGTTCGGCCGCGTATCTACCGAGCAGTTGCCGACGCCGACCTGCGCGAAGAGGTAATCCAGATCACAGCCAGGCTGCGTCGATCGCGAAACGATTGCGACCTTGCTATTGAGCGTACTGCCACCGCCGACGCCATCCAGTTGCAGCGGATCCGACGCGCCGATGGCGCCAATCAGCGCCTGGTCGCGCGCCTCATCGCCCTCTGGAAGCCATTCCCGCAGGAAGAACGGCCCGCGCGAGGTGCCTGCACGCATCAGCACGCAAGGTATCGTCTTGCTCATCTCAGTCCGCCTTCAGCTTTGCAGCTTGCACCACCGCTTTCCACTTGATCTGCTCCTGTTGCATGAAGGTGCGCATCTGGCTGGTGGTCATGGTCGTAACTTCCGCGCCCTGGCCTTCCAGGCGCTGCACCACCGTCTTGTCGGCCAGCGCCTGATTGAGCGCCTTGTTAAGCGTCTCCACGACTGGCGCCGGGGTGTTTGCTGGTGCAAAAATGGCGTACCACTGGGAGACGTCAACGTCGTTGATACCCTGCTCCTTCAAGGTCGGCACTTCCGGCATCAGCGCAGAGCGTTTGCTGCCCGCAATACCGACGGCCTTGAGCTTGCCGTTCTTCAACTGGGGCAAAGCGGTAAAAAGGCTCGGAAACATCACCTGTGTCTGTCCGGCAACCGTGTCATTGATCGCCGGTGCGGATCCCTTGTAGGGTACGTGGAGCATGTTTGTGCCAGTGGAAATCTTGAACATTTCGGCCGCGAAATGAGGGGCTGTTCCATTGCCGGCAGAGGCATAGCTCAGCTTTCCGGGCGCCGCCTTGAGCAGCGCTACAACTGCCTTTGCATCTGCGGCCTTCAGGCTCGGATTGACCACCATGACGGTGGCCGAAGAGCCGACCATCCCGACCGGCACGAAATCCTTGATCGGGTCATAGCGCAGGGTCTGGAGCGCGGGGTTCATCGCATGCGTGGCCACGTAACCGAGCAGCAGCGTGTAGCCATCAGCGGGGGCACGCATTACGAACTCGCTCGCAATGGCGCCATTGGCACCGGCCTTGTTGTCGACCACGACGGTTTGCTTGAGGATCGATGACATGGCCTGGCCGACCACTCGGGCCATGGCATCGTTGGCTCCCCCTGCGGCGGTGGGTACCACCAGGGCGATCCGCTTTTCCGGGTAGGCGGCCAGGACGCTTGTCGTGGTGAGTGCAGCCGCGATGGCAAGGCCCCTGAGAAAAAGCCGCTTGGTCGATTGCATTTGTCTGCTCCGTAATGTCGTTATGCCGTCAGCCGGTCCGGCCGCATACGTATGGTCGTCATTTCCCGCTCTTAAGTGAATTGAGTTTTTAGGATCAATTGATGCACACTGTGGATCAGTGGCTCAAGGCACGGGAGAACGAACAATGACCATCAACTTCAACCTCAACGATCTTCAGGCGTTCCGCGCGGTGGCAGAACTGAACAGTTTTCGCAAGGCGGCAGCCTCCCTGCATGTGTCCCAGCCAGCGTTCAGTCGGCGCATAGAAAAACTTGAAGAGGCACTCGGCGTGCGCTTACTGGAGCGCACCACGCGCCGGGTGAGTCTGACTGCGGTCGGTCGGGAGTTCGATCGAAAGGTTAAGGAGCTGCTCGATGACCTGGATCAGACGCTGCTTGGCATACGGGGGGTGACGACCACGCGCATGGGGGAGGTGACCATCGCCTGCGTACCTTCGACGGTCTACTACTTTCTGTCGCAGGTCATTTCGCGCTACCACGCGCAGTATCCGAAGATCCGGGTCAAGATTCTCGACGCCAGTGCAAACGAGGTGCTGACAGCGGTGTCGCGCAGCGAAGCGGACTTTGGCCTCAACTTCGTGGGTGGACAAGAGGCGGATATTGAATTCAGCCCGTTACTGGAGGAGCGGTTCGTGGCAGCTTGTCGCCGCGATCACCCGCTCGCAAAGCGGCGGCAAGTCACATGGGCCGATCTTGCCGGGTATGATTACATCTCCGTTAGCAAGGCATCCGGCAATCGGCTACTCCTTGATCAGGCACTGTCCAACGTGCAAGGATTGCCTCAGAGTATCTATGAGACTCAGCATGTGACCACCACGCTGGGCCTGGTGGAAGCTGGCCTCGGCATTGCTGCGGTGCCATCGATCGCCATGCCGGGACCGGACCATCCGCTCCTTGTCAGCGTGCCGCTGACCGATCCGGTTGTCACGCGCAAGATTGGCCTGATACGCCGTAAAAGCCGCGCACTGACGCCAGCAGCGCAGCAGCTTTATGATTTTCTCAGCGAGATCAGGGCAGTGCGTACCAAAGGTGCCGGTCGCCGGCGCGGGCGGTGACCGGTACGGCTGCAATGCGACTTTTTGCGATCGCAAACCTGGACGAGATGGCGGCCGGGGAAACTGGCGTGCCCGGCGCGCTGACGACCGGGGCCGCAGCCAGGTACCAAAGTGGGGCAGCCTGAGTCCAGCTCAAGTGCGAAGCCCAGCCGGCCTTTCCACCGCCACGCAACCGGGCGCCCAGCCTAGGCGCGACTCGACAACACCCGGTCGACCATCACTCCAGCTTGGCCCAGATTATTTCCCGGCTCGCACATCGCCTCTAGCTGTTCGCGAGACACGTGGCGGCTGATCTCCGGGTGGGCCGCGAGAATCTCGATCAACTGCCGGTTGGTAGTGATAGCCTCGCGACAGAGGTCGTAGACCAGGTCATGCGCGTACTCGCGGCCAATGTAGGGACCGAGCCCCATCATCACCGCCTCGGACATCACCAGACCGTTCGTGATGTCGATATTCTCACGCATGCGAGCTGCGTCTACTTCCAATCCCTGCAAGACGAACTTCGCCTGCTTCAACGCGCCAGAAATCAGGCAGAAGATTTCCGGCAGCGAAACCCATTCGATCTCCCACGGCCCGGTCGAACGCTCGTGGTCGGCGACCATGGCGTCCATCAGTGCAGCCGCATGCTGTCGCGCCACCGAAATGTTGGCATGGATGTACAGACAGGAGATCGGATTGCGCTTCTGCGGCATGGTTGACGAAGAGCCACGTCCAGGGGCGAATGGCTCGAACACCTCGGCAACCTCGGTCTGCATCATCAGCTTCACATCCATCGCGATCTTGCCCAGCGAACCACCGACAAGGCCGAGAAAAGCGCCAACTTCAGCGATGGTATCGCGCACCGTGTGCCAGGAAATCAGCGGCTGCACCAGACCTAGTTCTTTCATCAGCGCCGCCTGTGTTTCCATGGCGCCCGTCTGCAGCGAGGACAACGTACCTGATGCTCCGCCAAACTCCCCCATCAGCACGCGAGGCTTCAGTTGCTGCAGCCGCTCGCGGTGGCGATCAATGCCGGCGAGGATGCTGGCCATCTTGTAGCCGAACGTAATGGGCGTTGCCTGCTGCAGGTTGGACCGACCGATTACCGGTGTGTCGCGGTACTTCCTGGCCAGCGCCGCGAGCGCGTCGGCGATCTCATCGAGATCCGTCTCGATGAGTGCAAGCCCCTCACGCATCTGCAGCACTGCCGCCGTGTCCGTAATGTCTTGAGTCGTGGCACCCCAGTGACAGAACTCGCCGAGCCCGTCCCTGCAGTTAGCGTTGATCTGGTTGACCACCGCAATAATCGGATAGCCGATCTGCTCGGTCTTCGCCTTAAGCTTCACCCAGTCAATTTTCGATAGTTCGCAGTTGCGAACGATTTCATCCGCTGCTTCCTGCGGGATGATGCCAAGCTCACCCTGCACCTTTGCCAACGCTCGTTCGATGTCAAGGTACCTGGCGGTTCGATTTTCGTCGGACCAGACCTCGCGCATGCGTACGTCGCTGAACATATCGCCAAAGATGCGGGAGTCGATGATGGTGGAAGCCATAGTGTTCTACCTCTCCATTGGTGTCGGATGTGTCGCCGCCCGACAAGGGACTATCACACAACGCCTTCCGCGTGCATCGTCGCGATTTCGTGGGAGGCATATCCAAGTTCCGCGAGAATCGCGTCGGTGTGTTCGCCCAATGCCGGTATCGGATCCATGCGAGGCCGTTCGTTCCATGTACCAGGCGGCAACAGTGCCGGCAGCACGCCCTGTGGCGAGTTGACTTCGGTCCAGCGCCCGCGCGCCCTCAACTGGGGGTGCTCCCAGACGCCCCGCATGTCGTTGACCCGGGCATTCGCGATCTGCGCCTGTTCTAGACGCTCCACCACTTGTGCTCCGGTCAGGGAAGCAAAGGTGTCCACGATAATCTGCCGCAGAGCGGCGCGCTCGGCCACGCGTCTTGAGTTCGAGCCGAAGCGAGAGTCGTCAACGAGTTCGGGGCGCAGCAGCACATTTCGGCAGAAGCTCGCCCATTCGCGCTCGTTCTGCAGCCCCAGCATCACTGTCGCGCTGTCGCCCGCCGGAAAAGGTCCATACGGGTAGATGGTCGCATGGCTGGCACCGGTCCGTGGTGGCTGCTCGGCACCATCGAATGCGTAGTAGAGGGGATAGCTGTTCCACTCGGTCAGCGACTCGAGCATCGAGATGTCAATGCGCTGGCCCCGTCCGGTCTGGCTGCGCTGCAGCAGGGCTGCCAGGATGTTTGAATAGGCGTACATAGCGGCCGCAATATCGGCGATCGAAGGGCCAGCCTTGCAGGGCACTTCGTCCGTTCCCGTGACCGATACGAAACCAGCCTCGCTTTGAACAAGGAGATCATAGGCCTTCTTGTCACGGTACGGCCCGGGACGCTCCGGATCATCGCCATAGCCCGAGATATCGCAAACAATCAATTCAGGCTTGACGGCAGAAAGTGTGTCGTAACCTAACCCAAGGCGCGCTGCAGCGCCTGGTGCCAGGTTCTGAACTATCACATCCGCCTTCTCCTCGATCAGTCGCTTGAGTACGTTTGCGGCGGCCGGATGCTTGATGTCAAGGGTCAGGCTTTCCTTAGACCGATTGGTCCAGACGAAATGAGACGCCATGCCGCGGACGCGTTCGTCGTATCCACGGGCGAAGTCGCCGCCCCCCGGCCGCTCGATCTTGATGACACGCGCACCGAGATCGGCAAGCTGGCGCGTAGCGAACGGCGCCGCGATAGCGTGTTCGAAAGTCACGACAGTCAGGTTCTTGAGGGGTTGCATGGTGCTTTCCGGTGTGGCGAATCAGCGCAGAACCGCGGTGGCATCCATGGTCAGCAGGCCTTCATGGTCGGACGCCCACAAACGAATGGTCTTGCCGTCTGACTGAGGTTGCCCGCTGACGTGGAACGGATGGAGGTCGAAGGTCGGACGTACTGCGCGGAAACGGAAACTGGCCACGTCGGCCGCGGGCAACTGCCGCCCCAGCAGATCCAGCAACAGTGTCGCGATCAATGGGCCGTGGACGATCAGGCCAGGATAGCCTTCGACCTCGGTCACATAGCGGCGGTCATAGTGGATGCGGTGCCCATTGAAAGTCAGCGCCGAATAGCGGAACAGCAGGACGTCGTCCGGCACGATCTGGCGCTGCCACGCTGCTTCCGCCGGCGCGGCCTGGCGCATGGCCTCCACATCGCCTGACTGCTGGGCTTCGCGGTAGACAATGTCGTGGAACTCCACCAAGGCCGGCTCCACGCCCCCTTCCACGCATACCTCGTGGCGGACCTTAACGAATACCAGCTTGCCGGTTCTCCCCTGCTTCAGGGAGACATCATCGATCGTCGAAGTGCGTACGATTCGGTCGCCCACCCGGAGAGGAGCGCGGAACTCGAACTGCCCCCCTGCCCACATGCGTCGCGGGAGCGGCACGGGAGGCAGGAACCCCCCGCGCTTGGCATGTCCGTCCGGCCCGATCTCGCTCTGGCGATGCATGGGCAAGAAGTAGAGCCAATGCCACAGGGGTGGCAGCTGAGTGCCGGCCGGTTGCGCTGTCGCCGGATAGTCAAATGTCGCCCGTAGCGCCGCAACGGGTGCGGCTGTAACCGTGTCCTCCCGCTGCTCGCTGCGTCCGATCCATGTCTTAGGGTCGATTGCCCGCTCTTCCACTGATGACTCCTTGCAATATGTAATTGGCCCGCTGGCTCACACCGATTGTGAGTACACGCGCTTGCGGAGGGAGTTGCATGCTTTCGATACTGGTGCGGGATTCCGCAATACACTGGCGAAGTCCGGGACGCGCCCCCATCCCTCAGCGCAAATGGCCACGCCTCAGAATCGGTGTCGCAGACCGATACCGCCGCCGACTTTGCTACCCTTGACGCCCATGAACGCGGGGAGTGCGTAGGCTCCATTGATGCGGTTAAAATCGACCTCCGCATAAACGTCCGTACGCTTTGAAAGGTTGTAGTCGGCGACCCCGGTGACCATGATCCGGCTGCCGTCAGCGTTGCGCTGCCGGTCGTAATGTGACGCCACCGATAAGGTCAGGGCTTGGGTGGCCGACACTGCAAAGCCACCCGTGAATACGTCGTTGCGGGTCGGACTTACGTCAAATCGATTGTTCAGATAGCCGAAGGTCAGCTTGACGATTCCCCACTGGTAGTTGCCGCCCAAGCCCCACACCTTTCTCGCCTCAGGTGTCGTCAGTGCATTTGCCTGTTGCCAGAAGGCGCCCACGTCCACTGGTCCCTGCTTATAGCCAAGGGAGACCCCATAGCTGGAACTTGGCTTCATATGGCCGGCCACCTCGCCAAAGGTATAGTGCGCCCCCGCTGATAGCGCGCCCCATTGCCCAAAGTACTTCGCCATGTTGTCCTGGCGCGGCCCCGTATAACCGTTGAGGATAGTAACGGCGTCCAGATTCGGATGCCCATTAGGCTGGAAACGGGAGGTCGCATCGTAGGCCGTGGTGAACTGCCGCCCAAAGCTCAACTTTCCGAGGGTGTCGTGGTTCAGCCCCACCCAGGCCTGCCGTCCGAACAAACGTCCCTGTCCGCCCGTGCTTTGCTGCCCATAGTTGGCCGTTGCGGTACCCTGCGACGATATCCCAGTGGTCGGATCAAAGCCGCTTTCCAGATTAAAGATGGCGGACAGACCTCCGCCGAGCGCCTCGCTGCCGCGCATGCCCCAGCGCGAGCCGTTGAAGTACCCGTCGGTCAGTTCGGCCAAGTTGTTGTCGCCGGCATTATTGTTCGAGTAACGGACCGTGGTATCGATAATGCCATACAGTGTTACCCCGGACGATGTCTGCGCTTGAACGGAACCGGTGATGATGATCCCAAGGACGGCCGCAGCCGCCATCTTCTTGTTTCCGCCATTCCCTCGCGGCAGCATGATGCTCATTTGATCTCCCCTGGGCTTGTTCTGGTATTTCGCCGTTCCTTGCATGCGGGCAAGGTTGGATGGCGATTTGAAGCCAGTTTGGACGGATCAGCAGAAAGGGGGAATTGCAATGTTTCGAAGAATTGATGCAGCCAGCGCATCAACCCAGGATGACCAACCTCCTCGACTAGCTGTGAAGCTTCAATACGTGCACGCCGTGCCTGGTGGCCGACGTCACCGACGCGGCCATGGGAGCCCTTCTTCTGCACGCGCTATGTCCAAGGCATCAAGCGCTGGTGGCTGGAGGTCACCGGAAAGAGCGGAGCAGACTGAAGTTTTGACGACATCACGGCCGGCGAACGGTCGCTTGCCCAACCCGTGCCGGACTACCACACAGAGCTTCCAGGCGACGTTTGAACGACCGAAAGTCTATCGACAACGAACCTTCGTCAACGCAACCGGTTCATTCAAGTACTAGGTCCGCGGCCTTCTCGCCGATCATGATCGACGCCGCATTGGTATTGGACGAGCACATGCCCGGCCCGGCAACGCGGGCTCGCGGGATTGGTGGAAAGGGAGACCCGGCCGGGCATCGACGGTCAGGACGATGCCGGCCTGCTGGTCGACATCAAGGCCACGGGACAGACGAGGTGGCACCCGTTAGGTTCTGCAAGATGGGGGTGGACGACATGGCGGTGGTTGACCCCGAACTGCGCGCCCGGGGTACCCTCGGGCTGCGCGTAGCCGATTCCTCGATCACGGCCCTGATCCGCGTCGAAAGGAAGGCGTGCCTGCGTGGTCGACCGGCGCTCTCCTCGGTTTCCCCTACTTGCCTGCGACCGGCTGAACGGACACGGCAACGGCCTCGGTATAGACCGCTTCGACCCGGTCTCCCTTCTGGATGCCGTTTAGGCGTGTCGGATCGCCTACCAGCAGAACCACGGTGCGTCCCTTTGGCCCCTTCAGGGTGACGGATCTGGCGTCGGTGTCGAAGGCAACGACGTCAGCCGTGACGGTCACTTCCCGGCCGACTGAACCTCCCGGCTTTGCACCCGGCGCAGCGCGCTCCGAGATCTCGCGCTCATGCATAGCAAGCGGTCCGCTTCCCTTCTTGAGGCTCATGGTCAGCGCTTCCCTGTACTCGATCGAGACAGTGTCGCCGACCTTTAACTGTTCGAAGTTCCTGGCCTCCGGCCCCACCACGAGATCTGTTATCTTGCCGTCGCCGGATTTCAAGGAGACAGTTCGTCTCGGCGCATCGATCTTGGTGATCGTGGCGGTGAGCTTCGCGGTTCCAGTCGCAGTCGCCCCCTCAGGCGACTGCGTGACGTCCACGCGGGTTTTGGGTTGCGCCCATGCAGCCGTGATTGCCACCAGCATCGCCGCCGTGGCCAGTAGTGTCTTGCCTTTCATGCCATCCTCCGTTTGCTAGCCTTGCAGTAGTCAACCAGCCAACGCTTCCAGTCGCGCCTCAACTGAAGCCCTGTCTAATCACAAGATCATTGAGCTTGTCGTCCTATGGCCTTTCCGCTTTTTTTGGCTGATGTCGCCGAGCGTGTCGAAAGTTCAGCCTGACGGCTGGCCTAGTGTCGTTACCTTCCATGCGCTCGGTGCTGTTGTATTCCGGTAACCCGTACTTCACGTCGAGGTTTCCAACCAAGAGAATAGAGGTTCCCGAGCGGAGCGTGCAAGGGAGATATACGCACTGTGAACAGTCGAAAGCGAAGCGCAAACGATCACCGAACATGGCCTGAGTGTGCCCGAAGCAGCCGCTAGCCATGGCGTTACAGCACCGCCGCTATCTGGCCGGCCATCGGCAAGATCAAGGAGTTGATGGTCCGCCCCGCTGTTGAAGCGTCGCGACGCCGGTCGGTGCGGCTGGTTCGCCTTGCCCTGAGGCGACTTTCCGCGCGACCGGCGGTTTTTACCCCACGCCCGACCTGAGCGGTCCGTGCAACAAATTTCCAATTGGCCCAACGGGCTATCCCTCAACGCCACGCCTGAGTGAACTCGCTGATCACCCTCTCCAGGTGGTTACGCATTGCCGCCCGCGCCGCTGTCGCGTCGCGCGCCATCACCGCCGCGAAGATCTGCTGATGGTCTTCCTGCGACGCCTCCCGCAGCCGCGTGGTATGGAAGTGTTCCTCAATCTTGCCCCATAGCGGATCGCTGCGCCCGCTGTCCCACAGTGCGGTGACCATATGCAGCAGGACCCTGTTGCCGGTCGATTCGGCCAGGCACAGGTGGAACTGCCGGTCCGCCGCCTCGTTGGCCTGCTTGTCGTCCATGTGCTCGCGCATCAGGCTCAGGGCCGCGAACATACGGTCAAGGTCGCCGTCCTTACGCTCACTGGCCGCCAGGCCGGCGATCTCCGATTCGATCAGCACCCGGGCGCGCAGCGATTCTATCGGCCCCGGCCGCCAGGGCATCTCGAACGGCTCGCGACCAGGCGCGGGCGCTTCTGCGCAGACGTAGATCCCGGAGCCGCCGCGCACTTCGACTAGCCCCTGCACCTCCAGCGCGATGATGGCCTCGCGCACCAGGGTACGGCTGACGCTGAACCGCTCGGCCAGCGTGCGTTCGGATGGCAGCCGCATGCCGGCGGAGAACTCTCCGGATGCGATCAATGCCTGCACCTGGCTGGCCAGGCTCAGGTACGAACGGTCGCTGGCGGCTGGCGGGTTCTCGACTGTCGCACGGGTTGCAAGATCGCTGGGAGAATGTGTCATCGCAGGTTAGGCGGCATCTGCCACGTATGGTCACCGGTTGACCACTCGCCACAAGGCCTATCGGGCAGTGCCTGATGCAGACCATGGTAAACCATGACGGCAAAAGTGGGCAACCACGATCACAATTGGTGAACCACTTAATCCAATCCGGCACACCAATGCCGCATGACGATCAGGCCATGACGGCGTGGGTTCAGACCAGACCCCATTCCGCCCCTTCTGCCGCAACAGAGACGCCTCGAGGAAGCCCCCTATGAAGATGTCGTTCCGCTGGTTTGGCCCCACCGACCCGATCCCTCTCGAATACATCCGGCAGATCCCGGGCATGACCCACATCGTCTCCGCCATCTACGACGAACCGGTCGGCGAGGTATGGCCGCTGGACAAGATCCTGGCGCTCAAGTCCACCATCGAGGCGGCGGGGCTGCAGTTCAAGGTGGTGGAGTCGGTTCCGGTCCATGAGGACATCAAGCTCGGCAAGCCGACGCGCGAGCGGCTGGTCGCGAACTACCAGCAGAACATCAGGAACCTGGCCGCCGCGGGCATCGAGGTCATCTGCTACAACTTCATGCCGGTGTTCGACTGGACCCGTACGGAACTGGCAAAAAAGCTCGATGACGGCTCGACCTGCCTTGCCTTCAGCAACCGCGAGGTCGAACAGGTCGACGTCAGCCAGGGTATCGCCCTGCCCGGCTGGGATTCCAGCTACACGCCAGGAGAACTGCAGTAGCTGCTGGCCGAATATCGTGGCATCGACGAAGGCAGCCTCTGGGAACACCTGGAGCATTTCCTGCGCGCGATCATTCCGGTGGCCCAGGAGTGCGGCATCAAGATGGCCATTCATCCGGACGATCCGCCGCGCCCCATTTTCGGACTGCAGCGCATCGTCAAGAACCGCGACGACCTGGCACGCATCCTGGGGATCGTCGACACGCCGGCAAACGGTCTGACGCTGTGCTCCGGCTCGCTTGGCGCCGGCCCGCAGAACAACGTCGAGGCGCTGGTGCGCGAGTTCGGCGGCATGGGACGCATCCACTTCGCCCATATCCGCAACGTCAAGATCACGCCGGAAGGCGATTTCGAGGAAACCGCCCACCTGTCGAGTTGCGGATCGCTGGATATTGCCGCGATCGTCAAGGCGTACCACGACGTCGGCTTCCAGGGCTATTACCGCCCCGACCACGGCCGCATGATCTGGGGCGAGACGGGCAAACCGGGATACGGCCTCTATGACCGGGCACTCGGCGCGGTCTATATCAACGGGATGTGGGAAGCGATGGAAAAGGCGACCTGAAGCGCCATGGACTGCGGTCCATTTAAAACATAATCGGAGACCTGTCATGACAATCACTATGAAATCGCCCGTGAATTCGCGCCGTTCCGCATTGATCCTGAGCGTCGCTGTGCTCGGCCTTGGCGCGCTGGCGACGACCGCCGCGCGGGCGCAGACCACCTGGCCCACCAAGCCGGTGACACTGCTGGTCGGCTTTCCGCCCGGTGGCCAGACCGACTTTGCGGGACGTGCGCTGCTTAACGGCCTGCAGAGTTCGCTCGGGCAGTCGTTTGTCATCGACAACAAGGCCGGCGTGAACGGCAATATCGCCTCCATTGAGGTCATGCGCGCGGCGCCCGACGGGAACAAGCTGCTGGTAGGCAACGGCTCGATGACGATCATGCCGCATGTCTACACCAAGCTTGGCATCGTCGATCCGCAGAAGCTGACGCCGATAGGCATGATGCTGCAGTCGCCGCTGGTCCTTGTCGTGCCCGCCAGTTCGCCCATCAAGACTTACGCGCAGTTCGTCGAGGAGGTCAAGGCCCGCGACAAGTCGGGCAAGACCGTCGACTATGGCTCGGGCGGTTCCGGCGCATTGCCGCATGTCACGATGGAACTGCTGCGCGAGCGCATGGGCGGCCCCAGGATGAACCATGTGCCCTACAAGGGCAGCAGCCCGGCCATGGTCGACCTGATGGCCGGACGCCTGGATGCGATGTTCGATGCCACGTCGGTCGTGGCGCCTTTCATCAAGTCGGGCCAGTTGCGGCCGCTGATGGTCACGGGATCCAAGCGGGTGGCCATGATCCCGGACGTGCCAACGGCCACCGAAAGCGGCATCAGGGACTTCACCATCATCTCGTTCATCGGCCTGTACGGACCGCCGGGGCTAAGCCCTGACATCGTCAAGAAAGCCAACGCCGCATTGAATACCGCGCTGAAGGACCCGGCCGTGGTCAAGAGCATTGTCGACCGCGGCGACGAGCCCGGCGGCGGCACGCCCGAGCAGCTCGCAACGCTGACCCGCACCCACTACAAGATGTGGGGCGAGGTGGTGAAGGCCAACAACATCACGGCTGATTAAGGCTGCGCAGGCCGGTGAATGCCGGCCTGTCGCCAGCGCCGCGTCGCAACACTACGTCCGCGCTCCACGCAGATAATGCACGGAAGACCGATGATCCGACGGCTGAGTCCGGACATGAGCGGTCGTCCACTTTCCCTCGAGGGACGTCTTATGAGCGAGGCCTCGCATACGCATACGATTGCGCGATGTCGAATTGCCACGCGACCACGATGGCATCTTTGAGCCGGCCCGGATCCCGACGCATGAGCCGCGCTTTACCGGATTCGACGAGCACATTATTGCCATGTAGTTCAGGTGCGGGACAAATCAAGCCGGTCCTGCGGGCGTGCAAGCGGTGGTGTTGCGCAGTGCAACTGCAACGCCGCCGCGGCCGCGTAGCCACAGGCTACGCCGCGCAACGCCATACCGGCGGCGCTAGCGGCTTCCGCGTCGCGGATATCGTCGCCGACATACAAAGCCTCGTGCGCACGCACACCAGCGGACGAGACCAACGCCCGAAGCTCTACCCATAGGCGCAGCCAATTCTCCCTTGCGCCTTAGCAAGCCGACGAACCTGGCTTCGATATCGAGAGCGCATCCTCCCGGATGATGTCGATTTCTTCGTCAATGATGGCTAAAAGCTCGGCCAGCGCTCCGGAAAAGCGCTGACGAATCTTTTGGCGCATTCTTCGCTCGCTGGCCGAACGCACCAACTTATAGCTCTTCCCAAATTGTTGCGACAAGCGGATGATCCTGAGCTGCTTGCCAGGAGGAAGCCGCAGCCAATAAGAATATCCATTCCGTATCCCTCGCTCTGTACGTCCGCGGGGAAGCAGGTAGGGTCGGGCGAGCATGATGTCGGCGTGCATTGCTTCAAAGGACATGGCGCTTGCACTCAGAAAAGAAAAACCCCTGCATGCAGGGGTTGACGCTACGCTATCGCGCTGGGCGAGGCCTAGATTACGCCTCTTCTGCGATCAGGAATTTGTTGGGGTTCTTGCCAAGCCAGGCCGGTTGACGGCCACGGCCAGACCAGGTTTTTCCGGTCTTCGGGTCTTGGTATTTCGGGGGCAGCGCCGCTTTTGTCTTGGCAACACCACTGCCGGCGGGACGGCCACGACGGCGCTTGGTAATATCTTCGACAGTCAGCCCGTATTCCGCCATTAGATTCTGGATTTTTTCGATAACCGAAGCAACCTCATTGGCACGTACCTCTTCCAGGTGCGCCTCCAGAGCTGCCTTCTGCGCCATCAGTTCTTTGTAAGTTGCCATTCGCTGTTTTCCTTTCCGGTGAAGGGATGCAGATACAAGGTAGTTTATATCCAATATCAACTTTGTCACACCATAATTTTCATCTTACCGGTATAAGACCAGCCAAAATACTCGCTTGGGGCTTCTGAATCATCACTAGAAATGCGCGACAATATCCGACCACAACAGATGGCCGACGCCGTGCGATGAGCCGCGGGACCGGCGATAAGAGCCGCTCACCATTTGCATCCAAAACAAGGCGAACACCTGTCCAGGCTTGCGCCGGTACGGACCTGAAAGGGGTCCGCAGCCGAAGCCCCTCCGGCAAATTCTCGACACTCCAACGGTACGCGATCGAGGCTGCTCCGAAGGCTACTTTGAGAAATCTCGGGGATAGATTGCTATGGAATGGGAGCGCTTCCCGTGAGTCGGAAGCAGCACCAACACGAGACATCCGCTTCGCTGCACTTCAATCAGGCGAGTGACGGGCAACGGACAGCGCTGAGGGGTAATTGCCTGATCGGCCCGCCATCACGGATGGCCTGGTTCTCCCCGCTGCTCCGCAGCATAGCGATCGCTTGCGTCCTGCGATCAAAGGGTTTACTGTGGCCGTTCGGTGTGCGCTCCCAGCGCGTTTTTGCACCGATACATCCATAGCGGTTCTCGCTTTCCTCCGTGACGCAGTCCACGGATCAGCAGTCGCATTTTCCTCTTGACCCAACAAAGGAGGCCGACATGCTAAGTCCGCACGAAATCGCAGCTCTGCTGCTGCTCGGTGATGCGCCAGACATCCACGACCTCGACCCCGAGCAAATGGATGCCTTGTTGGAACACAAGCTCGTGACGATCGAGCATGGGCATAGCAGCGGCAATGCCCATCCGCGACTGACGAGCCAGGGGCATTCCATGCTCGACGCGGTGCGCCGCATTCGATGAGATCGCAATCCGCGAGCAACCGGTGCGCCGGGCCACAACGGGCGAACCCGCCTTCGCTTCTTTCGATTGCACTTATCGAAGCCGGGTAGCTACATGAGACTGATTGCTTGGTCGGGGTCGCCATGCTCTATCAGATTTATGAGTATCAGCGGGCAATGATGCTGGCGTGGGCGGATCAATCGGCCCAAGCCTTTGTCAACCCGTTCAGTCCATTCGCCTATATTCCGGGTGCGAAGCACTTTGCTGCGGGCTGGGAAAGACTTCACTGTCTCAGTACGGGCGGCGACGAACCTACGTTTGGCATCCCGGACATTGTTCGTGACGGTTGTGTCGTTCCCGTGGTCGAGCAAATCGTCTGGGAGAGTCCGTTTTGCCGCTTGCGGCGGTTTGAAGCCCCTACCTCGGCGAGACACGGCGACGTGCAGCGAGCGGTTCCCGCAGTCCTCGTCTGTGCTCCCCTTGCCGGCCATCATGCCGTCATGCTTCGTGAGGTGGTGCAATCGCTGCTGCAAGAGCACATTGTTTATGTCACGGACTGGAGCAATGCGCGCCACATACCGGTGGCGGACGGCTCGTTTCATCTGGACGACTATGTCACTCACGTTCAGGAATTTATCCGTGAGATCGACGTGGCGTCGCTGCATGTGCTCGCCGTTTGCCAAGCCACTGTGCCCGCATTGGGCGCCATCGCCCTGTTGGCAAGCCGCGACGAGAGGACGCCAAGCAGCCTGACTCTCATCGGTGGCCCCATCGATGCGCGTCGCAGCCCCACGGCAATTGGGCGCCTCGCCTCGAGCCACTCAATTCAGTGGTTCCGACGCAATCTGGTGTACACCGTGCCCCAGCCATATGCAGGCGCCGGCCGTCAGGTCTGTCCGAGTTTCGTGCAGCTTTCCGGACTTGCCGCTGCCCAGTCAGCTCCACTGTGGGACCTATATGCGGACTACTGTGCGACTCTTGCGCGTGGCGACGCCGAGCTTGCCAATTCCCACTGGCAAGCATTGCTGGACTATAGCGCGGTGCTTGACATGGCCGCCGACTTCTATCTCGACACTGTTCGGACCGTGTTTCAGGAGTTCCAGATGGCCTTCGGTAGCTGGCAAGTGCGGGGTCAGGCTGTGCGTCCGCAGGATATCCGTTCTACCGCGTTGCTGACCATCGAAGGCGAGCTTGACGACATATCCGGCCGCGGACAGACCCACGCCGCGCATGATCTGTGCCGAGGCCTGTCCTCGCGCGACAAGCGACTCGTCACTATCCCGGATGCAGTCACTACGATTTGTTCCGTGGACCTACCTGGCGCACCAAAGTCTTCCCCAGCATTTGCGACTTGACACGTCATTATGCGCAACCGCTTGGCGGGCGACTGCGCGCGAAACGCGCCGTCAGGGCCTCGACGACGTTCCCCTGCTGGAACCTGACGCGATAGCGGGGCGCGCAAGCTGCCAGATACCCTGATGGCAAAAGGCTCTCTAAGAAAATCCCAGCGACGGCGCCAAATCGATGCGCCAATTTGCATGGCTCGCCATGATGCCCCCGCGTGGCGTAAGCGTGCAGTATCGCTGCCATGAAAGCATGGCGGTCAGTTCGCCGGCGGTGCTTGTTGCTGGACTGAATCGGCTCAAGGGGACATTTCGCCAACGCAATCTTTACTGCCAATTTGCACTAAGCGAGCTGCCAGCCAGTGAACTGGAAGCGCCTGGAGGCAAAAGCAGCGCGACTTGGGGAGTACATCCTGGCGGGACATCTTGCGAGGGACGTCAACGCGGCATGCAACGAGTAGCGCCTCGCCAGTTGGCCCAGATCGTGCCGTGGCGTTGAATACCCTGGCCTTCTTTTTCTCGCCCCCCGGGTTCGGCTGAGCATTCGGCAGGGCGCCAAGCTGTGCGCGCCCTGCTTCCGTCATTGGCAGTTGGCGAAGTACCGTACCGCCAAGGCAATGATTATGCCGAAGCTTCCGGTGTCGCTACGGCCCGAACCGATTTCTTTGCGGAAGTCCGCTTTTTCGCCACGGCTTTCACTGCGGCCTTCTTCGGGGCGGCTTTCGCAGGAGCTTTGCTGCCGGCCACAACCTTGTTCGTGGAAGCCTTCGTGGCGGCCGCTTTGCCTGCGGCCTTCTTGCCGCCTGCAGCCTTTGCCCTCTTCGCCGCCAGCTTGTCCTTCGCGGCTTGCTTCTCGAAGCGAAGCGCGGACCTTGCGGCTTCCATTGCCTGAGCGACTTCACGCTTTGCCGCTTCGATCGCCTTTTTTGTGTCGGCGCGCAGCTTCAACAAACGCTTTTTTGCTGCCTGAGCCTCACGTGCGAGCACGCTGGCCTTTTTCGTTGGCACGGTGACCTTCTTTTCGGCAGGCTTGCTCTTCGAGACTGCCCTGACCTTCGTTGCTTTCGTTGCAGCGACCATTGTCGATTACCCGCTAGTTGTGAAGCGCGGAGTATAACCGTATGTGTGCCCGCCCAAAAGAGGTCGATCTTGGTCTTGGCGTGGAATACCGTTCTAATGCAGTGGGTGTTCGATCAGAAACTGCACCGGCGGTTGACACCGCGACACCACCGCTTGCATTTCCGAAGTCAGCTGCTCTGGCATCGGCGATGGCCTCGGCCAAACTGCTCCTCGGATGGTCCTGGCTGTGGTTTTCACGATCTACCCTACAATGAAATTCGCGCAGAGTGATCATGCCTTCCTTCGGGGAAGGCCCGCCTGCTGCCGTTTCGTGCCTTCCCAAATGGGCCTGTCTCCGTCAGGTGGTATATCTTGCGGGCACTGAAGGAGCTACTGATGGACCTGCGTCACAAGTCAGTGACGAAATGCATGATCTGCGCTTGCAGCCTGATACTTGGCACTTTGGCTTTGGCAGCGCCGGTTCAACTTCCGCCGGAACACGTACAGCCGGATCAGATCACCACGTCCGGCATCTCCTCCGGCGGCTACATGGCGGTACAAATGCATGTGGTCCACTCCGCCCTCATCAAAGGTGCCGGGGTAATTGCAGGTGGGCCATATGCCTGCGCGCAAACGGGAAAAGGAGAGCACGCGAATCTGCAGCGCGCACTCGGCCCATGCATGGCTGGTAGCTACTCTATCTGGCAGCGCGCGTGGTGTTTCCTGGGGCTTGCAATCTGTGCCGGAACGGATGCACCCGACGTAGCTCTTTCGGTAGAGGCAACGCGCAAGCGAGCGAGCGCAGGTGAAATTGATCCAGTGACAAACCTGCGAACTCAACGCGTTCTCTTAGTCTCTGGAATGCGCGATCATACCGTCAAGCCGGCGGTCATGAATGCATTGGAGGCCTATTACCGGAGTTTCGTGCGAGCGGAAAATCTGCGCTATGAAACGGTCCCGGACGCAGACCATACCTTCCCCACCGATTCTTACCGGGACGGGAACCGCTGCTCGACTTCCGCCGCACCTTACATTAGCGATTGCGGCTTTGATGCCGCCGGACGGATCCTGAAGCATCTCTATGGAAATCTTCAACTGCGTAACGATGGCCTGCCCCGTGGGCACCTGATCGAATTCGACCAGACCGAGTTCCTTCATGCCCCGGAGAGCCAGGGCATGGCGCGCACAGGGTGGCTCTACGTACCAGAGAGCTGTGCGTCAAAGCGCTGCCGTCTGCATGTGGTATTTCACGGCTGCAGTCAGAGTTTCTCCGATGTCCAGCGAAGATTTATCGAGCACGCAGGCTATAACCCATGGGCCGACACAAATTCCATCGTGGTCCTCTATCCCCAGACCATGGCATCAGGCGGCACACCTTACAATCCGAAGGGTTGCTGGGACTGGTGGGGCTACACTGGCTCGGACAAATGGGATACGAAAGAGGGAGTCCAGCTTAAGGCGGTCAAGGGCATGATTGATCGCTTGAGCTCTATCCGATGACGAGTCTTCATGCTCTGGTCGGATAAACGGGAAGTTGAGCGTCGTGGCACAGCCGTGTGCCTGCCAATGCCAAAACGCCAGCTCATGGGCAACGATTGACGGAAGCCCGAAGTCGGACGGCAGGGGCCCACGCAGCCGATCAAGCATGCTTGGCTCTCCCTTGAGCATCGCTATCACTGCGTTGGCATCGAGCCAGCGACCGGCAACCTACCGCGGCCCAATCACCCATCGCCGGTCCGACGAGCCATAAGCGACCAGTGCGTTCATCTTGAGTCCTCGATTGAAGCGATTGCTCGTCCTCACGAAGAAGGATCGTGAATACGATGGATTTTGGCAAGCACGACAGCCATGGGCCGGATTGGCTGTCCGCAAAACATGGAAAAAGCCCGCGCGGCGCGAACCGTGCGGGCTTCAGGGAAGCGGTCTGACCGCTTGGGAAGCGTGCCGGGATTAACCGACGCGCCTCAGGCTGACATGACGCTCAGGCTGACATGACGCTCAGGGTACATTGCTCTGGGTAAAGTTGAACGGCTTGCCCGCCACTGCATAGGCGCCGCCAAACTCGAACTGGTCATTGCCCGACTGACCCACGCCGATATTCAGCGGGGTATTGCCGCCCTGCAGCGAAATCGGTGCATAGCGGTAGTTCATCACCTGCTTGCCGGCATAGTCGGTCAGCGAAATGACGCTGGTCAGCAGCGGACTTTGCTGGGTTTCAGACACCGAGATCGGATCGACGATGCGCGCGTCCTGCAGCGTCTTCTCGATCGTTTGCGTGGCCATATCCACCAGCGAAACCTTCTGCTCGCCGCGCGACACCACCCAGATCTTGGTGTTGGAGTTGCCAAACGCGTCCCGGTTCACATTGTGGGTAATGCTGGTGGGGTTCTTGCCCACCTGCAGGCTGGTCACTTCCTGAATCAGCGACGGATCGAGGTTGGTACCGGACTGCACGCCAGCCACCGAAATCGCGTGGAGCGTGCCGTCTTCCGTCGCCACCCAGGCCTGGCCAGGGTTGGCCAGGATCGACACCTTCACGGCCGTGGGCTTTTGAGCCAGTGCCATGGTCTTGACGATGGTCGGCGCATAGTTGTTCACAGAAAACGCCTGCGGCCACTGCGAGTCCCCCAGGCCGGTATTTGCCAGGGTGCTTTTCAGGCTGGTCAAAGTGCCTTCGAAATAGGTCTTGTTGACCTTGTCGAACAGCGGCTTCAGGTCCAGGAACACCACCTTCTTTTCCGACTTCGAAATCACCGCGGCAACGCCGGAGCGGGAAATCAGGTTGGCATTCACACCGCCCGGGGCAAAGCTCTTGCGGTTGGCATCGCTCAAGGCAGGAGTGAGCTGGCGCAGCGACAGGCTGGCGCCGGCGTTACCGACCGGGTCGTACAGCCAGCCCTGGGTCGTGTTGTCCTGCATGGTGCCGAAATCGGTTACCGCGGAAATGTCCGTCGGTGCCACCATGCCAGGCAGGTCAACGAAGCCCAGCAGCTTCATGAAGACGAAGTTCGACATATTGCGCAGGCCCGGATAGAGACCTGCCCATGACATATCGCTGGAGTCATAAGGACCACCCACTTCGCTGCCGTCGGCAAGACTGCCGAGCGCGATCACCGCCACCTGGCCCTTCAGGTTGATCGTGTCCCAGATGGTGACCAGGGCGAATTCGGAATTCGTCGTGATAGCGATTGCCGTCGGCACCTTGCCCGCGGGCAGCTTCACCGATGCCGAGTGCGAGGCGGTATTGCTGCCGACCGAGGCAATCAGGCCGTCCTGGAACGCCACCAGCGACTGTGCGCAGTCATGCTCGCTGCAACGGCCCATTGCAATCGGCTGCTTCGGCATGACGCCGCCGTTGGCGGCAACGTGGTTGTTCAGTTGCGGATTGGTCGTGGCATTGCCAAAGAACCAGGCCGTCTGCGGCTTTTCGGCAATCGTGCCGGCGCTCAGGTCCAGCGTCAGCAGCGGCGTGACACCGGGGTCCGAAGCCACGTCGGAGCGGTAAATCACGTCACCCATGTTGCTGCCGAAGTCGTTACGGCCGCAATCGATGCTGCCCAGCTGATAAACGATGCTGGTGCTGGTATCCATCTGCTCGCCGGGGAATTCCTGCTGGTAGCAGGTATTACCATGCGGATAAAAGGTTTTGTCCGAGGGCTTCCAATAAGTCTGGACCGCTGCGGCGGTCGAATTACTTGCGCCGTACCGATAAGCGATGGCCTTGTCGCTGCTGTAATCCGAGCCAATGGCGACATATTCAGTGGCATTCAGATTGCCAGAGGCGTCAAAAATGGCATCGGGGCTTTGGGTCGTGGCTGTCGCAGTGTCCGTAGGCGTCGTGGTGGTCGCAGGACTCGTGGAACTCGTCGAAGTCGTGGGACTCGTGGAATTGCGGCGCGAACCATGGGCCGCCTGGGTCGCAAAATAACTTCCTGAGGATTCTTCGTCGCCACCGCCGCATGCTGAAAGCACCACAGCGGCGCCGGTAGCGGCCAGGACGCTGAGGATGTAGGAATTACGCGCTTGTCGTGCTTGAGTCGCGGTATTCGCGGCTGATTTTGTCCCTGTCATTGATTTATAAGTAACTTGAAAATTAAAAGTGCACAAAACATCCCCGCACCTAAGGCAGACGCCTATCGGCGATGTGCGCGACGAGTTGCTGTGGCAGAAAAAGCGAATGGGGTTAACCCGTTGGAGGAAACCCGGCAGCCGCGATGCTAGGGCTATGTGTTGGACAGCGTACAGACAAGTAACAATGGGTTACGTGTGCTTTGCCCGCACGCCACATGTGCACTGATGCAGGGCATTGATGCGGCGTTTTGATTACCGGAGGAAGGATCACATGTGAGAAATTGTTCAAGTTATGGACACCATTCCGTACGGACTCATATAATCGCGCGCGATTTTTGATATCAAGACTTCCGTGATATCGCGTCGAAATGAAGCGGCCCCGCTTGCCATGAATGCAGGAGGCAGGCGCATCGCGCCGCGGTTAATGCCAGATGTATTCCTGATGAATGCCACTCGCCAGCGCCATTAACAGGTTGCGAAAATACCTCGCTCCTGTCTTACTGCTGATGTTGGGCGGGCGAGAGCCCGAACTTCGGGGCAGCGTCGGGCTCGACATCGTCTTCCCGGAGTCGGAACCAGTCAGCGCCGGGACGACGCCTTGCTCGCGCTGGCGCAGCCCCATCCGCTTGTCTTCGGCGCGCGCCATTGTCCAGGGACGCTTGCCAGAACGCCGCCAAGGCAGCACTGCCCTCCCACCCAGCCCCGGGCCAGGCATTCCAGTGCCCAGCGCAACCGCCGTTCCTCAGCGGGACGGTCAGTATGGGCCCAGGCAGCCGCCGATTTGAGCGCGATCAGGGCCGCGGTACGGCAAATCCTGGGTTGCGGGCGGATCCATCGCGAGCATGCGATCGATGCCGGCCAGCACCGTCGGTGCGACGGGATGCGGCTGCGATGGAGCCTCGTGTGCCACGTTGGGCGGGGCCCAGCGCGATGGTTTTGGCCGCACTGATCCAACCTTTCTCAATGGCCCGCGCTACATCCTCGCCGACCAGCTCGATCACGCGGTCGAATCCCGGCTCGATCGTCGCGTAATCGAGATCGTTACCGAAGCGGTACCGTGCCGCCAAGCTGAGCAGATCGACCGCGCTGCCATTCGAAAGCGTCGCGACAGGTGGCAAGCGCGTTGGCGCGCCGGCTGGCGCGGCGAACATGAAGACCATCGGCCTGATCGGCGGCAGCGCGCGGGCGAAGAACAGGTCAGCTTTTGTAGCGTCAAGAAACCGACGAAGGAAGTCATAGTCGTCGGGTTCGAGCCGGGTATGGGACCTACCCGGCGGAAAGGCACGGTTACCGACGATCATTGTCATGGTCTCAAGCTCGGCACTGGCCGCAAGCTGCGAACTATGGGTGGTGAGCAGGACCTGGACACGCCGGCGGATAAGGCCTCCGCCGCCCCTTAGCGCCGCGTTGATCTTCGTCAAACCCAATTCATGTAGGGAAACTATGGTTTCAATGAGGGCCCCGCGAGCCCCGATATCGGGGACTTAACGGTCTGCTTGCCCAGCTTCCAGGAGCGCGCCATGGCCACCCCACTCGTCACTTCGCTTTCGACTTCTCCGTCTACCACGCTTCCCACACCGAGCCCGAACCCGCTTGCCGCCTGGCACACCGACCATATCCATTTTGCCTCGCTGCTCGACCTTCTGGAAAAGCAGGTCAGCACCTTCCATCAGGGCGAGCAGCCCGACTACGGCCTGATGACGACGATCATCCAATACATGCGCGACTATGGCGATAGCGTGCACCACCCCCGCGAGGATGTCGCCTACGCCCTGCTCGTGGAACGGGATCCCGGCACGCAAATCATCATCAGCCGGCTGCTGCAAGAGCATCGCGTGATCGCCACGGTCGGCGCAGACTTGCTCGACCGCCTGCGTGAAGTCGAGAGCGAAGCCGTCACCTCGCGATCGGCATTTGAAGCGGCCGCCGCCATGTACCTGGTGTACTACCGCAACCATCTGTCCACCGAGGAGAAGCAGGTTATGCCGCGCGCCGCCCGGTTCCTGACCGACGCGGACTGGGCGGAGGTCGCCACCACCGAGCCGGCCAGTGCCGATCCGCTGTTCGGCGCCAATGTGAAGAAGCGCTTCGCTACCTTGCGCAAGCAGATCGACAGCGAAGCGAAGGCGTCCATGCACTGAACACCGACCGCTACGCTGGACTGCCGGCCGCCTTGGCGTTCTTTGCGGCCGCCATTTCCTTTGCCGCCTGCTTTCCGAAGCGAGCCGCAGCCTTTGCCGCCTCGATTGCCTTTGCCACCTCACGCTTTGCTGATTCGATCGGCTTCTTCGTGTCGGCGCGCAGCTTCAGTAAACGCTTCTTGGCGGCCTGAAAATGAAAATCGACACTTGACCAATGGGAGATGCTTAAGCGAGTGAGAAGATGGGATATACCGTGAGCCGTATTTGTCGAACGCGTTGCGCCCATTCATGGACGCGTTGCCGGAGCGCTTGATACCTGGGTAAGAGTGCAGAATCCGTACGTCTGAGTAAGCCAGGGACGACGTCCAGATGAGCCCCCGGCCAAGCCGTCGAAGGGCGGCGTGCCCCTCAAGTCACGGCGCCCACGAAGGCTTCGAACTCGCTGGCCTCCACTGGCGGGCAAAAAAAGTGCCCTTGCCCGTAATCGCAGCCGGCAGCCACCAGGATGTCGCGCTGCAATCCGGTCTCGACGCCCTCGGCAATCACGCGGATGCGTAGTGCATGCGCCATGCTGATGATGGCGCGGCACAGGGCCACGTCGTCCGGTCCGCGCGTCAGCGACCGGATGAAAGACTGGTCGATTTTGATGTAGTCAATGTCCAGTCGCCGCAGGTACGACAAGGAAGAGTAGCCGGTGCCGAAGTCGTCGAGCGCGACTTCGATGCCGGCTGCCTGAAAGCGTGAGAGCTGATCCATAACATCGGCGTTCTGCTCCATCAACGAGCCTTCGGTAATCTCGATGATGAGGCTGCCCACCGGCACGTTCCTGCGCTCTATCACGCTCGACCAAGATTCGGGTCCGTTCGACGGCGCGCAGAACTCCACTGGTGACTTGTTGACCGAAATCTGGAAGTCTTTGCCTATCAGCATCTGCCAGCGCGAAAGCTGGTCCAGCGCTTCCGTCAACACCCAGCGGCCGATGTCGATGATGAGGCCGGACTCCTCTGCTACGGCAATAAAATCCGCAGGCTGGATCGGCCCGCGCACCGGATGGTCCCAGCGAATCAGGGCTTCGGCCTTGCAGACCTTGCCCGTGTGCAGATTAACAATCGGCTGGTAGTGCAGCGCGAACTGTCCGGCCGCCAGCGCTGTGCGTAGATCCTGGGTGATACGCAGGCGCTCCCTCTCTGCCTGCAGCAGAGAGGGGGTGAAGATTTTCCATCGATTGCGGCCCTCCGCCTTGGCGGCAAACATCGCCTGGTCCGCGCACACCAGAAGGGCCTCGGCGTTGTCAGCGTCCTTGGGACACGTGGCCACGCCGACGCTGGCTGACACCGCCACCAACTCGCTGGCCAGGTGGTAAGGCGCAGCAATCCGCTCGAGGATGGTCTGGGCGATGTCTGCGGCAACGGCGGAGTCCCCTACCGAGGGCAGGATCACGGTGAACTCGTCGCCCGCCAGCCGCGCCACGGTATCCGACGCGCGCACCGATGCCGCAATGCGCCGCGTCGCCTCCAGCAGCAAAAGGTCACCCTGATCATGGCCGAGGGTATCGTTGACCTCCTTGAAGCGATCCAGGTCTATGAACAGCAGCGCAAGGCCATCCTTCGTACGGCGCGAGCGTTCAATCTCGTACTCCAGCCTGTCGAAGAACAGGCGGCGGTTAGGCAGGTCGGTGAGCGCGTCGAAATTTGCCTGGTGGCGGATGACTTGCTCCGCCTGGCGCTTCTCGGTCATGTCATGGATCAATGCGACACGGCGACGCTCGCCATACGCGTGAGCCAGATAGGTATCCACGGTCAGGTATGCAGGAAACTCGCTGCCGTCCTTGCGGCGGATCGACAACTCACCGCTCCATCTGCCCTTGGCTTGCACGGTAGCACGCAGGCGGTCAACCAGCCCGGCCTCGTTGCTTGCCCCGCTGATGCTATGGCCCGCGCGGCCCTTGATCTCCCCGGCGGTATAGCCAGTGGCGGCAGCAAAGGCCGGATTCACGTCGATGATGGTGCCATCGAGCGACGTCACCACCATGGCCTCGCTACTGGATGAATAGACCAGCGAAGCCAGCCGCATCTCTTCCATATGACGCCGTCTATCCGCCATGGAGCGGCGCAGGCTGTAGTACAACAGGCCGAGCAGCAGCGTAGAAGCGATGGCTCCCGCCAAGGCAACGCGGCGATAGACTTCGTAGGGCGCCAGCACCAAGCCCACCGACTCGCCCACCACGAAGTTAAGCCCGAATTCCGGCATACGGTAATAGCCGAAGACCCGCTCCACGCCTTCCGAGCCTGACACCGCGCGATAACTGCCAGACTGGGGCGCCACGCTGGCGAGGTACGGCCGGTTGCTGACCGCCCTTGCCAGCGAGCCCTCCAGGGCGGGCACGCGCGCAATGACCTGGCCCGAATCCTTGATAACCGACGCCACTTCGCCATCGCGGTTAATGAATGTCTGCGCAAAACTGGCGAACTGTTCTGGACTGACCGAGACTACGATGACCCCGTCGAAGCTGCCGGCGCGCAGGATGGGGCGCGTGAATTGAATCGACCATTTACGTGAGACCTTGCCTTTCACCGGGTCGCTGATGAACAGCATGTCGCGTCCGCCCGCACTCTGATGGACCCGGAAATGTTCGCGCCCGCTCAGGTCAACCTTCTCGCCCGGCGCCGGCGCCGCGATGGACGAGTAGATGAGCAGGCCATGCTTGTCGATCACGGACACCTGGAACGAAAGGTCCACCACCAGGCTTTCCCGCTCGCGCACCATGTCGACGAACCCCGGCTGGCTGACCAGCCAACTGGCCCGTAAATCGAGGAGGAACTCGGACAGCCGCAGGATGCTTGATTTCGAGTATGCGGCGAACGCCTGCGCCTGCGCCTGAGTTCGCACCGCGGCTTCGTGAAGCAGACGGTCCCGCTCGCTCACGAGTTGGAACGCCGAGAATGCCCATGTTGCAATCAGCCACGCCGCTGCGCCCAGGTTCAAGGGGGAAAAGACTTGCCGCAGGCCCTGCAGCGCCTTGCCATACCCAGTGGTCGAGCGTTCTAGCATTAATGGTTATCGCAGTGCAGCGAAGAATCGGCATCGATAGCAGGCTAGTCGAGTTCAGCGAACCCGACAAGCAGCTCAGATTTGCCCACCGCATGGGACGGTACCTGAGGGTTGACGGGGCTTCCAAAAAAATCCGTCACATCTCTTGCAACCCTTTGATTTATCTGGGAATCCACGCCTGAGCATCCGCTTGGCACGCCCTGCCCCAACCAACGGAAAAAAGAGAGTTGCTCCGGAGAATGCTTAGGCTAGGGGAAGACAAGAGCGCTTGGCCCATCAACCTGTCATCAAAGGCGGCCAAATTCCTTTCCCTGGCACGCTCGCTGTTCGAGGATGTCCGATATCGGCCCCGGGGCGGCGGAACAGTTCTGGAAGACAGGGAGAAGACCTTGGCTATCACGATGGGTGGCACATCAGTCAGCATCGGGAAGTAGCCGAGGCGCTGCAGCAGTTTGAGTTGCACGAGAATCACGACGGACGTTGAGGCCCGACGAGACTGGCTGCGCGCGAAGCGGATCTCGGCTGGTGTCGGCGTGAACGCAGCTTCCAGTTCGGCGGCGGTCAGTTCAGCCGGCAGCGTTGGATAGGCGGTTTCGTGGCTCGGCTGCATCCTCAGCGCCGCACCACGTCCAGATTGATGCGCCAGAGGTACCGGACCTCGTCATCGTCGCAGATTGTCCAGTCTCCATTTGCGGAGGCCTATCGGGTGGGGCGCTGCACCTGATTCTGAAGGAGGTGTTCGGCCTGGCGGCCGCGCGCCTGCGCGCACGCGGGGCTGAGTGGGAAGCACAGGCCGCGGTGCTGGCCAGCGCCCCGGCCCACTGGCCGCGCCATACCGCCGGCTCGCACATGCCGGATCGGCAGGTGGATCTGCGTTACGTGCGGGACAACTTTGGGCATTCGTCCATCTCGACAACGAGCGGCTACCTGCACAGCGAGGAGGACTCGCGGCATGAGGCCACGCAGGAGCGGCACCGCATCGGTTGGGGCACTCATGAGAAGTACTAGCCGGCACGACCCACATCATCGCTTTTCTCGAAGGCAGACCCGCCCCACGGCACGTGACCAATCGAGGCGATTGGGCTGCACGTAGCTTCGCCAGGCCGCGGCCGCCCGCAGTCGAGGTTGAGCTCAACTTTGACAAATGCAGCACAGCGCATAGTATGAGTCTGTTTGCACCGGACAGCAGATGGACCATGCGCCCCACTCGGATGGCATTGCTGCGTGATTGGCTGATGGCGTCGCTTCTCGTCTGGCTGAGCAGCTTGCCGCTCCACGGTCGTGCGCAGTCCCTGCCAGGTCCGACACCACCGCAGGAGGTGATACCCGCCTTCAAGACAGTCGACTCAATGGAAGCCCGCGTGCAGGGCTGCGTTACCTGCCACGGACAGAGCGGCCAGGGCACTGGCAATGGCTACTACCCGCGCATTGCTGGCAAGCCAGCCGGCTATCTCTATAACCAGCTGGTCGCGTTCCGAGATGGCACCCGGCGCTATCCGCCGATGAACTACCTGGTCGCCTACCTGCCCGACCCCTACCTGAAGGAAATCGCCGAGTATTTCGCCAAGCTGCGCCCACCTTTCGCGCCAAGTGCCCCTACCGACGTCCCGCAGGCCACCATGGCGCGCGGGCAGGCGCTGGTCGCGAGCGGCGATCCCAAGCAGGGAATTCCCGCCTGTGCCGCCTGCCACGGCGCCGGGCTTACCGGCATGGAGCCGGGCATTCCGGGCCTGGTTGGCCTGCGGCACGCCTACATCGTCGGCCAGCTCACGCGCTGGAAGGTGGGGGAACGGCACGCGGCGGAGCCGGACTGCATGAAGCGCGTCGCCTCGCGGCTGTCGGATGCCGACATCTCGGCAGTAGCCGCCTGGCTGTCGCAGCAACAGCCGCCCAAGGACCCGTCGCCCGAGTCGTCCAACGTCGTGCGCATGCCGCTGGCATGCGGCAGCCAGCGATGAGAGGCACGCCATGAAAGCGCGCGGGTTGCTCATTCTCGTCATCGGCATCGTCGTTGTGGCGGCGTTGGGCGCCCTGGCCGTGCGGCTGATGCATCGCGAACCTGCAAAAGCGCCCCCACCCGTCACCGCGGCAAGCGGCGGGAAGCCGGCCGGCGCGCTGAACCCCGCCAGCCAGATCATCGCCAAGGGCGAGTACCTTGCCCGCGCCGGCGATTGCGTGGCCTGCCATACCGAGCCGAACAATCCCGCCTTCGCCGGCGGACGCGCCATGCCGACGCCCTTCGGCAACCTGTATGTCCCTAACATTACGCCCGACGACGAGACCGGCATCGGCCAATGGAGCGCCGACGACTTCTACCGGATGATGCACACCGGCGTCTCGCGCGACGGCTCCCTGCTCTACCCGGCAATGCCATTCGCCTCGTACACCAAGGTCACGCGCGAGGATTCGGACGCGATCTACGCGTACCTGATGTCGGTGCCACCGGTAAAGCGCAAGAACCATCCACACGAACTGCGCTTCCCGTTCAACAAGCGCGAACTGCTGATCGGGTGGCGCACACTCTACTTCACGGAAGGCGAGTTCAAGCCCGACCCGAACCAGTCGGCCCAATGGAACCGCGGCGCCTATCTCGTGCAGGGGCTCGGCCACTGCGCCATGTGCCATACCGCCATCAATGCGCTGGGCGGCTCCAGCGAGTCGAAGGAATTCGAAGGTGGCATGATTCCGAACCAGAACTGGTATGCGCCGTCACTCACCTCGAACCGCGAGGCAGGGCTGGGCAACTGGCCGATCCAGGATATCGTCGACCTGCTGCAGGTAGGCGTCTCGCACCGTGCCACGGTGTATGGCCCGATGGCGGAGGTCGTCTATAACAGCCTGCAATACATGACCGACGAGGACGTCCAGGCGATGGCCGTCTACCTGAAGGCCCTGCCGCAGCGCGACACCGAGGCGCCGCCCGCTAGCCACGAGCGACTGGTACAGCCGGCCGTGATGGAGGCAGGCCGCCAGATCTACCTGCAGCAATGTGCGATGTGCCACGCCGAAGACGGCAAGGGCCATCCGCCATCCTATCCGCCGCTGGCGGCAAACCAGTCGATCACGATGTCGTCTCCGGTCAATGCCATCCGCATGGTGCTGAACGGCGGCTATGCGCCCGGCACGCAGAAGAACCCACGCCCGCACGGCATGCCGCCCTTCTCGCACATCCTCAATGACGACCAGGCCGCCGCCGTGGTGACTTATATCCGCGTAGCCTGGGGCAATACCGGCACCCCGGTGGCAGCGACGCAGGTCAACGAGTTGCGCAAGCTGCTGCCGGAATAGCCGAGCGCAACTAGACGAGGCCAGATATGCCAGAACCTCTCGATCACAACGAGCCGCGCCCGGCCGATGACGAGGTGCATCGCGTGGTCAGCGCGGGACCGTCCGGCACCTTCGCCGTGGCCGGTGTGGCGACGGCTATCGTCGTTCTCATCTACCTCGTCTTCTTTTTCTTCGTGCACGTGCCGCGGGGGCTGGTCCAGTGACCGCCGCGCCGCAAAGGCCCGCTGCGCCGGATGGCCATCACGCCGAGGCGGTCGCCGTGGCGGCCGAGCGCCGCTGGGCCATGGTGGTCGGGCTCATCATCGCAGTCATCGTCCTGCTCATGATCTTCGCCGGCCTCCACTGGGCGTCAATGCCGCCATCACGGGTGGAAACGGTCAATGTCAGGACACTGCATCTCGAAGGCGAATTCGTCGAAGGCAACCTCGGCACGGCGGTGGACCCGGACGGCAAGGTCACAGTGCGGCTGGTTGCCCAGCAGTATTCATTCGAGCCGCAGTGCATCGTAGTGCCGCAGGGCATGCCGGTGACGTTCCGCGGCACCAGCGCCGACGCGGTGCATGGATTCATCGTCGGCACGACCAACGCCAACACCATGTTGATTCCTGGCTTCGTGGCGACGTTCACCACCACCTTCAACCAGACGGGCGAGCACCTGATGCCCTGTCACGAGTACTGCGGCATCGGCCACGAGGCCATGTGGGCGAAGGTGCAGGTCCTCCCGCGTGAGGATTTCTTGGCCCGTGCGCGCAACACGGAAAGGATGACCTGTGTTCCTCGCTAGAAAGCTCGTTCTCGCCCATTTCTGGGTGGCATTCATCGCCTTTCTGGGCGCCATCCTGCTCGGCGAATGGCAGATGTTCATCCGCAGTCCGCTGGCGCAGTGGGTCAATAATCCCGAGCATTACTACCGCTCCGTCACCGCGCACGGCACCGTGATGGCGTACGTGATGCCCACGCTGGTAGCAATGGGGTTCGGCTACGCAGTCAGCGAGCTCTCGCTCAAGCGGGCGCTGCTGGGCGTGCGCTGGGCGTGGATCGGCTATTGGCTGGTCATCGCCGGCACGGTGCTGGCGGCGGTGACCATGGGGCTGGGCAAGGCGTCGGTCCTCTATACCTTCTACCGCCGATGATCGGCAGCCCGTTCTACTACTTCGGCGTAGTGCTGGTGGTGGTCGGCTCGTGGATATGGGTAGCGCTGATGTCGGCCAACCTGGCCGCCTGGAAGCGCGATAACCCGGGCGCGACCGTGCCGCTTGCCATGTACGGCATCGTGGCAGGCGCCTACCTTTGGGCATGGACCTCGCTGGGCGCGGCTATCGAGGTGCTGGTGCTGATCCTGCCAGCATCGCTCGGACTGACCGACACCATCAACGCCGGACTGGCACGAGTCTTTTTCTCCTGGACACTCCATGCCATCGTCTATTTCTGGCTGATCCCTGCCTACGTCGCCTTCTACAGCATCGTACCGCGCGCCATCGGCGGACGGCTCTACAGCGACACCATGGGCCGCGTGGCGTTTGCGCTCTTCCTGGTCTTCTCGATGCCGATCGGCATCCACCACCTGTTCGCCGACCCGCAAGTCGGTTCAGGCTTCAAGTTCGTCCATGCAGCGATGACGGCAATGGTGTCGGTCCCCACGCTGCTGACGGTCTTCACCATCGTCGCCTCGGTCGAGATCGCCGCCCGGCTGCGCGGCGGCCAGGGCCCGTTCGGCTGGTTGGCTGCGCTTCCGTGGCACAACCCGATGATGCTGGCGGTGACATTCTCGTTCATCATGCTGGGCCTCGGCGGCGCGGGGGGCATCATCAACATGAGCTACCAGCTAAACGAGACAATCCACAACACCCAATGGGTCACCGGCCACTTCCACCTGATCTTTGGCGGCGCGATCGTCATCATGTACATGGCGCTCGCCTACGACCTCTGGCCGCAGCTGACCGGCCGCGGGCCGCTGCCGGCCGGGCTGATGCGCCTGCAGCTGTGGCTATGGTTCCTTGGCATGCTGGTGCTGTCGCTACCGTGGCACTGGGTGGGGCTGCTCGGCATGCCACGCCGCATGGCGTACTACGACTACAGCCACCCCGCGCTGCAGCCGCAGGCGTGGACGGTCATCGCCTCTACGCTCGGCGGGCTGGTGATGGTGCTGTCGGCGCTGCTCTTCGTCATTGTCCTCGTCATGGGCCACCGCCGCCCGGCCGGCACACCCGCGCCCTACGCCTTCAGCGAGACGCTGCATCCGGAGGCCCGTCCTCCGGCAGCGCTGAACGGCTTCGCGCTGTGGGTGGCAATGATGATCGCGCTGACGCTGGTCAACTACGGTTATCCGATCGTCCAGCTGGCTGTGCTTGACAACGCATCGGTGCCGGTGGTGCCGATTGGAAGCCGATGACGGTAGCCGCTGACTCGCCTGCCCACAGGCTCAACAGGAGAACCGTCAATGTCCGCGCATCACAATCCCATCGGCAACAAGAGCGTACTGGCGCTGGTCGTGCTGACGGTGGTGCTGGCGCTGGTCGGCTTTATCTGGTTGCCCTCCGTACAAGGCGATTTCTCCGCGCGCGGCGTGTGGGATGCCATCTGCCGCGCCGCCGGCGCGCCAGCCAGCTGGAATAGCCAGGGCACCTCACGCAACAGCCACATCGCCACCAACGTCGTGCTCGACCGGAGCATGGCCCATGCCGCCCCCGCCGACGTCATCGGCCGCGGCGCCACGCTGGCCCTGAACAATTGCACGATGTGCCACGGTGCGCGCGGCATGAGCGCGTCCAATGCGCCCAACCTTGCCGGACAGTACCCGGAAGTCGTCGTCAAGCAGTTGCAGGACTACAAATCCGGCAAGCGCGGCAGCGCGATTATGGAATCGCTGGCCCGCAACCTGTCCGAACGCGACATCACCGACCTCGCCGCCTACTACGCCTCGCTCCCCAAGGCTCGCACCGCACCGACCACCTACGACGAATCCCTGCCCCCACTCGTCCGCGTGGGCGACCCGCTGCGCAACATTGCCCCGTGCATCTCGTGCCACGGCGGCGTTGACCAGAAGTTCGGCGCACCCTGGCTGGAAGGCATGCCGCATGACTACCTCACCACTGAACTGCGCGCCTTTCGCAATGGGCAGCGGCGCAACGATGCCGAAGGCCAGATGCGCAACATGGCCAGGGCAATGACGGACAAGGAGATTGAAGAGGTGGCGGGTTTTTACGCGCGAAAAGCGGCGACCGAAGGGCAGTAGTCAAAGCAAGAGTGGGTCTCGCCAAAGCGGTCGTAGAAGACGGTATTACGGCGTTCGCGACAAGCAAATCCATACCGGCCATGTTGCTTGCCTTGCGACACATCAAACATTGCTCGCATCAGACGCTGCTCGCAAATCAGGTTTGTCAGTGCTACTCCCTCTCTGAGCATCCAGGCACTCAAGTCTCGAGGCGAACGACTGAAGCTTGAGGCGGCGTACGCCCTGCCACAAGGGGCATTCGGTTCTTCAAAATAGCCCGCGCCAGTTTGAGGGTGAGCGGCATGACCATATCCCCGATATGAATAGGCTTCACGAAACCTATGACCGCTGATCTTCATGATTTGGCTCTCGGCCAGGGTCGCCTTTTCAAAGAGCCGGCTCACCGCCTCGTGCCGCAGGTCGTGGAATTTCAGTCCGACACAGCCGGCCTGCCCGAAGATGTCGTCAAACCGCTTTGAGAGATAGTCCAACGTTTTGGCTCGGGCTTTCGGAGACGCATCCCCATTCCACCACTGGAACACCAGATCCTGCCGGTGGTGAGACAGGCATAAAAAAAGGACCTGGATCGCTCCAAGTCCTTTGATTCTTGCCGGCCGTGCGGTGGTGGATGCTGAGGGGTTCGAACCCCCCGACCTACGCCTTGCAAGGGAATTGAACTTCCTTATAAACCATTGACTTACAAGCGCCACCAACTTTTCGTACCATCAGTGCCGGAGCGAGGCCGAATGTTTTGGCTACCTCCCGTTACCCGATCCACGGGCGCATTTCGATGTGCTGGATACCTGCCCCCTCAAATCCTTTACCCCGGATTCGACCTGAAGCAGGCCCCTCACCGCTGGATACCCATGCCTTCTCCTCCGGCATTGAAGCGGTAAACCGGCCACTCCCCCCCGTCCACTAGCCGTTTGGTAATCGCGAGAACACGTTGCCATACAGTCGTCACAGCCAAGGAGGCGGGTAGTGTTGCCGCCCGGCAAAGGTACACCTGTCGCGTGATTCCCTCTTCGGCGATACGGCCGCACGACACGACCCCGCTTCGCCACTCCTCTTGCACTGATGCGTGCGACAGGATAGTAAAGCCTGCCGCCGCTGCGGCAAGGGCAATGAGCTCCGGGATTGCATTCACTTCGGCGATAACCTGAAGCTCGGTGTCATGGGACGCGCTGAACCGGTCGATGAGACTACGCAAACCATGTAGTCCGGCAGGGAGAATTAACGGATAGCGGCCCAGTTGGGAAAACGGGACGCCGACTGCAGCGCTGATGCCGCCTATCCCATGCGCGGACAGCTCGCCCGGCGGGCCAACAAGCAGCAGCCGCTCTTCAAGCACGCGATCCGCTCTTAACCCTGGCTCGGGCGTAGCGCCGAACGTCATGCCAATGTCCAGATGGCCAGTCAGCAGCCCTTGCGGAATATATCCGGTGCTCTGCTCGATGATCTGGAGATCAATCCCCGGCCATTCCGCGCAGACTTCCTTCACGAGCGGCACTGTTAGCAGCTTTGCCAACGACTGCGGCAGCCCCACTGCGACCCTGCCTTGAGGCTGCTTGATGGCTGTTCTGACGTCCTCGTACGCGACCTCGACTCGCCGCAGGATGTCCGTCGCATGCGACCGCAGCATTTCTCCCGCTGCGGTCGCGACCACGCCGCGCGGGGTCCGTTCGAGCAGGTCCGCGCCGAACTCCTCCTCCAGATTCTTCATCTGCAGGCTCAACGCCGGCTGGGCGATGTGCAAGCGCTCGGCGGCTCGGGAAATGGAGCCAGCTGCACAAACCGCGACGAATCCCCGCAGGGTACGTAGTTCGAGAGCCATGGGGCACGCGTCAATCGTGAGATATACCGAAATCTTATATCGGATATCTATATTCTGTCTTGGATTTATATCTCGCAAATGGGCATGCTTGCGCAGAATCACAGGAGACAAGCATGAATCCGAGACGACGCACCTTGGTGCTTGGAGCGGCTGCGGCCGTCATGGCGGGCCCCATTTTTGCCGCTGAATGGCCGACCAAGCCAGTACGGATCGTTGTGCCATTTGCCGCCGGCGGGCCCACCGACTTTATCGCTCGCTTGCTGGCCACGGCCTTGTCCAAGGAACTGGGCCAAGCGGTGGTCATTGACAATCGCCCTGGCGCCAGCGGCAACATCGGTGCTCAGCATGTGCTCGATAGCGGCAACGATGGCTACACCCTCTTGCATAACACCGTGGCAATGCAAGCGGTGAATCCGTTGATGTACCCGCACGCCCGCTTTCAGCCAGGACGAGATTTCGTGCCCATCGCTACGACGGGCTCCATGCCAAACGTCCTGGTCGTGCACCCCGACAAACTCAAGGCAAAGACGCTAGCCGATCTGGTCCAACTGGGGAAGGCGAAGTCTGGCGCACTGACATATGCCACCTTTGGTGCTGGATCGTCGCCGCACATTTATGGCTCCCTGCTTCAGAAAAAGGCGGACTTCCAAGCGGTTGCGGTGCCCTATAAAGGCAGCTCGCCGGCGCTCACGGACGTGATGGCCGGCCAGGTCGATTTTGTGTTTGACTCCTTTACGACTTGCATCGGCCAGATACAGGGCGGCAAGCTGAAGCCACTTGCCATTACGGCTTCGCAGCGATCCCCCATGCTGCCGGACGTCCCGACGCTCAAAGAGGCCGGATACCCAGGCGCAGACCTGAAGTTCTGGTTCTCCCTACAGGCATCTGCACAGACTCCTAAGGCAGCGGTCGACCGTTTGCGAGCGGCTGCGGCAAAGGCCGTCAATGACCCCGAATACGTTGCGGCGCTACGCAATCGTGGCGCAGAGCCGATGCCAACCCGTCCCGATCAGCTCGTCAGCTTCGTCCGAACGGACGCCGAGCGCTGGACGAACGTTGCGCGTGGACTTGGCATCCAGCCGGAATGAAAAAGGAATCTCAAGCCATGCAACCATTGAAAGGTATTCAGGTCCTGGACCTGAGCAAGGTCCTGGCAGGCCCGCTATGCGGTCAATACCTCGGGGAGTTGGGCGCAGATGTCATTAAGGTGGAGCCACCGGGTTCCGGCGACGACACACGCGGGTGGGTGCCGCAGGATGCGGGTCAGTCGGCGGTGTTCCTTGCTGTCAACCACAACAAGCGCAGCATCGCCGTGGATCTCAAGAGCGAAGCGGGCCAACGTGTTGTTCAACAACTTGCGTCTAACGCGGATATCGTGCTGCAGGGCTTCGGCGGGGGCACCGCGGCGAAACTCGGCGTGGACTACGCAACCCTGAGCGCATTGAATCCCCGCTTGATTTACTGCGAGATATCCGGCTATGGGCGCGACGGCCCCCTCGGGAACGAACCCGGCTATGATGTGATGCTGCAGGCGTTCAGCGGGATGATCAGCACCATGGGCGAGCCCGGCGGAAAATTTGCGCGGGCGAGCTTTTCGCCAGTCGACATCGGCACAGGCATGCACGCCCTCAGCGGCATCCTGGCTGCCCTGCTCGAGCGGCACAGCACAGGCAAGGGAACGTATCTCGAAGTCGCGCTCATGGAGACCGCCCTTGGCTTTATGGGCTACATGGCGCAGAACTACTGGCGTACCGGGAAGGCGCCGCAACGGATGGGTACTGCGCATCCTTCCATGTCGCCCTACCAGGCGTTCGAGGCCGCTGATGGCCCCCTTATGCTGGGTGTTGGCAATGACGCTCAATGGAAGCGCTTCTGCGCGGTCGCCGGCCTCGAAGATTGCGTGGATCATCCGGACTTTGCCACCAATGCCGCGCGCGTACAGAACTTCGCCCGTACGGTAGAACTGGTGCAGTCTCGCCTCTCGACCCAGCCGCTCGCATACTGGCTGGAAGCGCTCCAGAAAATCGGGGTGCCCTACTCGCCGATTCAGACGCTGGATCAAGCGTTGGCACACCCTCAAGTCAAGGCCCGACAATTGATTGTCGAGACCGAGCACCCCGTCCTGGGTACCGTCTCGAACATCGGCTTGCCCGTCCGCTTCGGCCGAGGAGCACGCCGGGCAAGTCGTCCCGCCCCGCTGCTCGGCGAACACACTGACGAAATCCTGCACGAGGCTGGGTTCACACCAGGGCAGATTAAAGGCATGTACCACACCGGCGCCGTGACTTCTGCCGCAACGGCGGCAGCCGCCTAGACCACACCATGATTGAGCAGACTATGTCCTTGGTCACCTACACTGTCCGCGACCACGTCGCCGAAATTCTCCTCGACCACGCTCCGGTCAATGCGCTTACCGTTCCAATGGTCGACGCGCTGATTCAGGCGCTGAATCGCGCTGCCTCTGATGACGCGGCTCGGGCAGTGATCATTGCGAGTTCGTTGCCCAAGCGATTCTGCGCCGGGCTTGATATTGCCGCACTGCAAGGCGCATCGGCGGATACCGTCCACACGCTTCTGGACAAGCTTTACGTCCAGCTGTCAGAAGCACAGTATCGTCTTGGCAAACCTTCCATCGCCGCGGTGAGTGGCGCCGCGCGCGGCGGCGGCATGACCCTCGCTATCTCCTGCGATCTGATTGTGGCCGCCGAGGATGCCAGCTTCGGATACCCGGAAATTGACGTCGGCATGCTCCCGGCTATCCACTTTACCCATTTGCCGCGCATCGTCGGCCGTCACGTCGCATTCGACTTGCTCTTTACCGGGCGCTCCTTTAACGCGAGCGAGGCGCAGGCCTTGCATCTGGTTAATCGTGTGGTCCCCACGGAAACGGTACTCGAGGAGGCGCGGTCACTGGCCGCAAATCTGGCCGCCAAGTCAGCCTCTGCGATGAGCATTGGCAGAGCAGCATTCCATCGGGCCGCCGACAGCGACTACCGTCGTGGTGTTTCCTATGCAGTCGATACGTTCTGCCGCGTCGCGGCCACCGATGATGCGCGCGAAGGCATCACTGCCTTCGTAGAGAAACGTCGCCCGAACTGGGGTTAAAAGCTGGGCTGCAGCATCGACGACACGCCGAGCCGACTCTGTTGCCACGAGCTTTGCCATAGCGGCCTCGCGTGGGGTGGGTTGAACCGGCATCCCCAGTTTCCGTTCAGTGCCAATGCGGTTGCCTGATGGCCGCTGAGGGGCCTCGAGGATGGTGGCTAGAGCGAGAATCTCCGGACCGCCCCTCCCCCTCGCACGCATCGATGCCGCACTGCCCAGATCGCACCCACCAGTGTGCATTGCCCTGCCGTCCGTACGGTTGTCGTGCACCGCTCGAGCACAGCATCGTCGGGGAACAGCGAGAGTTCGGCACCGCAACCTAAAACCACGGCAATTTCCAGCGCTGAGCCTACCGCAATGGCCTGGCTCAACCGCGTCGCGAGGCGACGCTCGATGCCGGATGCCTCTGTCTTCGCGGCGCTGGCCTCATCGAAGCTTAGCTGCTTCAGCATGGCCCGGATCCGGTGAAGCAGCTCGGCCGGCGTGCATGGCATGTCCGCACGACCAAGGCCGGCCATCGCGCTGCCTGCCATCAATCCCACGTCGTCTCGGAAAGGCGCATTTCGACCTCCGCCAGAATCCCGGTGGACGCCTCGAGGACCTCCTGGTCTCTGCCTGGCGGGATCCAGGTCGACTCGACCTCCGCCAATGTTCCCCTGCACTCGCGCCCGCCCTGTACATCGGAAACATGATGCGCAACCGCCGCGGAAATCGCCGTCGCCGCCGACGTTCCTTTGAACATCATCAGCGCGGCCGCCTCCATGGCAATCCGCCGCACGACTTCGCTGCGCGCGCCTGCTTCCGTCTGCCGGGAATCGTTGCCCATGATCGCTCCCAAGTAACCCTGGCCTTCGGCCGCTGTTAGTCGATAAAGGCGTTGGCCTGTTTGATGACCGGTGTCCATCGGGCAATCTCGCTTCTCAATTGCTGCGACAGTGCTTCGGGCGTAGCGCGGTCAACCGCTACCGGGATTGCGCCGAGCTTCAGCATTCCCTCCCGGAAGGCAGCATCACCAACCGCATCCTGCAGAGCCTTGACCAGCTTGGCGACGACTGGCCTGGGCGTGCCCTTGGGCGCGTAGACGCCATGCCAGACTGTCACTTCAAACTGATCCAGGCCCTGCTCGTGCAGGGTCGGCAGCTTGGGCAACGCGGCCAGCCTTTGCGACGTCGTGCTGCCGTACGCCTTGACCCGGCCGGTATTGATCGGCTGGAGCGTGGTCGTCACTTGATCGCATAACAAATCGACCTGCCCGCCCTGGACATCGACCATGGCCGGCGCAGCGCCCTTATACGGGATGCTCGTCATTGCCGCATGGAGCTGGCTCATCAGCATCAGCCCGCACAGGTGTGACGCTGTGCCGATGCCCGCATTGGCGAGATTGATCTTCCGCTGATTGGCCGCGATATAGGCCCGCAGTTCGCTGAACCCGGACGGTGCAAGGTTCGGGCGCGCGACCAATGTCATCGGCACATCGGCAACGAGCCCGATATAGTCAAAGTCCCTGGTCGGGTCGAATCGAAGCCTTTTGGTCAGCGCGGGCAAGGTCGCCATGCCGATGTTATGAATCAATAGCGTATAGCCATTGGGCTCGGCCCGCACAACGAACTCCGAACCGACAATGCCGCCCGTGCTGGCACGATTCTCCACGACCACCGATTGCCCCAGTGACCGTCCCATCGCGGCGCTCAGGTGACGGGCCACAACGTCTGTCGGGCCACCGGGCGAAAACGGCACCACCAGGGTCAGTGGCCGGGAAGGGAAGGATTCCGCGAACGAAGCACTGCATGCCAGCCATCCTATTGCGAATGCTGTAATCAATCTCATAGCCTGTCTCCTTGCGTCCTGCTCTTTGTGTGATGACTACGCTTGCTGCTCCGCCCCGCCACCTTCAGTCATGGTTGCTCATGGTGACGAACTCTTCCGCGACGCTGGGATGCAATGCGACGGTCCGGTCGAACTCGCGTTTCGTGATGCCCCGCTGCAGCGAGATCGCGCCCATCTGAACGATCTCGGCAGCATCACGCCCCAGCATGTGCAGGCCAACGACCCGGTCACTGTGTTTGTCGACGACCAGCTTCATCATGACGCGCTCAAGGCTCCCTGCCAGCGAAGCTCGCATGGGACGGAAGCTGGTGCGGTAGACCGTGATATCGGCAAGCGTCGCGCGTGCCTGCTGCTCGGTCAGTCCCACGCTGGCAAGCTCCGGCGTGGAGAACACTGCCGTCGGTGTCAACCCGAAGTCGGGCAAACAAAGCCGCGGTGTCCCAAAGAGCGACTCGGCCAGCCACTGTCCTTGCCGGATCGCCACCGGCGTCAGGTTCAACTGCCCGATCGCATCCCCGATGGCATAAACGCCCGCCACCGAGGTCGCATATCGATCATCCACCACGATGGCCCCGCCCTGGTTCAGCGCAAGGACTCCCGCTGCGGCCATCGTGTTTGGCAGGCGGCCGGTCGCGTTCAGGACGAGATCACAATCGAAACGGTTCCCGGTGTGGTCCGTCACGCAATAGCCGGCGGGCGAGGCCTCGATGGAACGGACCGCGGTATTGAATCGGATCCGGATGCCCTGCTCGAGGTACGCGCCGGCAACGCCTTGCTGCACAT
Source organism: Cupriavidus taiwanensis (assembly GCF_900250115.1). Classification (NCBI taxonomy): domain Bacteria; kingdom Pseudomonadati; phylum Pseudomonadota; class Betaproteobacteria; order Burkholderiales; family Burkholderiaceae; genus Cupriavidus; species Cupriavidus taiwanensis. The sequence continues at coordinate 1,438,490 of NZ_LT984803.1, read as the reverse complement.
CCGCATCGAACCCTCGCAGCACCGCGGCGCCGCGGTGCAGTAGCGTGACATCGGCGCCCAGCCCCTTGAAAATTCCTGCGAATTCGAGCGCGATATAGCCACCGCCCACGATCACGATACGAGGGGGCAGAGCCGGCAGCCCGAAGACATCGTCCGAGGTGATGCAATGCTCCGCCCCGGGAATGCCAAGCGGCGAAGGTAACGCGCCCGTGGCGACGATGATGTTTTCAGCCCGCACCGATCTGCCCGATGCGAGCCGCACACGGCCACTGCCCTCCACCGACGCGGTCTCGTCTAGGATCGTCACGTGGGCGTTTTCCAGTCCCTTGCGATACAGCTGCTCGAGCCGGCAGACTTCTTCGGCGATGCCATCACGAAGCACACGCCAGTTGTGGCCTCTGGCCTCAAAGCTCCAGCCAAAGCCGATTGCGTCGGTTGCCTCGGAGCGGTATCGGCTCGCCGTGACCAGGAGCTTCTTCGGCACACAGCCGCGAATCACGCAGGTGCCGCCTACGCGCGACTGTTCCGCGATCGCAACCCGCGCGCCGAGCGCTGCAGCGGTACGTGCCGCCCTTACGCCGCCAGAGCCCGCACCAATGACGAGCAGATCGAAAGCGTCCATGCTGTTATCCACGGCGCTCATCGCGAGACCTCAGCTTCTGCTGTCGGCACCGCGTTCGGCTCGAGCAGCCGGTCTCGCACCAGCACGCCCTCGGCATACAAGGCGTCGATCTCCGCATCCTCAAGCCCGGCGAACGCCTTCAGGACTTGCTCGTTGTGTTCGCCCAGCAGGTCAGCCTTCAAGGAAGACGGATACTCCCAGGCGGAGAATCTCGCCGCCGGACCCGGGATCTGGAATTCGCCTAGGTAAGGGTCACGCACCGCGCGTACGACCCCGCGCTCACGCAGATGGGGATGGTTCATGGCCTCGCGCAGCGTGAGCACCGGCGCGCAAGGAATCCGCTGCCGCTCCAGTGCTTCGATGGCAGCGTCCCTGGACGCGAAGGTAGCAAGCCAAGACTCCACAATCTCTTTGAGCTGGTCGTTGTTGTCGCGGCGCAGCGCAGCGGTGGCAAAGCGCGGATCGGTCAGGAGGTCGTCGCGTCCCAGGGCCAACGCAACCTGCTCCCATTGGTGCGGAAGGGTCGCCAGCGTCAGGTAAGTACCGTCCCCGCAACGGAAGATGCCGGTCGGCCCACCGTCGGGATGCTGCGATCCGGTGCGCGTTGGTTCATAGCCCTGGCGCAGGCTGACGCGCGGAACGGCTACCTCATGCATGTTGAAATAGGTATCCAGCAGCGACGTCTCGAGGTACTGCCCCTCACCGGTTCGCTCCCGATGCAGCAACGCGAAGCCGATTGCCATGGCGGCGGCGACCCCGGTGGATGCGTCCCCGATCGCCATGGTGATCAGGGCGGGACTGCCTTCGGCATCGCCGATCAGGTCCGTGATGCCGGCGTATGCCTGCGCAACGTAGTCGTATCCCGGCTTGCTCGCCAGGACGCCCTTCTGCCCCGCAAGAGAAATCGAGCACATGACCAGGCGCGGATTGATGGTCTTCAGCACGTCGTAGCCAAGCCCGAAACGATCCATCACGCCTGGCGAGAAGTTTTCCACCAGCACGTCGAACTGCGGGATCATTTTGAGCACAAGCTCGCGCGCCTTGTTGTCCTTGAGATTCAGCGCCAGGCTTTTCTTCGAGTGGTTGTGCTGGACAAAGTAGGTGCTTTGGGAACAACGCTTATGCTCCGGCTTCCGGCTGCGCAGGCCGCCGACGCGGGTGCGGTCGCCAAACGGGGCGAGCTCGAGCTTGACGACCTCCGCGCCCATCTCGGCAAGAATGCGGGTGCAGGTCGGCCCTGCAACGATCTGGGTGATATCCAGCACGCGGAAGCCGGTAAGCATTGGAGTCCTGGTTTGCGACACGGTGTTTCTCCTAACGCGTGGTGAACTGGTTCTTGCCAAACAGGTTGTCCCAGCGCTCGCCGCTCGGCTTGGCACCGGTCTTGTCGACCTTCTCGGCGAGCACGGCAATACCGCGCTGAACCGCGGGACGTTCGCGTACCGCCGAGTACCAGCGCTCGAGATTGGGAAAGTCCGCAAGGTCCTGGCCTTGCCATTTGTGGGCACGCAGCCACGGATAGGTGGCCATGTCCGCGATCGAGTAATCGCCCGCCAGGTATTCGGAATCAGCGAGCCGGCGATCGATCACCGTGTAGAGCCGACGTGCCTCGCCGGTATAACGGTCAATCGCGTAGTCGATCTTCTCCGGCGCGTACTTGCGGAAATGATGGGCCTGCCCAAGCATCGGTCCCACGCCACCCATCTGGAACATCAGCCACTGCAGCACCTCATAGCGCCTGCGCGTGTCTTGCGGCATGAACTGGTAGCCGCTTTTCTCCCCCAGGTACATCATGATGGCGCCCGACTCGAACATCGCAATCGGCTGTCCGTCCGGGCCTTCATGATCGACAATGGCAGGTATCTTGTTGTTCGGGCTGATCGCCAGGAATTCCGGCGCGAACTGCTGCCCCTTGCCGATGTGCACCGGTATGACGTTGTAGGGCATCCGCAGCTCTTCAAGGAGAATGGAAACCTTGTAGCCGTTCGGCGTGCTCCAGAAGTAGAGGTCGATCATCTCGGTGAGGTGGCTCGTTACTGATGGAGCCATCTTAGAAATGCCACCATCGTTGCGCCAATACTGTGTCCCGCTTGGGGCATGTCGAAAACTTATGGCTGGCACCGTCCGGCTGGCGCGCCATACAATGAGCCATGGAATTCCGACAACTTAAGTACTTCGTACGCATCGTCGAGTTGGGAAGCGTGTCCCGTGCGGCCGCCGACCTGTACACCGCACAGCCAGCGCTCAGCCAGCAAATCGCCAAGCTCGAAGACGAGCTCAAGGTGAAGTTGCTGGCCAGGAGCGCCCGCGGCGTGGTTGCGACGGACGCGGGAGAAGTCTTCTATCGCCACGCACGCGCCATGTTGCGCCAGGCGGAGTTGATGAAGAACGATGTCCAGCATGCCGGCGAGCATCCGCAGGGAACCGTATCGGTCGGGCTTCCGACCAGCGCAGCGACGATACTCGCGCCCAGACTGCTGGCCGCGGCAGCCACGCAGTACCCCGATATCCAGCTCCGGATCACGCAAAGCCTCAGCGGACACCTTCAGGAGCTGGTGGTAAACGGGCGGATCGAGATGAGCCTGTTGTTTGAGCGCGTGGATGGAGCCGGTGCGGTACGCGAGACAAGGCTCGGGGCACATCTTGAGGTCAGCCCCCTGCTGACCGAGAACCTGTTTCTGCTTTCGTCCCAAGCAGCGGAAGGCGCGGCGCCGGAAGAGATCTCCGTCGAGGCAGCGGCACGACGGCCCCTGATCCTTCCCGGGAAATCCAACATCACGCGACAGATTATCGACGAGGCATTCGAAGCTGCGGGCCAACGGCCGGTCGTGTTGGCGGAACTCGATTCTCTCGCGACGATTCGCGCGGTCGTCGCAAGCGGCGTCGGCTCGACGATCTTGTCGCCTTCGATCCCCGGGGGCACCGAGGGCCTCACCGTGCAACGGATCGCCGGTGCTGCGCTGCAACGACGCCTTTCGCTTTGCACCTTCGACATCATGCCGCTGAGTACCGCCGCGCGCCGGATCATGGAACTGATTCGCGAGACCGCTGCGGCGCTGGTTGCCGAAGGCGCATGGCCCGGCGCGTCGAGAATCGATTAGCCATACGGAATCGCAATACCGTCACCGCAAAGTCCTATTGGCCGGTTGCACTGTTGCGTGTCTAGACTTTCGAAGCGTCTAAACAGGCAAACGGCAACCCATGACCAAACGGATTCTCGACGGCGTCAAGATACTTGACCTTACCCGGTTCTTCTCCGGCCCTCAATGCACGCTGTTTCTCGCCGGGCTCGGTGCGGAAGTCATCAAGATCGACGATCCGGACGGCGGGGATCCGACCGCATTTTCACCACCGTTTGCCGGCCCGCATGGCGTCTCCTTCGAAAGACGTACCCAGGAGGACATGGGCATCGCCTACCTGAAGCGGGCGCGCTCGAAGAAGTCCGCCACGCTGAACCTGAAGAGCGCGGACGGCAAGGAGCTCTTCTTGCGTATGTCCAGGCAAGCTGATGTCGTGGTGGAGAATTTCAGCGCGGGCGTCGCCGCTCGGCTTGGCATTGGCTATGACATGCTGCGCGAAGTGAATCCATCCCTGGTCTACTGCTCGCTGACTGGATACGGTTCCACAGGCCCTGCAAAAAACCTCAAGGCCTATGATCTGATGGTACAAGCGGCCGCCGGCTTGATGAGCATCACGGGTCAACCAGGCGCCGGGCCCACGAAGGCGGGCTCGCCGCTTTCGGATGCGATTGCCGGCCTGTTCGCCGCGTTCGGGATCGTCGCGGCATTGAACTACCGCCAGCGCACCGGCCATGGACAGTCGGTGGATGTTTCCATGACGGACTGCCTGCTGTCCTTGATCCTCGACGAGCCGCTGGATTGCTATCGCGAACTGGGCCTCTCCTTCCAGCAAGGCAACCGCATCATGCGATTCTCCCCCTTCAACGCGTACCAGAGCGCGGATGGCTGGGTGACCATCGGGGCCGCCAGCAACGATGACTGGAGCACCCTGCTGGACCTCATGGGCCGGTCCGACCTCAAGGATGATCCCGACATCATGTCCGTCTCATGGCGCTTGTCGAACAATGCGACAGTTGACGAGATCGTTTCGAAGTGGACATCGGCGCTGCCTACTGCGGAGATCGAGCAGCAGATGCGGTCCGCCAGGATTCCGTGCAGTCCGGTACGGACGATCGATGACGTACTCGCCTGGGATCAGATCGTTGCGCGGAACATGGCCGTATCGCTGTGGAACCCGCTCGCAAAGGCAACGATGCATGTCAAAGCGGCGTCATTCCCCTTGCAATTTGGCGATGCAGACGTCGGCTATGACACGCCGGCGCCCATACCGGGGGCACACACGGAAGAGATCCTGCGGGAAATGGCCGGCGTAGATGCCGCCGAGTTCCAGCGGCTGCGAGAACGCAACATCATTTGAGCAGGACCAGGGCTGCGCCGCCGGTTGCCGCCCTTCTTCGCTCCGTCTGGGACGAGGCACGACAATGCGTGCTGACCGTGCTTGTCGGTGGCTACCGGCACGATGGCTTTGCAGCCAGGAAGCAATGGGGTGAGTTGCCGAGGATCAGTGGCGGGACAGGATTCTGGTGAGAACGGCCTCCCCAGCGGTCGGAGCCAGACCGCTGCGCAGGCCGTCGTGCGATCTCCTACGCGGTGCGCGCAAGTTCCTCTTCCATGAAGTCGAGGCGATCCTTCCCCCAGAACATTTCGTCTCCCACATACATCATCGGCACCCCAAAAACCCCACGCTCGACCGCTGCGTCCGTGCTTCGCGCCAGCTCGGCGCCAATCTCGTCGCTCGCGGCAAGCTCTTCGAACCAGGCGAAGTCAACGCCTAGCGCCTCGACGATCGGTCGCAGGCCGGCAAACTCGACGATGCTGGCATCGCCGCGCTCCCAGTATGCTTCCATCACCCGCTCGACAAACGCCAGCTCGAGGCCTTTGCGTCGCATCGCAAGCGAGCCACGAAGCGCCCGGCTGGACTTGATCGGGAACTGCCGGGGGATCTGAAACGGAAGGTTGTACTTTTCGGCCCAGCGCATCAGATCCCGTTTGCGGTACCGGAGTTTCGACTTCGGTTCCTTCATCAGCTCATATTCGTTGTTCCGGAAGACATAGCCCAGATTGTAGGGATGCAGAACAAGTTCTGCGTCATGGCGCTCAATGATCGGCTTGATCAGCTTGATGGCGAAGTAGGTATTAGTGCTGCCGACATCCCAGTACAGGTCAACTCGCTTCTTGTCCATTTCTACTCCAGTTGGATGAAACTGTGTTGAGTCTATGGAGACGACAGTGGTCTGGCTAATAGGGAATGGCGATTCGGGTATATCGGAAAACGATCCACCTGTGCCAACCCGATCGGAATAGCATGCGCGGGTTCGAAAGCAATCTGGGCACAGCGAGGTACAGTCATGGACGGGGCGTCCCAGCAGACGAAAACCATCGCAGCAAAACGCTGGTTGACCTCCTGCGGGCGCTCATACTGCGCGCCCTTGGCGCATTCACGGGGCCTATACTGAACTCAGCCGCCCCCCCAGCGACCGGCGAGGGCATTGGCGCATCCGCACGCGGCGCCAGTTCGGGCGGCGGTGGATTCCGGTGAAAATCCGGATCTAGCCTGATCTGGTCCGGTTAAACACGCCCCCAATGCCGATGATTTCCTCGATCAATGCCGTGACACTTGCCACCCACGACATGTCACGAGCCGTTGCCTTCTACCAGACGCTCGGATTTCAGATCCGCTATGGAGGTTCTGATGCGGAATTCACCAGCTTCCACGTAGGCACGGGCTATCTCAACCTGATTGCGCAGCCATCCAGCCGGCAATGGTCGTGGTGGGGACGCATCATTTTCCATGTCGACAATGTCGACGCCATCCACCAACGGGCGCTCGCACACGGGCTGCGTCCCGAGGACGCCCCGCGCGATGCCGAGTGGGGCGAGCGGTATTTCCATATCAGCGATCCCGACGGCCATGAGCTGAGTTTTGCGAAACTGCTGGTGGGGTGAGCAAACCCCTTCGCTGGCCCCCGCGAAACTCGGTCGGCGCAGCCGGTCATCGCATTGATGGCGATAGTGTCGGCCACAGAGACTGCCTTAGGCTCCGCTGTCGGGTGGTAAAACGGGCATAAAAAAAGGACCTGGATCACTCCAAGTCCTTGATTTCATCGATCGAACGTTGGTGGGTGCTGAGGGGTTCGAACCCCCGACCTACGCCTTGTAAGGGCGCCGCTCTACCAACTGAGCTAAGCACCCGCTCGACCATCGCAGGCTGTCTGCCTGCAACTTGCTGAACGCTTCGCACCTCGCGGCAGCTGCCGTGGTTTGCGTTGCGAGGGCGCAAGTGTAATACAGGTGATTTCGGTTTGCCAAGGCCTGCGCGGACAAAAAAACGCCGCCGGGCATCGCTGCCCTGCGGCGTCTTGTTGGAGCGGCTGGGCCGGCCTCAGTGATGCAGGCGTTCGACCTTGGCCGTGGCTTTATCGGCCACCTCGGCGGGCTTGGCGTCTTCCTCCGGCAGGGCCTCGGGCTTGCGCTCGAGCGCAAGTTCCAGCACCTTGTCGATCCAGCGCACCGGCACGATCTCGATGGCGTTCTTGACGTTGTCCGGGATCTCGGCCAGGTCCTTGACGTTTTCCTCGGGGATCAGCACCAGCTTGATGCCGCCGCGGTGGGCTGCCAGCAGCTTCTCCTTGAGGCCGCCGATGGGCAGCACCTCGCCGCGCAGCGTGATCTCGCCGGTCATGGCGACATCCGCGCGCACCGGGATGCCGGTCAGCACCGATACCAGCGCCGTGGTCATGGCGCCACCCGCAGACGGGCCGTCCTTGGGCGTGGCGCCTTCAGGCACGTGGATGTGGATGTCGCGCTTCTCGAACATCTCATCCGTGATGCCCAGGCGGCGTGCCCGCGAACGCACCACCGAACGCGCGGCCTCGACCGATTCCTTCATCACATCGCCCAGCGAACCGGTGCGGGTGATGTTGCCCTTGCCCGGCATGATCGCGGCCTCGATGGTCAGCAAATCGCCGCCCACCTCGGTCCACGCCAGGCCGGTCACCTGGCCCACCTGGTTTTCCTTGCCGGCCAGGCCGAAGTCGTACTTGCGCACGCCCAGGAATTTGTCCAGGTTCTCCGAATCGACCTTGATCGTGCCCGACTCCTTCTTCAGCAGCAGCAGCTTGACCACCTTGCGGGCGATCTTGGAGACCTCGCGTTCCAGCGATCGCACGCCCGCTTCCCGCGTGTAGTAGCGGATGATGTCGCGGATCGCGCTTTCGGTGACCTCGATCTCGCCTGCCTTCAGACCATTGTTCTTGATCTGCTTGGGCAGCAGGTAACGCTGGGCGATGTTGACCTTCTCGTCCTCGGTGTAACCCGACAGGCGGATCACTTCCATGCGGTCGAGCAGCGGCGGCGGGATGTTGAGCGAGTTGGACGTCGCCACGAACATCACGTCGGACAGGTCGAAGTCGACCTCGATGTAGTGGTCCTGGAACGTGTGGTTCTGTTCCGGGTCCAGCACCTCGAGCAGCGCCGACGACGGATCGCCGCGGAAGTCCATGCCCATCTTGTCGATTTCATCGAGCAGGAAGAGCGGATTGCGCACGCCGACCTTGGACAGGCTCTGCAGGATCTTGCCCGGCATCGAGCCGATGTAGGTACGGCGGTGGCCGCGGATCTCGGCCTCGTCACGTACGCCACCCAGTGCCATGCGCACGAACTTGCGGTTCGTCGCGCGCGCCACCGACTGGCCGAGCGAGGTCTTGCCCACGCCGGGAGGCCCGACCAGGCACAGGATCGGCGCCTTCACCTTGTCCACGCGCTGTTGCACCGCGAGGTACTCGAGAATGCGTTCCTTGACCTTCTCCAGGCCGTAGTGGTCTTCATCCAGCACGCGCTCGGCGTTGGCCAGGTCATTGTTGACCTTGCTCTTCTTGCGCCACGGCAGGTTCACCAGCGTGTCGATGTAGTTGCGCACGACGGTGGCCTCGGCCGACATCGGCGACATCAGCTTGAGCTTCTTGAATTCGGCGTCGGCCTTCTTCTTGGCTTCCTTCGGCATGCGCGCAGCCTTGATGCGCTTGTCGAGTTCTTCCAGGTCGGCGCCTTCTTCGCCCTCGCCCAGTTCCTTCTGGATGGCCTTGACCTGCTCGTTCAGGTAGTACTCGCGCTGGCTCTTCTCCATCTGGCGCTTGACGCGGCCACGGATGCGCTTTTCGACCTGCAGGATGTCGATCTCGCCCTCGAGCTGCGACAGCAGGCTTTCCAGGCGCTCGGTCACATTGACCATCTCCAGGATCTTCTGCTTCTGCTCGAGCTTGATCGGCAGGTGCGCGGCGATGGTATCGGCCAGGCGCCCGGCCTCGTCGATGCCCGACAGCGAGGTCAGGATCTCGGGCGGGATCTTCTTGTTGAGCTTCACGTACTGGTCGAACTGCGACACGATCGCGCGGCGCAGGGCCTCGGTCTCGGCGCTTTCGCCAGGTGCGGGCGGCACGGGCACGGCTTCGCACATAAAGTGCGAATCGTCCTCGCTCACCTCGCGGATGTTTGCGCGCTGGGTACCCTCGACCAGCACCTTCACGGTACCGTCGGGCAGCTTCAGCATTTGCAGGATATTGGCGATGCAGCCGACCTCGTACAGGTCGTCGGCGGTCGGCTCGTCCTTGGCCGCCGTCTTCTGGGCCACGAGCATGATGCTCTTGCCCGCCTCCATCGCAGTCTCAAGCGCCTTGATGGACTTTGGGCGTCCCACGAACAGCGGGATCACCATGTGCGGAAACACCACCACGTCGCGCAGCGGCAACAGTGGCAGGCGAATCGGCTCGGCCGGGAGGAGTTGTGTTCCGGACATCATTTTCCCCAAGTCAGTCATTTAAGGCGTAAATTGGGCCGCCCGAATCGATTACAAGATACGTGCCAATCGATTCATCAAGGCAGGCAGATGCCGCTACCTGCACTTGGTGGCCCCTCTGAAACAGCATACCCGCGTTTCCTCCCTCTCGTCGGTAGAAATAAACAAAAAAAGCCGCTCGCTTCTACGCGAACGGCCTGTTCCGCCTGCTGCCGGTATGGTGCCGACCACTTGCCACGCTGGCAGGCCTCGCGTCAGTTAGACCCTGCCACCTTGGGCTGCTGCTCTTCGTACATCAGCAGCGGCGGGGCATCGCCGTTGATCGTGTTCTCGTCGATCACGACCTTTTGCACGCCCTTGTAATTAGGCAAGTCATACATGACGTCCATCAGCGACTGCTCCAGGATCGAGCGCAGCCCGCGCGCACCGGTCTTGCGGCGGATCGCCTTGCGGGCGATGGCGCTGAGCGCACCCGGACGGATTTCGAGTTCGACGCCCTCCATCGCCAGCAGCTTCTGGTATTGCTTGACCAGCGCATTCTTGGGCTCGACCAGGATCTGCATCAGCGCCGCCTCGTCCAGCTTGGCCAGCGTCGCCACCACCGGCAGGCGGCCGATCAGTTCGGGGATCAGGCCGAACTTGATCAGGTCTTCCGGCTCGGTCTGCGGCAACACTTCGCTGACGTCGCGCTCTTCCTTGCTCTTGACCTGCGCGGCAAAGCCGATGCCGGTCTTGTCCGAACGCTGCATGATGACCTTCTCGAGGCCATCGAAGGCGCCGCCGCAGATGAACAGGATGTTGGTGGTGTCCACCTGCAGGAAGTCCTGGTTCGGGTGCTTGCGGCCACCTTGGGGCGGCACCGATGCCATGGTGCCCTCGATCAGCTTGAGCAGGGCCTGCTGCACGCCTTCGCCGGACACGTCGCGCGTAATCGACGGGTTGTCGGACTTGCGCGAGATCTTGTCGATCTCGTCGATGTAGACAATGCCGCGCTGCGCCTTCTCGACTTCGTAATTGCAGTTCTGCAGCAGCTTCTGGATGATGTTCTCGACGTCCTCGCCCACGTAGCCGGCTTCGGTCAGCGTGGTCGCGTCCGCGATCACGAACGGCACGTTGAGCAGGCGCGCCAGCGTCTGCGCGAGCAGCGTCTTGCCCGAGCCGGTGGGCCCGATCAGCAGGATGTTGCTCTTGGACAGCTCGACGTCATCCTTCTTGCCGAGGTGCTTGAGGCGCTTGTAATGGTTGTAGACCGCCACGGCCAGGATCTTCTTGGCCTGTTCCTGGCCGATCACGTACTGGTCCAGGCTTTCGCGGATCTCGTGGGGCGTGGGCAGGTCGGAGCGCGCGGCCGCGGCGGCGTCTTTCTCGGATGCCGTGGCCTCGTCGCGAATGATCTCGTTGCACAGGTCGATGCATTCGTCGCAAATGAACACCGACGGGCCGGCAATCAGCTTCTTGACCTCATGCTGGCTCTTGCCGCAGAAGGAGCAGTACAGAAGCTTTTCGCTGGATGAACCTTTTTTGTCCGCCATAGGAATCAGTCACTTTTGCAGTGCGCACACCGCGGGGCGACAGGCTCCTCGGCGATACGCTTCAAACGCATCATACGCCAAAACAATTGGCATCACCGGCGCTTCCCCCCGGCTGTGGGGCCAAGGCCCCGTGGCCCGGGTTCCGATGCAAAAAACGAGGCACGGGGCCTCGTTCCGGTGTAGCCTTCGCCAGTTGGGCCCGGCCAGCATGGCCGGCCGCCGTTGCCGCATAGGCCACGGCGGCGCGCAGCATCAGCCGCGGCGGGCCAGTACCTTGTCGATCAGGCCGTAGTCGACCGCCTGGTCGCCGCTCATGAAGTTGTCGCGATCGGTGTCGCGGGCAATCTTCTCTACCGGCTGGCCCGTCACTTCCGACAGGATGGTGTTGAGCCGCTCGCGCAGGTACAGGATCTCGCGCGCCTGGATCTCGATGTCCGAGGCCTGGCCGCGCGCGCCGCCCAGCGGCTGGTGGATCATGATGCGCGAGTTGGGCAGCGCCGAACGCTTGCCCTTGGCACCCGCCGCCAGCAGGAAGGCGCCCATGCTGGCCGCCATGCCCATGCACAGCGTCGACACGTCGGGCTTGATGAACTGCATGGTGTCGTAGATGGCCAGCCCCGCCGACACCGAACCGCCCGGCGAGTTGATGTACAGGGACACGTCCTTGTCGGGGTTCTCGCTTTCCAGGAACAGCAGCTGTGCCACCACCAGGTTGGCGGTCTGGTCGTTGACCTCGCCCACCATGAACACCACGCGCTCCTTCAGCAGGCGCGAGTAGATGTCATAGGCGCGCTCGCCCCGGCCGGACTGCTCGACGACCATCGGCACCAGCCCCAGGCCCTGGGTTTCCAGTGCCGAAGCCTGCGTGGTGGCGAGACGGTCAAGCAAATCATTGCGGGTCATGCATGTTCTCCATGGATTCGTCGGATCGCAAGGCAATCCGGGTAACTCGGGAAGTCCCTGCCCCGCACCGTGGCGCGGGGCTGCCGGTCACTTCCGGCCTCAGGCTTGCTGCTGGTTGCCTTCGGCGGTGAGTTCCTCGAAGGACACCTTCTTGTCGGTGACCTTGGCCTTGCCGCACACGAAATTTACCACGTTGTTTTCGAGCACGTAGGCTTCCATTTCGGCCAGGCGCTGCTGGTCGCCGTAGTACCAGCGCATGACTTCCTTCGGGTCCTCGTAGCTCTTGGCGAAGTCCTCGATCTCGGCCTTGATCTGGTCGGCCTTGGCTTCCAGGCCGTTGGCCTTGACGATCTCGGCCAGGATCAGGCCCAGCTTGACGCGGCGCTCGGCTTGCTGCGCGAACATCTCGGCCGGAATCGGCATGTCCTTGGCGTTGGGCATGCCACGCTGTTCCAGGTCGCGACGGGCCATTTCCACCAGGCGCTCCTGGTCCTGCTCGATCAGGGCCTTGGGCACGTCCAGCTCGCTCGCCTTCAGCAGCGCTTCCATGACCTGGTCCTTCAGCATGGCGTGCGTGCGGCGCTTCACTTCGCGCTCCAGGTTCTCGCGGATGTCGGCGCGCATCTTCTCGACGCTGCCGTCGGCGATGCCCAGCGACTTGGCGAAGGCTTCATTCACTTCCGGCAGGTGGGCCCACTCGACCTTCTTCAGGGTCACGGTGAACTCGGCGGTCTTGCCGGCCACTTCCTTGCCGTGGTAGTCGGCCGGGAAAGCCAGCGGGAAGGTCTTGCTTTCGCCGACCTTCAGGCCCAGGGTGGCCTGCTCGAATTCGGGCAGCATGCGGCCTTCGCCAAGCACGAACGGGAAGTCCTCGGCCTTGCCGCCGGCGAACTCTTCGCCGTCGATCTTGCCGACGAAGTCCACGGTCACGCGGTCGCCGTTCTGCGCGGTGACGTCGGCACCGCCGTCGCCATGCTCGCCGGCTTCGCCGCGGGCATGGTAGTGCACGCGCTGCTTGCGCAGGATGTCGATGGTCTTGTCGACTTCGGCGTCGGTGATCTCGGTGCCGGTTCGGGTGACTTCGGCCGCCGACAGGTCGCCGATGGTCACTTCGGGGTACACCTCGAAGGTGGCGTCGAACGCCACTTCATCCTCGCCCACGCCTTCGTTCTTGATCTCGAACTTGGGCTGGCCGGCAACCTTGACGTCCTGTTCCTTGGTGATGTCGAAGAACTTGCGCGCGGCCTTGTCGAAGCGCACTTCGAACTCGACCTGCTGGCCGTACTGCTTCTCGACCATCTTCATCGGCACCTTGCCCGGACGGAAGCCCGACATCTTCACGGTCTTCGACAGGCGAACCAGGCGCTCCTGCTTTTCCTTTTCCACTTCGGCCTTGGGGATGGCCAGGGTCACCTTGCGGTCCAGCTTGCCGAGGTTCTCAATCACGTTCGACATGGTCGTAGATCCAATCCAGAAATGTAGTTGTGTTCGTAGGTGCTGCCGTCTTGTACGCGTACCGCCCGCTTTACCGCCACGGCGCCGTCACCACAGGACGGCCAGGGCAGCGCACCGGCGAACGGAAAGCTCCGCGCAAACGGAAAACGGGGATTATCGCACGGTTTTGATTCGCTTCCGGCAGATTTTGCCCGGAACGCGCCGCAACCCTCCGGCCCCGCGGCGCCGCGCTACGCCGCCAGCCCATGGCGCAGCGCACGCAGCAGCAGGCGTGCCGGATCCACCGCATCGGCCAGGTCCGACTCCAGCGGCAGCGGCTCGCCCTCGATCTGGCTGGCCAGCAGTTCCGCACCCAGAGCGGCCCAGGTGAGGCCGCGCGAGGCATAGGCAAGCGCAGCATACAGCCCGGGCAGGCGCGGCAGGTCGCGCAGGTGCGCGCCGCGCAGCGACGCGGCCTGCGCCACCGCGGCGGCCTCGTCGGGCACTTGCCCGATCAGCGGCAACCGGTTGTGCGTGACCGTGCGCACGCCGACATAGCCCGACACGTCGGCAGGGTCGATCGCGGCCACGGCGTCGGCCTGGTCCGGCAGCAGCCCCGCCAGCCGGGCCAGGTTGGCCGCGTGGACCGCCGGCTGCGCCACCAGCGGGCCATTGTCGTCGTCATAGCTCGAGCCGACACGGCCGCTGCCGTCGGCGGCACGCGGCAGCAGGTAGCCGGCACCGGTCACCACGCAGTCGGGCCAGCCACCGAGTGCATCGACCTGCGCGGATGCCAGCGTGGTCAGCTGCCCGCGCACGCGCCGCAGGGTCCAGTGTTGCTGCGGCAGCAGTTGCTGCGCCTCGTGTGCGTTGGCCAACACCAGCACCGGCGCCGCCGCCAGCACCGCCCCGTCCTGCGCGAGCGCCCGCCATTGCCCGTCGACGCGCGCGATTGCGCCAACCCGGCAGCCGAAGCGCGCCGTCACCGCCTGGCCGGCACGCGCAAGCTGCGCCGCGCAGATGTCCGGCGGCGCGACCCATCCGCCTTGCGAAAACCACAGGCCGCCGCGCGGCACCCGGGCGTGATGCGCCGCGGCCGCCTCGGCGGCGCTGATCCAGCGCACGAACTCCTGCGGCAGGCCCATGGCGTCCAGCGCGGCGCGCTGTGCCTCGCCTTCGGCCTCGTCCGCGCCGATCTGCAGCACGCCGCAGCCGTGCCAGCCGACCGGATGCCCGGCCTCGGCCAACGCCGCCCAGGCGCGCAAGGCGTACTGGTTGCCGGCACGCGACAGCCGCGACAGCAGGCTGTCGTCGGCCGACACGTGCGCATGCATGGCCGCGGCGCGATGCGCCGAGGTCTGCCGCGCCGGACCTGCGTGGGCGTCGAACAGGGTCACGCGCCAGCCGCGCGCGGCCAGCCGCTCGGTCACGGCGCAACCCGCCAGTCCGGCGCCGATCACGATGGCATGGCGCTCGGGCCATTGGCCCGGCAACGGCGGCGCGTGCCGGCGCGATTTCCATTGCGGGCGAAAGCGCGCGACCGTCATGTCGCGCTTGCCGCCAAAGCCGGGCGCCTTGTCGACCTCGAAGCCGACTTCCTTCAACCCCCGCCGCACAAAACCCGCGGCGGTATACGTCGCCAGCGTCGCGCCGGGACGCGCCAGCCGCGCCAGGCCGCGCAACACCGGCGCCGACCACATCTCGGCATTGCGCGCCGGCGAGAAGCCGTCCAGGTAGAATGCATCGGCCCCGGCGGCCAGCCGCGGCAGCATCGCCTCGGCATCGCCCAGCGCCAGCGTCAGCACCACGCGGCCCTGCTCGAACGCGAGCCGGTGCAGGCCCGGCAGTGCCAGCGGCCATTGCGCCTGCAGCGCCTGCGCCAGCAGCTGCAGCCCGTCCAGGCTGGCATGCAGTTGCGCCAGCCCCGCGCGCGTGAACGGATGTTTTTCGATCGAGACGAAATGCAGCGTGCCGCAGCGCTGTGGATCGTCGCGCCACGCCTGCCAGGTCGCCAGGAAATTCAGCCCCTGGCCGAAGCCGGTCTCGACGATGACGAACTGCCGTTGCCCGCCCCACGCCCCCGGCAGGCCATTGCCGCCGAGGAAGACATGGGCGGCCTGCGCCAGGCCGCCTTCGGTGCTGTGGTAGACGTCGTCGTAGCGGGGCGAATAGGGGGTGCCCTGGGCCGACAGGATCGGCTCGGCGGGCTCTAGTGCGCGCGGCATGGGACAGGAAACTCGGAAGCAGAATGCCCCAGGCGAACCAGCGGGGCGTGGAGGGGGCGACTCGCGCCGGATGGTAGCATAGCGGCCTTGCCGCGGACCGCCTCGCCGTCCGCCTCCGATCTTGCGCCGCCAGGGCGCCCTGCTCCACATGCTCAGCTATCGTCACGCCTTCCATGCCGGCAATCACGCCGATGTCCTCAAGCACGCCGTCGTGGTGCAACTGCTCGAGCACCTGGCGCAGAAGGACAAGGCGTTCTGGTACATCGACACCCACGCCGGCGCCGGCCTCTATGCGCTGGACCACGCCTACGCGCAGAAGAAGGCCGAGTTCGAAACCGGCATCGCGCCGCTGTGGCGCGCCGCCGCCAGCGGCACCCAGCTGCCCCCGATGCTGGACGAATACCTGGACCAGGTGCGCGCGCTCAACCCGGATGGCAACCTGCGCCACTACCCGGGCTCGCCGTGGCTGGCCTGGCAGATGCTGCGCGAGCACGACCGCTTGCGCCTGTTCGAGCTGCACAGCACCGAGATCCAGGTCCTGCGCGATAACTTCCGCGGCGCCGGGCGCCGCGTGATGCTGTACGACGGCGACGGCTTCGGCGGCATCAAGGCCATCCTGCCCCCGCCGCCGCGGCGCGCGCTGGTGCTGGTCGATCCTTCGTACGAAGACAAGCAGGACTACGCGCGCACCGTGCAGACCGTGCGCGACGGGCTGGAGCGCTTTGCCACCGGCGTCTACGCGGTCTGGTACCCGCAGGTGCAGCGGCGCGAAGCGGTGCAGCTGCCGGTGCAGCTGCAGGGCCTGCCGCTCAAGAGCTGGCTGCATGTGACCCTGACGGTGAAGCGCCCGGTCGAGGGCGGGCTGGGCCTGCACGGCAGCGGCATGTTCATCGTCAATCCGCCGTGGCGGCTGCAGGAGTCGCTGCGGCAGGCCATGCCCGTGCTGGTCGACCTGCTCGGGCAGGACGACGGCGCAGGGTTCACGCTCGAAGCCGAGGAGCGCTGAGCCGGCGCGCCAGCCAGAGCAGCGCCATGGCCGCGGCCACGCCGACGGTGTCGGCGAGCAGGTCGAGCCAGTCGGCCTCGCGGTAGCCGGTCTGCCCCTGCAGCAGCTCGATCACGCCGCCATACGCGACCAGCCCCAGCCACAGCGGCCAGCCGCGCGCAGCGTAGGCACGCGCGCCCAGCACGCCCAGCAGCGCAAACCCGAGCGCGTGGTTGGCCTTGTCCCAGCCGGTGGTCGGCAGCGGCTGCGTCGGCGGCATCAGCGACAGCACCAGCATGGCGGCGGCGCAGGCCCAGAACAGCAGGCGCCAGCGCAGCGGGGTCAGGGTCGGAACGGCAATCATGGGTGGGGACGATGGTCTGGAAAAGCCGACAATATAGCTGCACCGGACAGCCAGGGCTCGCAGTCGCCACGGGGCTGGATTCCCCCCGCACCTTGCGCTACAATCCGCAGCCTCGTTGCACCGCGGGCACAAGCCTTGCCGACACCACGTCGCGGCGGCCGGTGCCGTGGGCAACAAAGCGGACGAAGGCGGGCAATTCCAGCCGCCTTTTTGCTTTCCTGTCCTGCAACGAGCAGCGCGGCCGCCCGTCCGGGCAGCGCCGCTAGGACCGCGAGGGTGGCGAAATTGGTAGACGCACCAGGTTTAGGTCCTGACGCCAGCAATGGTGTAGGGGTTCGAGTCCCCTCCCTCGCACCACCCGCCTTCCAAGTGGCGGGCTGACAACCTTCCCCCCAAGGATTTCGATCGACTTCGCTCGGCCATGCGGCAATGGGCTGCGTGTGGGCGATGACGTCCGCGTTCGCGGCGCGGCGCAGGTGGTAGAACACCTGAGGGGCGCCGCCTTTCGCGGACCCTTGCGGCGATCTATGCTGAAGATGTCGGGGTCGCCGTGCGCACTGCGCAGGCAGGGCCCGGCATGATCACCTCAGCCCTGATCGGAGGGCATATGAAATTCCCTGCCTTGCTGTTGGCAGCGTCGATGGCCGCTGGCTGGACATCGCTCGCACACGCCGCCGGATGCCAGTACGACATGCAGTGCAAAGGTGAGCGGATCTGCCACCAGGGGCAATGCGTCTATCCCGAAGTGGAAGAGTCGGCTGAAGCAGGCGGCCCGCCAAAGGCCGGCGCTGCCGCAGCAGCCGCCGCCGGCTCGGCGGCGGAGGTGACTCCGGTCCCAACCACTTCGGTAACCCCGGGCACCCCTACCACCCTGACCGGCACCACCGTCAAGCGCAGCCCCAACCCGCCACCGCCGCGCGGATGTTGCACCGTGGCCGGCAAGCTGAAGCTGTCGCCGGCGTCGGCGTCGGACACCAGCCTGGCCAGCGGCGATGCCTGCCAGGGACTGACCGCCTCGGGCAAGCCTGTTCCCGGCACGATCTGCAACTAGGCGCAGCCTGGCGCAGTGGCGCGGGACCCTGGCGCCGGCCGTCACACGGCCACGGCGCCCGGCCCGTCTTCGGGCCGCCGCACGCGGAACCATGCCGCGTACAGCGCCGGCAGGAACAGCAGCGTCAGCACCGTGGCGATGATCAGCCCGCCCATGATGGCCACCGCCATCGGCCCCCAGAACATCGAGCGTGACAGCGGGATCATCGCCAGCACCGCCGCGGCGGCGGTCAGGATGATCGGGCGGAAGCGGCGCACCGCGGCTTCGACGATGGCGGTCCATTGCGGCACGCCGGCGCGGATGTCCTGCTCGATCTGGTCGACCAGAATTACCGAGTTACGGATGATCATGCCCAGCAGCGCGGTGATGCCGAGCTGCGCCACGAAACCCATCGGCGCGCGCAGCAGCAACAGTGTGGCGGCGGCGCCGATCAGCCCGAGCGGACCGGTCAGGAACACCATGGCCGCGCGCGAGAAGCTGTGGAGCTGCAGCATCAGCAGCGTGAAGATGATGAAGATGCACAACGGCAGCTGCGCCGCGATCGAGGCCCCGGCCTTGCCGCTCTCTTCTTCCGCGCCGGCCACGGTGATGCGGTAGCCCGGCGGCAATTGCGTGCGCAGCGCATCGAGTTTCGGATTGATCTGCGCGGTGACGGTCGGACCCTGGATGCCGTCGACCACGTCGGCCTGCACGGTCACGCCGAAGTCGCGGTTCTCGCGCCAGACCACGCCGGGCTCGGAGCGCAGCGCCACGCGCGCCACCTGCGTCAGCGGCACCATGCGCCCGCTGCTGGTCGGCACCAGCATATTGTTCAGGTCCGAAATCGCGTCGCGCTCATTGCGCGGGGTGCGCATCAGGATGTCGATCAGCTTGTCGCCGTCGCGGTACTGCCCCACCGGCACGCCGCTCAGCACCGTCTGCGTGACGCGGGCGATGGCCTGGGTGGTCACGCCGAGCGCGCGCGCCTTGTCCTGGTCGATCTCCAGGCGCAGCATCTTGACGTTCTCGTTCCAGTTGTCGTTGACGCCGACGGTGTTGGGATTGGCGCGCATCTCGGCCTTGACCTGGTCGGCCAGCCGGCGCACGCCGGCGGCATCCGGCCCGATTACGCGGAACTGCACCGGATAGGCCACCGGCGGCCCGTTGGGCAGCAGCTTGACGCGGCCGCGCAGGTACGGGAACTCGGCGTCGAGCAGCTTGATGATGCGGCGGCGCAGCGCGTCGCGCACTTCGGTGCTGGCCGGCATCACGATTACCTGCGCCACGTTGGTCTGCGGGAAGATCTGGTCCAGCGGCAGGTAGAAGCGCGGCGCGCCGGTGCCGACGAAGGTGGTCAGGCTGGCGACCTCCTTGTCCTTGCCGATCCGTTGCTCGAAGCGCTTGGCTTCGGTTTCCATCTGGGCAAAGCTGGTGCCCTCCGGCATCCACAGCTCCACCATCAGCTCCGGGCGGCTCGAATCCGGAAAGAACTGCTTCTCGACGAACTTGAAGGCGTAGAGGCCCAGCGCGAACGCCACCAGCGTGATCGCGATCACCAGCTTGCGCCAGCTGACGCACCAGTCCACCAGCCGGCGGAAGCGCGCGTAGAACGGCGTGTCGAAGACCTCGTGGGCCTCGCCCGCGCCCCGGCCGCGGGTCTTGAGCAGCAGGTAGCCCAGGTAGGGCGTGAAGTAGACCGCCGCCAGCCACGACAGCACCAGCGCCAGCGCCGTCACCGCGAAGATGGCGAAGGTGTACTCGCCCACTGTCGAACGTGCCAGCCCCACCGGCAGGAAGCCGGCCGCGGTGATCAGCGTGCCGGTCAGCATCGGCATCGCGGTCGAGGTATAGGCGAAGGTGGCGGCCTCCATCTTGGAGAAGCCCTCTTCCAGCTTGCGCACCATCATCTCGACCGCGATGATGGCGTCGTCGACCAGCAGTCCCAGCGCCACGATCAGCGCACCCAGCGAGATCTTGTGCAGGCCGATGCCGAAGATGTTCATGAACAGGAACGTCACCGCCAGCACCAGCGGGATGGTCAGCGCCACCACCAGCCCGGGGCGCACGTCGAGCCGCAGCGGCCGCGTGTGCAGGCCCAGCGAGACAAAGCTCACCGCCAGCACGATCACCACCGCCTCGATCAGCACCCGCACGAACTCGCCGACCGAGCGCTGCACCGCCTCGGGCTGGTCCTGCACCTGGTCCATCTCGATACCCACCGGCAACTGGCCGCGCAGCCGCTCGAAGGCGCTGCGCAGGTTCTTGCCCAGCTCGATGATGTCGCCGCCCTTCTGCATCGAGATGCCCAGCCCGATCACGTCCTTGCCGTTGAAGCGCATGCGCTGCTGGGTAGGGTCGACATAGCCGCGGTAGACCTGGGCGATGTCGCCCAGGCGGATGTTGGCGATGCCGTTGGGCCCGCGCAGCACCAGGTTCTCCAGGTCTGCCACGCTGGCGAACTGGCCCGACAGGCGCACCTGCAGGTTGTCGCTCGGGGTTACCAGCACGCCGCTGCCGGTGAGGTTGTTCTGCTGCGAGATCTGGTCGGCGATGGCATTGATGTCCAGCCCCAGCTGGGCAAAGCGCGCCTGGTTGAATTCGATGTAGACCTTCTCGTCCTGCAGCCCGATCAGCGACACCTTGGCCACCGACGGCACCCGCAGCAGTTCCTGGCGCACCAGGTCGGCATATTCACGCAGCTCCTTGTAATTGAAGCCATCGGCCGAGAGCGCGTAGATGGTGCCGTAGACGTCGCCGAACTCGTCGTTGAAGAACGGCCCGCGCACGCCGGCGGGCAAGGTCTGCTGGATGTCGCCGATCTTCTTGCGCACGGTGTACCAGACCTGCGCGGTCTCCCTGGCGGGCGAGGTGTCCTTGAGCTGGAAGATCACCGTGGTCTCGCCGGGCTTGGAGAAGCTGCGGATCTTGTCCGCATAGGGCACTTCCTGCAGCTGGCGCTCGATCTTGTCGGTGACCTGGACCGCGATCTGCTCGGCGGTGGCGCCGGGCCAGAACGCCTGCACCACCATCACGCGGAAGGTGAACGGCGGGTCCTCGTCCTGGCCGAGCTGGAAGAAAGCCAGCAGGCCGCCGAGCAGCAGCACCACCAGCAGGTAGCGGGTCAGCGGCTGGTGCTCGAGCGCCCAGCGCGACAGGTTGAAGCGGGAATGGTCCATCCGCTCACCCCTGCTTCGGGGTGGCGGCCGCTGCCGACGCCGGCGCGACCGTCTGCAGCGGCCGCACCTTCTGCCCCGGGCGCAGCAGGTGCACGCCCGCGGTGACGATGGTCTGGCCCGGCGCCAGGCCCTGGCGCACCTCGATCTCGTTGCCGAAGGCCTCGCCCAGCGTCACCGCCACCGGCTTGACCGTGCCGGAGGGGGCATCGTAGATCCAGACCAGGTCGCGGCCCTGCTCCTGCAGCAGCGCGGTCAGCGGCACGCGCAGCGCCGGGGCGGCGCCGGTACGCACGAAGGTCACCACCGCGGTCATGCCCAGCTTGAGGTCGGGGGGCGGGTTGGGCACGCTCACGCGGGTGGCGTAGGTGCGCGTGACCGGGTCGGCAGCGGCGGCGATCTCGCGCACGCGGCCGGGCAGCGCGCGCTGCGGCTCGGCCCAGGTATGGACGGTCACATCGGTCAGGCCGCGCAGCAGTCCGACCTGGTCCTCGGGCAGGCCGATCGCCACTTCCTTCTCGGCCGTCTGCGCGACCCGCACCACCGGCTGGCCGGGGGTGACGACCTGGCCCACCTCGGCGTCGATGGCGGTAACCACGCCGTCGGCGTCGGCATGCAGCACCGCATAGGCGGTCTGGTTGGACTGGGTGCGCAGCCCGGCTTGCGCCTGGCGCAGCCGCGCCTCGGCGGCATCGAAACCGGCCTGTCGCCGGTGGTGCTCGGCGGCACTGATAAAGCCCTTGGCGAACAGGTCGTTATAGCGCTTCAGGTCGGCCGCGGCGAGGTCGCGCTCGGTGCGGGCGGCCTCGAACTGCGCGCGCGAGCCGGTTTCGGCCAGTGACAGGTCGGCCGGGTCCAGCCGTGCCAGCGGCTGGCCCTTGCTGACCACGGCGCCGACATCGACCAGCCGCGCGGCGATCTTGCCGCCGACGCGAAAGCCCAGCCGCGACTCCACGCGCGGGCGCACGTCGCCGGAAAACTCGAAGGCGGTCTTGCCGCTATGCGGGCTGAGCTGCATCATGCGCACCGGGCGGATCTCCGGCGCGGGCTCGGGCGCCTTGCCGCAGCCGGCCAGCACCAGCGCACCAGCCAGCAGCGACAGCGCCGCCACGGCCATGCCGCGGCCGCCCCGCCTGGCGTGCCGGTGCGGCGTGGTGACGACGGGGGTGACAGAGTTATCTGCGGCCGCAACTTCCGGCAGTTGGCAAAGCACTGGCATCGGTAGGCAACGAGTCGGAATCGGTACAACTGCTGGGCGGGCCGCGCGCCACCGCGCTCCACCGCATTCACGCCGCGCAAGGTGGCGGGCCGAGGGTGGCAGCGTGACGATGGCCGGCGGATGGCCGGAGGCCGGAGGCCGGCACGGGCACTAAATAACTTTTCGGTCAGTAATATAACGACCGCTCCGGGGTGCGTCAAACGGCAGGCGACGAAATGCCTGGAAGCAAGCTTCAGCGGCGCTCCGGGGCGGCGAACTGCGCCCGGCGCGGCCGGGCCGGGCCGGGCGCGGTGCTACAATCCGGCGCGCCGCTGGCGCACTGCAAGGCGGCTGACTCCCATCGGCCTGGCACCCCCGCTTTCCCCCGCTTTCCACATTTCTTCGACCCGAGACCGGCGTGACGCCCGATCAGTATTGCCAAGAGAAAGTCGCCCAGAGCGGCTCGAGCTTCTATTACAGCTTCCTGTTCCTGCCGGCCGAGCGGCGCCGCGCGATCACCGCGCTCTATGCCTGGTGCCGCGAGGTCGACGACGTGGTCGACGACACCCATGACGCCGGCCTGGCGCACCAGCAGCTCGACTGGTGGCGTGCCGAGCTGCGCCGCCTGTTCGACGGCGCGCCGACCCATCCCACCACCCAGGCCCTGCAGCCGCACGTCGCCAGCGCCGGCCTGAGCCAGGCCGAAATGGCGGAAGTGCTGGAGGGCATGGAAATGGACCTGACCCAGACCCGCTACCTGGACGAAGCCGGCCTGGCGCGCTACTGCCACTGCGTGGCCGGCGTGGTCGGCACCCTCAGCGCGCGCCTGTTCGGCTACACCGATCCGCAGACGCTGGTCTTCGCCGAAAAGCTGGGGCAGTCGCTGCAGCTGGTCAATATCCTGCGCGATGTCGGCGAGGACGCCCGGCGCGGCCGCATCTACCTGCCGGTTAATACGCTGCAGCAATTCCAGGTGCCGGCTTCAGAGATCCTCAAGGGCGAGCATTCCGGGCGCTTTGTCGCGCTGATGCAGTACCACGCCGGCCGGGCCCGCGCGCTGTACCATGAGGCGCTGGCGCTGCTGCCGCGGCAGGACCGCCGCGCCCAGCGCGCCGGCCTGCTGATGGGCGCGATCTACCACGCGCTGCTCGATGAACTGGAGGCCAGCGAGTTCCAGGTGCTGAACCAGCGCATCGCGCTGACGCCGCTGCGCAAGCTGTGGATCGCCTGGAAGACCTGGGTGCGCAACAGCTAGCACGCCGATGACGCCGCCCTTCCCGATCCACTTGCCTCACGCCGTACCGCCATGACGCAGACCTCCGCTTCCCTCGGCGACACCATCCTGGCCCACGCCGACGAACTCGCCCGCTTCTCCGACATGGAGGGCGGCCTGACCTGCGCCTACCTGACGCCCGCCCACCGCGCCGCGCAGGCGCTGCTGGCGCAGTGGATGGAAGCCGCCGGCATGCAGGTGCGCATCGATGCCATCGGCAATGTCGTCGGCCGCTATGCGGCCGATCCCGCCGTGCGCGACCCGCGCGTGCTGCTGACCGGCTCGCACTTCGACACCGTGCGCAATGGCGGGCGCTATGACGGCCGGCTTGGCATCCTGCTGCCGATAGCCGTGATCGGCGCGCTCGACCGGGCCGGCATCCGCCTGCCCTACCACGTCGACGTGGTGGCCTTCGCCGAAGAAGAGGGACTGCGCTTCAAGACCAGCTTCCTCGCCAGCAGCGTGCTGGCCGGCCGCTTCGACGCCGCACTGCTCGAACGCCAGGACGCGGACGGCATCACCTTGCGCGAGGCGCTGGCCGCGTCCGGCCTGCCGGGCGCCGGCGGGCTGCAGGCGCTGCGCGACGCGGCGCTCGATCCGGTGTCGCTGCTGGGCTTTGTCGAAGTCCATATCGAACAGGGTCCGGTGCTGCTGCACCATGAGTTGCCGCTGGGCGTGGTCACGCAGATTGCCGGCAGCAGCCGTTTCTCGGTGCGCGTCGAAGGCCTCGCCAGCCACGCCGGCACCACGCCGATGGGCATGCGCCGCGACGCCGCCGCGGGCGCAGCCGAGATGGTCCTGCTGGTGGAGCAGCGCTGCGCGGCAGCGCCGACACTGGTCGGCACCGTAGGCCAGCTGCAGGTGCCGAACGGCTCGAGCAATGTCATCCCCGCGGCCTGCACCTTCTCGATGGATATCCGCGCCGGCGAGGACGCCATCCGCGAGGCCGCCATCGCCGACATCGTTGCCGGCATCGCGCAGATCGCCGAACGGCGCGGGCTGAGCGCGCAGGTGGAGCGGGTGCCGCCGGTCAACAACGCGCCATGCGCGCGCTGGCTGATGGATCAGTTCGGGGCGGTGCTGAAGAAGCGCGGGCTGCAGGCGTTCGAGCTGCCGTCCGGGGCCGGCCATGACGCCATGATGATGCAGCGGGTCACCGAGGTGGCGATGCTGTTCGTACGCTGCGGCAACGGCGGCATCAGCCACAACCCGCTGGAGACCATCACCAGCGAAGACGCGCAGCTGGCCGCCGAGGTCTTCGTGGATTTCCTGCGCCATTTCAAGCCGCGCGGCTAGCCGCCCTGGTAGATGTCGCGGCCGAAGTCGTAGAGGTTCTTGCGCAGCCGGCGGCGCTCGTCCGGCGACAGCCGCGAGCCGCCGCGCTCCTCGCCGCGCCGGCGCTCGGCCTCGCGCTGCTCGGTGCGGTGGCGCTCGGCGCGGGCGCGCGCCTCGCGCTGGCTGTTGCCCGGGTCGCTCGCCTGTGTCGACGGATAGCGCTTGAGCAAGTTGGCCATACCCGCCGATTGCGCCAGCGCCGTCCCGCCCGGCATGCACAGCGCCAGCGCAAGGCATGCGCCGGCGATACCATGCTGCGGCTGCCCGTGCCGGGTTCGGTTCACTTTCATTGATAATGGCGGTCTTGGCTTCGCGAAAAGGCAGTGGTTGGACTGCCCCGAAGGCGGGAATCCCGGTACCCCGTCCGGCACCGCGCGCTCTGCAAGCATTGCGCCAGCGAGCGCTGGGCGGGCTGGCGGAAGCCGTGGAACGTCCGGCGAAAATGCGCGGAAAACAGCCGCGCCTGGCGCCGAAATGGACGGATTGCGCAGTGTAATCGCACGATTGATGCACACTGCCATACCACGGGGTAAAGTATGTAACGTTTTGTTAAGCCATTTTGAGCGAAAGCGATAGTCGCTAAGATACCGCCATGGAAAATACCAGCCACAAGATTCTCGTCGTCGACGATGACCCGCGTCTGCGCGATCTGCTGCGCCGCTATCTGGGCGAACAGGGTTTTACCGTGCTGGTGGCGGAGAACGCCACCGCGATGAACAAGCTCTGGCTGCGCGAGCGTTTCGACCTGCTGGTGCTGGACCTGATGATGCCCGGCGAAGACGGCCTGTCGATCTGCCGCCGGCTGCGCGGCGCCAACGACCAGACCCCGATCATCATGCTCACCGCCAAGGGCGAGGACGTGGACCGCATCGTCGGCCTGGAGATGGGCGCCGACGATTACCTGCCCAAGCCCTTCAATCCGCGCGAGCTGATCGCGCGCATCCACGCGGTGCTGCGCCGCAAGGGCCCGGCCGAAGTGCCCGGCGCCCCGTCGGAAACGCCCGAGACCTTCGCCTTCGGCGACTTCGTGCTGAACCTGGCCACGCGCACGCTGACCAAGAACGACGAGGAAATCACGCTGACCACCGGCGAATTCTCGGTGCTGAAGGTGTTCGCGCGCCATCCGCGCCAGCCGCTGTCGCGTGAAAAGCTGATGGAAATGGCGCGCGGCCGCGAATACGAAGTGTTCGACCGCAGCCTCGACGTGCAGATCTCGCGCCTGCGCAAGCTGATCGAGCCGGACCCGAGCAACCCCCGTTTCATCCAGACGGTGTGGGGCCTGGGCTACGTCTTCATTCCCGATGGCGTGAAATAACCGAGTGCGGCCGCTGTTCCTATCGTGGCGACCGTAATCGGCCGTACCGCAACGCGGTTCTTTGGTTCGCTGTTCTGGCGGACCTTCATGCTGATCGCCCTGCTGCTGGCCATCTCGCTTGGGATCTGGTTCCAGAGCTACCGGCTGTTCGAACGCGCCCCGCGCGCGCAGCAGATAGCCATGCAGGTGGTCAGCGTGGTCAAGCTGACGCGCGCCGCGCTGCTCTATTCCGATCCCGCGCGGCGCCGCTTCCTGCTGCTGGACCTGGTGCAGAACGAAGGCATCAAGGTCTATCCGCGCGAGAAGGACGACGACTTCGCCGCGCCCACCGCCAATCCGTTCCTGACCTCGCTGGTGCAGCAGGAGATCCGCAGCCGCCTGGGCGAGGACACCGTGCTGGCCACCACCGTCAACGACATCCCCGGGGTGTGGGTCAGCTTCGAGATCGAGGGCGACGACTACTGGGTCGCGATCAGCCCGGAGCGCTTCGAGCGCGTGCCCGGCATCCAGTGGCTGTGGTGGAGCATCGCCGCGCTGCTGCTGTCGATCATCGGCGCGGCCTTTATCACCGCGCGCGTCAACTACCCCCTCAAGCGGCTGGCCAACGCCGCGCGCGCCATCGGCGCCGGCGGCGATCCGCCGCCGCTGCCCGAGCACGGCGCCAGCGAAGTGGCGCTGGCCAACCACAGCTTCAACCAGATGGTGCGCGACCTGCGCCAGCTCGACGACGACCGCGTGGTGATGCTGGCCGGCATCTCGCATGACCTGCGCACGCCGCTGACGCGACTGCGGCTGGAAACCGAGATGTCGCCGATGGACGGCACCACGCGCGACGCCATGATTGCCGACATCGAGCAGATGGACGCCATCATCGGCCAGTTCCTCAACTACGCGCGCCCGCCGCTCGAGACGGTCGAGCCGGTGGACCTGTCGGCGCTGGTGCACGATGCGGTCGGCGTCTATGCCGCGCACGACGACGTGCGCGTGCACGTGCGCGCCAACGAGCCGGTGATGGCGGTGGCCAACCGCATGGAGGTGCAGCGCATCCTCGACAACCTCGTCGAGAACGCGCGCCGCTACGCCAAGGATGAGCAGACCGGCATGGCGGTGGTGGAGATCTCCACGCGCGTCGATGACAAGGAAGCGGTGCTGACCGTGGCCGACCATGGCAACGGCGTGCCCGACGGGCAGTTGTCGCTGCTGACGCGGCCCTTCTACCGGCTCGACGCCGCGCGCAGCGAAGCCAAGGGCGCCGGGCTGGGCATGTCCATCGTCAACCGCATCATGCAGCGCAACGGCGGCCGGCTGCTGCTGGCCAACCGCGCCGCGCCGGCCACCGGACTGGTGGTCAGCGCGTGCTTCCGGCGCGCCTGAGCGGCGACCTGACAGGTTTTCGACAGCCGCTGATAGCTTTCTGAAAGGCATTTGACAGGGCAATGACAGCGGCGCGGCGCACACTGGCGCCCGTCATCAGGCCCGCGGCAACCCTCCACCCACATGGCGTGCCCCGCGCGCCTGGCTGATACCTCCCGACAATCATGCCGCCGGATCGCACCGGCGGCGCCCGAGAGACAGCCATGTCAGAAACCACCGCAGCGTCCGCCGGCTCGCAGCACGGGTTCCGCACCGTGTTCCGCGTCGTCAGCGGCAACTTCCTGGAAATGTATGACTTCATGGTGTACGGCTTCTACGCCGCCGCCATCGCCAGGACGTTCTTCCCCAGCGGCAACGAGTTTGCCTCGCTGATGCTTTCGCTCGCCACTTTTGGCGCGGGCTTCCTGATGCGCCCGCTGGGCGCGATCGTGCTGGGCGCGTACATCGACCACCACGGCCGCCGCAAGGGCCTGATCATGACGCTGGTGCTGATGGCGCTGGGCACGCTGCTGATCGCCTGCGTGCCGGGCTATGCCACCATCGGCGTGGCCGCGCCGCTGCTGGTGCTGGCCGGGCGCCTGCTGCAGGGCTTTTCCGCGGGCGTGGAGCTGGGCGGGGTCTCGGTGTACCTGTCCGAGATCGCCAGGCCCGGGCGCAAGGGCTTCTATGTCGCGTGGCAGTCGGGCAGCCAGCAGGTCGCGGTGATCTTCGCCGGCCTGCTCGGCGTGATCCTGCACGCCACGCTGGCGCCGGCGCAGATGGACGAATGGGGCTGGCGCATCCCCTTCCTGGTCGGTTGCCTGATCGTGCCGTTCCTGTTCCTGATCCGCCGTTCGCTCGAAGAGACCGAGGCCTTCAAGGCGCGCAAGCACCGCCCGGCGATCGGCGAGATCTACCGCTCGATGCTGGAGAACTGGCGCATCATCCTGGCCGGCTGCATGATGGTGGTGATGACCACGGTGTCGTTCTACATGATCACCGCGTACACGCCGACCTTCGGCAAGACCGTGCTCAGGCTCGACGACACCGACAACCTGATCGTCACCATGTGCGTGGGCCTGTCCAACTTTATCTGGCTGCCGCTGATGGGCGCGCTGTCGGACCGCGTCGGGCGCAAGCCGCTGCTGCTGGGCTTCACGGTGGCGACGCTGCTGAGCGCGTATCCGGCGGTGTCGTGGCTGGTGGCCGAGCCGTCGTTCGCGCGGCTGCTGATGGTGGAGTTGTGGCTGTCGTTCCTGTACGGCAGCTATAACGGCGCGATGGTGGTGGCGCTGACCGAGATCATGCCGCCCGCGGTGCGCACCACCGGCTTTTCGCTGGCGTACAGCCTGGCGACCGCGCTGTTCGGCGGCTTCACGCCGGCGATCTCGACCTACCTGATCCACGCCACCGGCAACAAGGCCGCCCCGGGCCTGTGGCTGATGTTCGCCGCGCTGTGCGGGCTGGTCGCCACGCTGGTGATCTTCCGCGCGCGCCGCGGCAGCGAGGCGGCAATGCAGGCGGCTTGATTTCGCCGCGACCGTCACCAACTTCCCATGTGGGGGTGATCGCGCGTGGCATACTGGCCCATCGCAACGGCGGGGTGGCGCGACGATGCGCCACATGCCGTGCCGGGCGTGGCCATGCCTTTGCCTATCGGGCCGTTTGAGAATATCAATTAGCCCGGACCCGGATGATGACGCATAATCACGTTTTGTCGCGGTACGCCGCCGCAGCAGCCGTATCACCGGTCCCACGCCGGGGCATGCGGCAGCGGCACCGCTCTCATTGCAACCATATCAGGAGAAGTCTATGAAGACCGTTGGTGACAAGCTCGAAGCCTTTCACGTCGTCGGTGTCAAGCCGGGTTTCAACAATCACGAAGAGAACGGCCAGTCGGCTTTCGAAGACATCACTGAGAAGTCGTTCGAAGGCAAGTGGAAGATCATCTACTTCTACCCGAAGGACTTCACCTTCGTGTGCCCGACCGAAATCGTGGCCTTCGCCAAGCTGAACGGCGACTTCGCCGACCGCGACGCGATCGTGCTGGGCGGCTCGACCGACAACGAATTCGTCAAGCTGGCATGGCGCCGCGAACACAAGGACCTGAGCAAGCTGAACCAGTGGCAATTCGCCGACGTGACCGGTTCGCTGATCGACCAGCTGGGCGTGCGTGACCACGCTGCCGGCGTGGCCCTGCGCGCGACCTTCATCGTCGATCCGGAAAACACCATCCAGCACGTTTCGGTGAACAACCTGAACGTCGGCCGCAACCCGGACGAAGTCCTGCGTATCCTGGACGGCCTGCAGACGGACGAGCTGTGCCCGTGCAACCGTGCCGTTGGTGGCGCCACGCTGTAATTTCTGTCCGTCGCCAGACGCCCTGGCGATCCGCGG
The DNA here is from genome assembly GCF_900250115.1 of Cupriavidus taiwanensis. Taxonomy (NCBI): domain Bacteria; kingdom Pseudomonadati; phylum Pseudomonadota; class Betaproteobacteria; order Burkholderiales; family Burkholderiaceae; genus Cupriavidus; species Cupriavidus taiwanensis. The sequence continues at coordinate 1,408,477 of NZ_LT984803.1, read as the reverse complement.
AGGGCCCACCCTCCGCATCGAAACCCGCTTGCGCGGGTTTTTTGAGCCCCGATCGATAGGAGAAATAAATGGAATTCCTCAGTACGATTAAGAATTTGATCCCCGATTACGCCAAGGACATCCGCCTGAACGTCGACGGCACCATCGCCCGCTCCTCGCTGGAAGGCAACGATGCGGTCGGCGTGGCGCTGGCGGCGGCATTCGCGGCGCAGAGCAAGGTGCTGGTGGACGCCATCCGCAATGCCGGCGTGCTGTCGCCCGAGGAAACCAACGGCGCGCTGACCGCGGCCGCGCTGATGGGCATGAACAACACCTGGTACCCGTATGTCGAGATGGCCGACGATCCGGACCTGGCCAGCCAGCCGGCCGGGCTGCGCATGAACGCCTACGCCACCCATGGCGGCGTGGACAAGCGCCGCTTCGAGATGTACGCGCTGGCCGCATCGATCGTGGGCAAGTGCCACTTCTGCGTGAAGTCGCACTACCAGCTGCTGAAGAACGAACAGGGCATGACCGCGCAGCAGCTGCGCGACGTCGGCCGCATTGCCGCGGTGATCGTGGCCGCGGCCAACGTGATCGCGGCCCAGTAAGGCATCTGCGCGCCCCCGCGCCCTCCCTGGCAGCCCGGCAACGGGCGCCGTAGCACAACAGCCGACAGCTTCCCATCGGAACTTGCCGGCTGTTCCCATCCTGCAACCGTCATGGCGCCGACCTGCGCGGGCGCGGCGATCCGCCTACAATCCAGGCAGGATACGCACTTTCAGCCTGCCATGACCCTGCCTTCGCCGACTTCCCCCCGCTTCCATTACCGCCTGGCGGCGGTGCATGACTGGGGCGATATCGCCGCCGTCACGCAACAGGCCTACGGGCAATACGAGCTCGCGATCATGGAAGATTGCCGCGCCTCGTTCCAGCGCGGCATGCAGGCCGTGCTGGCGACCAGCCACCCGGACATGGAATGGTGGGTGGCGGAGACCGATCACGGCATCATGGGCGCGGTGCTGTTCTGCCACCCAGGGGCGACGCTGCCGGCGCTGGATGGCAGCACCATCACCCTGACCCAGCCCGAAGCGCGGCTGCTGTCGGTCAGCCCTCAGGCGCGCGGCCTGGGGCTGGGGCGCACGCTGATGCAGATCTGCATCCAGCGCGCACGCGATATCGGCGCGTCGACGCTGGTGGTGCGCACCATGCCGGAAATGGCGTCAGCCAACCGGCTGTGCCAGCAGATGGGGTTCACCAAGCGCACCGAGGCCGGCGCGCGCAGCGGCGCGATGGCGCGGCTGATCGACTACACCTACGCCATTCCACCCGAAGACGTGGCGCCCGAGGCGCCGCGCGCCTGAGCTCAGTCCTGCGCGTCCGCCACCGAGGCGCGCCACAGCAGCACCGCGGCCTGCGCCACGATGCCTTCCTGGCGTCCCTCGAAGCCCAGCTTTTCGTTGGTCTTGGCCTTGACGTTGCAGCGCCCGCGCGCGATCGCCAGGTCTTCGGCCAGGTTGGCCACCATCGCGCCGATATGCGGCGCCAGCTTGGGCGCCTGCGCGATCACCGTGGCGTCGACATTGCCGATTTCATAGCCGGCCTCGCGCACGCGGCGCGCCGCCTCGCGCAGCAGCGCGCGGCTGTCGGCGCCGGCGAACTGCGCGTCGGTGTCGGGAAAATGGCGCCCGATATCGCCCAGCGCCGCGGCGCCGAAGAGCGCGTCGGTGACCGCGTGCAGCAGCGCATCGGCATCGGAATGACCCAGCAGGCCACGGTCGTGCGGGATCTCGACCCCGCCCAGGATCAGCTTGCGGCCGGGTACCAGCGCGTGGACGTCATAGCCCTGCCCGACCCGGATATCGAAAGGCATCATGCGGTCATGCTCCTTTGGCGTGGCTGCCCAGCAGCACTTCGGCCAGCGCGAAGTCCTCCGGGTAGGTCACCTTGAAATTGCGCAGCGAGCCGTTGACCAGCCGCGGATGCAGGCCCAGGCGCTCGATCGCGCTGGCCTCGTCGGTTACCACCGCGCCGGCGGCCATGGCGTCCTGCAGCGCCTGGCGCAGCACGCCCAGGCGGAACATCTGCGGCGTCTGCGCCTGCCACAGCCCTTCGCGCGGCACCGTGGCGCCGATGCGGGCATCGTCCTGGGCGCGTTTCAGCGTGTCGGGCACCGGCACCGCCAGGATGCCGCCGATGGCCGCGTCCGGATCGTCGTCGCCGTCGCTTTCCACCGCGCGCACCAGCGCGTGGACCATCGCCGGCGTCAGTCCCGGGCGCGCGGCATCGTGCACCAGCACCCAGTCGGCGTCGGTCGCGCCCAGCTGGGCCAGGTGGTGCAGGCCGGCCAGCACGGATGCATGGCGGCTGTCCCCGCCGACAAAGGCGGTATCGAAGCGAAGCCCGGCAAACGCGGCCGCGCCGAAACGCGATTCCAGCGGCATGTCGTCGGGCGCCAGCACCAGCGCGGTGGCGTTGATGGCGTCGCACGCCGAGAACGCCGCCAGGGCGTGCCAGATCATCGGCCGGCCGGCCACGGTCTGGTATTGCTTGGGCACGGCGCCGCCGGCGCGGCTGCCGGTACCGGCACAGGGAATCAGGGCAAAGCGGCGAGCGGACACGGGATCGGCGTGGAGTGAAAAAGGCGGCGCCAGCGCAGGCCAGCGGCACTGGCCAGCGGGGCAACCGGTGCGCATTCTATAATACGGCCCTTGCCCGTCGCCATGCCGCATCAACGTATCCGGCCGGCGCCACCGGCACCCGAGGTCCCCTGTTCCGACCCCCGCCCGCAATGCCGGCGGGGCGTCGTCGTTTTGAACGCCCCCTGCCGACATGCCTGACGCCACGCCCGCCTTTCCCTTCGTCAACCTGCCGCTGGTCAAGCCGGGGCTGCGCCACAGCGTGGCCGGCCTGCGCGGCTCGGCCGATGCGCTGGCGGTGGCCGCCTATGCGCGCCAGCACCGCGCGCGCGCGCCGATGCTGGCGGTGGTGTGCTCGCATGCGGTCGATGCGCAGCGCCTGGCCGAGGAAATCCCCTGGTTCGCGCCGGAACTGCGCGTGCGCCTGCTGCCCGACTGGGAAACCCTGCCCTACGACAGCTTCTCGCCGCACCAGGACCTGGTCTCCGAACGCCTGGCGACGCTGCACGACATCCAGACCGGCCAGTGCGACGTGATGCTGGTGCCCGCCACCACCGCGCTGTACCGGCTGGCGCCGCCGGCCTTCCTGGCCGCCTATACCTTCTTCTTCAAGCAGGGCGAGCGGCTCGACGAGGCCGCACTCAAGGCGCAGTTCACGCTGGCCGGCTACGAGCATGTCAGCGCGGTGATGCGGCCGGGCGAATACAGCGTGCGCGGCGGCCTGATCGACCTGTACCCGATGGGCTCGGCGCTGCCGTACCGCATCGATTTGTTCGGCGACGAGATCGAGACCATCCGCGCCTTCGATCCGGACACGCAGCGCAGCCTGTATCCGGTCAAGGAAGTGCGGCTGCTGCCCGGGCGCGAGTTCCCGCTCGACGAAGCCGCGCGCACCGCCTTCCGCGGCCGCTGGCGCGAGGTCTTCGAAGGCGACCCGACCAAGTCGCCGATCTACAAGGACGTCGGCAACGGCGTGCCGTCGGCCGGCATCGAGTATTACCTGCCGCTGTTCTTCGAGCACAGCGCCACCGTGTTCGACTACCTGCCCGCCGACACGCAGCTGGTATTCGCGGGCAACATCGACGAGGCCATCCGCCGCTTCTGGGCCGACACCACGCAGCGCTACAACTTCATGCGCCACGACCGCGAGCGCCCGCTGCTGCCGCCCGCGGACCTGTTCCTGTCGGAGGAGCAGTTCTTCGTCGCCGCCAAGCCGATGGCGCGGCTGGTGCTGCAGGGGGAAGCCGGCGCCGAGCAGCCGGCGTTCTCGGCGCTCCTGCCCGACGTCGCGGTCAATCGCCGCGCCGAAGACCCGCTGGTCAACCTGGAGTCGCTGCTGCTCGACAAGCAGACCCGCGTGCTGATGTGCGCCGACTCCGCCGGCCGGCGCGAGACGCTGCTGCAGCTGTTTGCCGAAAGCGGCCTGCGCCCGCATCCGGTCGACGACTTTGCCGCATTCCTCGCCGGCGACGCGCATTTCTCGATCGCGGTGGCGCCGCTGCAGAGCGGCTTCGCGCTGCCGCAGGCACGGCTGGCCTTCGTCACCGAAGCCGAGCTGTACGCCGGCACCGCGCGCCGCACCGGCCGTCGCAAGCAGGAGCAGGCCTCGGCCGTCGATTCGATGGTGCGCGACCTGGCCGAGCTGAAGATCGGCGATCCGGTGGTGCACAGCGAGCACGGAATCGGCCGCTACCAGGGCCTGGTGACGCTCGACATGGGCCAGGGCGACGAGGAATTCCTGCACCTGGACTACGACAAGGGCAGCAAGCTGTACGTGCCGGTGCACCAGCTGCACGTGATCTCACGCTACTCAGGCGCCGACCCGGATACCGCGCCGCTGCACCACCTGGGCTCGGGCCAGTGGGACAAGGCCAAGCGCAAGGCAGCGCAGCAGATCCGCGACACCGCCGCCGAACTGCTCAACCTGTACGCGCGCCGCGCCGCGCGCGAGGGCTTCGCCTTCCCGCTCTCGCCCAAGGACTACGAGACCTTCGCCGAGAGCTTCGGCTTCGAGGAAACGCCGGACCAGGCCGCCGCGATCGCCGCGGTGATCGCCGACATGACCTCGGGCAAGCCGATGGACCGGCTGGTGTGCGGCGATGTCGGCTTCGGCAAGACCGAGGTCGCGCTGCGCGCGGCCTTTGTCGCGGTGCTCGGCGGCAAGCAGGTGGCGATGCTGGCGCCGACCACGCTGCTGGCCGAGCAGCACTTCCAGACGCTGTCCGACCGCTTCGCCGAATGGCCGGTGCGCATCGTCGAGCTGTCGCGCTTCAAGACCAAGAAGGAGATCGACGCGGCCATCAAGCAGATCAACGAGGGCAGCGTCGACATCGTCATTGGCACCCACAAAATCCTGTCCGACCAGGTCCGGTTCCAGCGCCTGGGGCTGGTCATCATCGACGAGGAACACCGCTTCGGCGTGCGCCAGAAGGAAGCGCTGAAGTCGCTGCGCGCCGAGGTCGACATCCTGACCCTGACCGCCACGCCGATTCCGCGCACGCTGGGCATGGCGCTGGAAGGGCTGCGCGATTTCTCGGTGATCGCCACCGCGCCGCAGAAGCGGCTGGCGATCAAGACCTTCGTGCGGCGCGAGGAAGACGGTGTGATCCGCGAGGCCATCCTGCGCGAGCTCAAGCGCGGCGGGCAGGTCTACTTCCTGCACAACGAGGTCGAGACCATCGAGAACAAGCGCGCCAGGCTTGCCGAGCTGGTGCCCGAGGCGCGCATCGCGGTCGCGCACGGACAGATGCACGAGCGCGAGCTCGAACGCGTGATGCGCGACTTCGTCTCGCGCCGCGACAACATCCTGCTGTGCACCACCATTATCGAGACCGGCATCGACGTGCCGACCGCCAACACCATCCTGATCCACCGCGCCGACAAGTTCGGGCTGGCGCAGCTGCACCAGCTGCGCGGCCGCGTCGGGCGCTCGCACCATCAGGCCTATGCCTACCTGCTGGTGCATGACGTCGACGGCCTGACCAAGCAGGCGCAGCGCCGGCTCGAGGCGATCCAGCAGATGGAGGAACTGGGCTCGGGCTTCTACCTGGCCATGCACGACCTGGAAATCCGCGGCGCCGGCGAGGTGCTGGGCGACAAGCAGTCGGGCGAGATCCACGAGATCGGCTTCCAGCTCTACACGGACATGCTCAACCATGCAGTCAAGGCACTGAAGGCCGGCAAGGAGCCCGACCTGATGGCGCCGCTGGCCGCCACCACCGAGATCAACCTGGGCACGCCGGCGCTGCTGCCCAACGACTACTGCGCCGACGTGCACGAGCGCCTGTCGCTGTACAAGCGGCTGGCCAACTGCGAGACCCCGGAGCGGGTCGACGACATCCAGGAAGAGCTGGTCGACCGCTTCGGCCGCCTGCCGGCGCAGGCGCAGGCGCTGGTCGAGACCCACCGGCTGCGCATCGCCGCGGCGCCGCTGGGCGTGCGCAAGATCGACGCCGGCGAGGCCGCCATCAGCGTGCAGTTCGTGCCCAATCCGCCCATCGATGCGATGCGCATCATCGACCTGGTGCAGAAGAACCGCCATATCAAGCTGGCGGGACAGGACAAGCTGCGCATCGAGGCCAAGATGCCGGACGTGGCGGTGCGCGCGCAGACCATCAAGCATACGCTGCGGCAGCTGGCGTAGCGCCGATGCCGATCGTGCATGGACGCGGCGCGCGGCCGGGTGTAGCATCGATTCCTTAACACGTTAGTGATACCGCCCCCATGCCAGCCAAAGCTGCCCGAGCCGACTCCAGCCAGTCCGTCACCGAAACCGCAGCGCGCGGCAGCGCACTGGAATGGACCCAGCGGCTGGTGGCCTACGACACCACCAGCCGCAATTCGAACCTTGGCCTGATCGAGTCGGTGCGCGACCATTTCCTGGCCAAGGGGCTGAAGCCCCATCTGAGCTACAACCCGCAACGGGACAAGGCCAACCTGTTCGTCACCGTGCCCGCGGCCAACGGCGAGACCAACGGCGGCATCGTGCTGTCGGGCCACACCGACGTGGTGCCGGTGGACGGGCAGGCGTGGACCACCGACCCGTTCAAGCCGGTGGTGCGCGACGGCAAGCTGTACGGCCGCGGCACCTGCGACATGAAAGGCTTTATCGGCACCAGCCTGTCGCTGCTGCCGGCCATCCTCGACGCCAGGCTGCGCGAGCCGGTGCACTACGCGCTGTCGTTCGACGAAGAAATCGGCTGCATGGGCGCGCCCTACCTGCTGGCCGAACTGCGCGAGCGCGGCGTGACCCCCGGCGGCTGCATCGTCGGCGAACCCACCAGCATGCGCGTGATCGTTGCGCACAAGGGCATCAACGCCTACCGCTGCTGCGTGAAAGGCCAGGCCGCGCATTCGTCGCTGACGCCGCGCGGCGTCAATGCGATCGAATACGCGGCACGGCTGATCTGCTTCATCCGCGACATCGCCGACGAGTTCAAGGCCAACGGCCCCTACGACCAGGCCTTCGACGTGCCCTACACCACCGCGCAGACCGGCACCATCCAGGGCGGCATTGCGCTCAACACGATCCCGGCGCTGTGCGAGTTCGTGTTCGAGTTCCGCAACCTGCCCGGCGTCGATCCGGAAGCGATCTACGCGCGCATCCAGGCCTATGCCAGCGAGGTGCTGCTGCCGAAGATGCGCGCCGAACATGCCGACGCCGACCTGACGCTGAGCAAGATCGCCGCCGCGCCGTCGCTCGACGTGGCCGAGCAGGAAGCCATCACGCAGCTGGTACGCGCGCTGACCGCGGACCGCGACACCAGCAAGGTGGCCTACGGCACCGAGGCCGGGCTGTTCCAGCGCGCGGGCATTCCGGCGGTGGTGTGCGGCCCCGGCGATATCCAGCAGGCGCACAAGCCGGACGAGTTCGTTGCGCTGGAGCAGCTGGCTGCGTGCGAAAGGTTCTTGCATAAGGTGGTGGATAGCCTGCGGGTTACGGCCTGATCTGGGTCCGCGGCGGCTTTGTTGTCCGCACTGCGTCGATACGCTGGCCCTCACCCCAACCCTCTCGCGCAAGCGGGAGAGGGAGCACTGCCTCGGCGTTCGACAGTATCGTAGTCATCCCATCCCGCTTGTTTGCTCCCCTCTCCCGCCTGCGCGAGAGGGGCGGGGGTGAGGGCCGGCGCCCGCAGTACTCCAGCGCCCCACTCACCAAGCAGCCAACCACTCTGCCAGCATCAAACCAACAATAACGAAGGAGATCCTGCATGGCCGTCCGTTCCACCGCATCCCGTTCCACCGTCCGCTTTGCTTTCGCCAGCCTCGCACTCGCGGCCGGCCTGCTCTGCAACCCCGCGCCGGCGCAGACCACGCCTGCCCCGGCCGGCGCCGCCACCGACGCCCTCCACGCCCAGATCGAGACCCGCGCCAAGGCCGTGGAAAAGCAGCTGATCGCCTGGCGCCGCGATATCCACCAGCATCCGGAACTGGGCAACTACGAGACCCGCACCGCAAGGCTGGTGGCGGACCACCTGCGCAAGCTCGGCATGGAGGTCAAGACCGGCGTGGCCAAGACCGGCGTAGTGGGCGTGCTCAAGGGCGGCAAGCCCGGCCCGGTGGTGGCGCTGCGCGCCGACATGGACGCGCTGCCGGTGAAGGAGCGCGTCGACGTGCCGTTCGCGTCGAAGGCCAAGGGCCAGTACCTGGGCAAGGAAGTCGACGTGATGCACGCCTGCGGCCATGACACGCACGTCGCGATTCTCATGGCCACGGCAGAGGTGCTGGCCGGCATGAAGGACCAGCTGCCCGGCACCGTCAAGTTTATCTTCCAGCCGGCCGAGGAAAGCCCGGCCGACTTCGAGCCCAATGGCTCGAACATGTGGGGCGCAAAGCAGATGGTGGCCGAGGGCGTGCTGGACAATCCGAAGGTCGATGCCATCTTCGGCCTGCATGTGACCAGCGGCATCGAATCGGGCAAGCTGGGCTGGCGCAGCGGCGCCTCGATGGCGGCGGCGGACCAGTTCTGGATCGACGTCAAGGGCCGCCAGACCCACGGCGCGCGGCCGTGGGGCGGGATCGACCCGATCGTGGTGGCGTCGCAGATCGTGATGGGCCTGCAGACCATCCAGAGCCGCCAGGTCAATGCCATGCTGGAACCGTCGGTGATCACCGTCGGCACCTTCCACGGCGGCAACCGCATGAACATCGTGCCGGAGAAGGTCGAGATGATGGGCACCATCCGGACCTACGACGAAGGCATGAAGAAGGACATCCATGCCCGCATGAAGCGCACCACCGAGGCGATTGCGTCCAGCGCCGGGGCCGAGGCCAGTTTCCGCGTGGTCGAGCTGTACAACGCCACCATCAACCAGCCGGCGCTGACCGAGAAGATGGCGCCGACGCTGCAGCGCGTGGCCGGCGACGGCAACTGGATGATCACGCCCAAGGCCACCGCATCCGAGGATTTTTCGTTCTACCAGGAGAAGGTGCCGGGCCTGTTCTTCAACCTCGGCGTGACGCCCAGGGGGCAGGATGTGACCAAGGCGCCGTCGAACCACTCGCCCGAGTTCTATGTGGATGAGCCGGCGCTGATCAACGGCGTGCGCGCGCTGTCCAGCCTGACGGTCGACTACATGGTGATGGCGCAGCGCTGATTCGCCCGGGGGCGCCGCGGGGGGCTACAATAGCGCTTTTGCCGCGTAGCAGCCCCCGCCTTGCCGACGACCGCGGCAAGCGCCCGATTTTCGCCCGTCATGCCCCTGATCCTGCAGAGCCTCGCCCCGCTTGTCCCCGCCGACCTCGACACCGCCCGCACCCTGGCCCGCGCTTCCGCGCTGGTGCCGCGCAGCGACACCGTGGCGGTGGCCGAGGACTGCGCGCCGCTGACAGCGGCGCTGCGCGACGCGCTCGACGACTTCTGCGGCCCGCGCGCGATCGACTGGGCGGTGGTGCCGGCCGGGCGCAAGCTGTCCGACTTCCGCCTGGTGGCGATGGACATGGACTCGACCCTGATCACGATCGAGTGCATCGACGAGATCGCCGACTTCTGCGGCCTCAAGGCCGAGGTCTCCGCCATCACCGAAGCCGCCATGCGCGGCGAGATCACCGATTTCAACGAAAGCCTGCGCCGCCGCGTGGCGCTGCTCAAGGGGCTGGACGCCGCCGTGCTGGAGCGGGTCTACGCCGAGCGCCTGCGGCTGTCGCCGGGCGCCGAGCGCATGCTGGAGACGGTGCGGGCGCTGGGCCTGAAGACGCTGCTGGTATCGGGCGGCTTCGTGCACTTCACCGACCAGCTCAAGCCGCGCCTGCAGCTCGACTTCACCCGCGCCAACACGCTCGAGATCGTCGACGGCAAGCTGACCGGCAATGTCGTCGGCGAGATCGTCAACGCCGACGTCAAGGCCCGCACCGTGCAGGAAATCTGCGCGCAGATCGGCGCCACGCCCGACCAGGCCATCGTCATGGGCGACGGCTCGAACGACCTGAAGATGATGGCCGTGGCCGGACTGTCGGTGGCGTTCCGCGCCAAGCCGGTGGTACGCGCGCAGGCCAGCGTCGCATTCAACCACGTCGGGCTCGACGGCCTGCTGGCGCTGTTCCCGCACTGATCCCCGCCAGGCGCCTCGCCTCCTGAAGCGTCCGCCGCGCGCGGACGCTGCTCGCGCGCCGTCGCCGCGCGTGCCTTTCCGGGTGCACTGAAATCCTCGCCGGGGCGCGCACCCTCGACGTGGCGCTTGCGCACACAAATGCGAATCATTATTATTAATGTTTCGCTGATCTGACATTGCCCCATGCAAGTTCTGGCCGTCCTTCTTGGCCTGGCTGCGGCCGCGTGCCTGTACCTGGCCGCGCCGAACCAGGTGTTGCTGCCGCGCGGCACCCTCTCCCGTCCGCGGCTGGCCGGCTGGCTGGGGCTGGCGCTGACTTGCGCCAGCACCTGGCTGTGGAGCCTGACCGACGGCTGGCCGGTCGCTATTGCCGCGAGCCTGGTCACGGTGCCGTGCGCGTTGTCGGTGTGGCCGTTCATCGGCACCTATGCCGCGCGCGGGCGCCACGGCGAACGGGAGCAGCGGGCATGAGCGCGGACGCATCCGGCATGGGCAGCAAGTGGCTGGCCGGCACGCTGCTCGGCCTGCCGCTGGCGCTGGTGCTGTGCACGCTGGCGATCCTTGCCCTGCCGGGCGGCTGGCAATCCGGCATCGTCGCGGCGGTGGCGGCCTGCCTGCCGCTGTGGGTCGCGATCATCAGCGCCAGCCTGCTGTTCCGTTCCAGCCGCAGCGCGTGGCTGTGGCTGGGCGGTGCCAACCTGCTCGGCTTCGGCGCGCTGTGGGCGCTGCGACTGGCCGGCCTGGCGCCGGCCGCACTGGCCGCCGTGCCCACCACCTGAGACCGCCATCATGAAAACCGCAACCCTGCGCCTGTACCAGACGCTGCATACCTGGGTCGGCCTGATGGCCGGCTGGGCCCTGTTTATCGCCTTCTTTGCCGGCGCCATCACCGTCTTCCACCACGAACTGCATGTCTGGCAGTCGCCGGCGCGGCTCAAGGGCAGCGCGCCGGTCGAGGCCAGCGCCGACCCGGCCGCGGTCGACCGCTTCATGCAGAAGCTGGTCGCGATCCACCCGGAAGCCGCGGCCAGTGCCTACGTGATCATACCGTCGGAGGGCGAGCCCAATATCTCGGCCTACTGGCAGGACCAGGCCGGCGCGTGGCAGATGACCACCGACGCGCGCCTGGCCGGCAACGCCGCGATGCAGCGCGACACCTCGCGCGACCACGTCATGGGCGAGTTGTCGGCGTTCCTGAACAGCCTGCACTATTCGCTCGGCATCCCGGTCGGCGGCATCTATTTCATGGGCGCGATCTCGGTACTGTACGGGCTGGCGCTGGTGTCCGGCGTGCTGCTGCACCTGCCGCGGCTGAAAAAGGACCTGTTCGCGGTGCGTCCGGGGCGCAACCTCAAGCGTTTCTGGATGGACACCCACAATGTGCTGGGCCTGTTCAGCCTGCCCTTCCACCTGGTCTTTGCCGTCACCGGCGCGCTGTTCTGCCTGTCGCTGGTGCTGATGATGGTGTTCAACACGCTCACCTTCAACGGCCGCCTGTTCGAGGCGGTGCCGACCGCCACCACCGCGGTGCCGGAAGTTGCCGCCGCGGGGCGCGCGGTGCCGACGCTGCCCACCGCGACGCTGATGCAGATCGCGCGCGCGCACGGCGGCGAGCGCTTCACGCCGGAATCATTCCGCTTCCAGCGCTACGGCGACGCCAACGCCGTGGTCGAAGTGCGCGGCACCAGCACGCGCGCGCTCGGCAACCTGGGCTCGGTCGGCATCCACGCCGCCAGCGGCGCAGCCAACGCCGGCCAGCTGACGGCCAACCAGACCGCGGGCGCGCGCGACAGCAACCACGGGCTCTACAGCGCGCTGTACGCGCTGCATTTCGGTACCTTCGGCGAACTGCCGGTGCGGCTGGTCTACCTGCTGGCCGGGCTGGCCGGCGCCTTCCTGTTCTATTCGGGCAACCTGCTGTGGATCGAGTCGCGGCGCAAGCTGCGCCAGGCCGGGCAGCCGCGCGCGCACCGCCTGCTGGCGCAGGCCACCGTGGGCGTGTGCATCGGCTGCTGCATCGGCGTGGCGCTGTGCTTTCCCGCGGCGCTGCTGTGGCCCGAGCGCGCCGTCAGCCAGACCTATTTCACCGCGTTCGGCCTGGCCTGCGCCTGGGCGCTGCTGCGCGCGCCCGTGCGCGCCGCGGTGGAGCTGCTCTGCGCCGCAGCGCTGGCCGCGCTGACGGTGCCGCTGTCGAACGCGATCCTGACCGGCGACCACCTGCTGCACAGCATTCCCAGCGGGCACTGGATCATCGCCGGCTTCGACCTCGGCGCGATTGCGCTGGCGGCGGGCTTTGCCGCGCTCGCCCGCGCCACCGCTCGCCGCGCCCGCGGCGGGCCGGCGGAGTCGGTCTGGGCCATGCCGCGCACCGCGTTGGCCGAAGCGGCGGCCAGCCCCGCCGCCGGCGCCAAGGCGCTGTCGGGCACCGAGACGCGCTGACGCGCAGCGCCGGCACCATTAAAAACGGACGCCACGGCGTCCGTTCTTGTTCTCGTGGCTGCCCTACACTACCTCAGGTCAACCACAGCGAGCCCGACCATCATGGAACCGACCTTCCACCAGTTTTCAGAACTTTTCGACCAGCTTGGCCTGGCCTCCGACGAAGCCAGCATCCGTGCCTTCATCGGCAAGCACGCGCCGCTGCCCGAGACCCTCGAGCTGGCCGAAGCCCCGTTCTGGACGCCGGCCCAGTCCGCCCTGCTGCGCGACGAGCTGCTCGACGACGCCGACTGGGCCGAAGTCGTCGACCAGCTCAACCTGGCGCTGAGACAGCCGGCCTGACCTGGCCGCCCGCTTACGCGGACAACGTGGCCTCGATCGCCTGGCGCAGGTCGGCGATCAGGTCGCGCGTGTCTTCCAGGCCGATATAGAGCCGCACCAGCTCGCCGGTATCCTGCCAGCCTGCCGGCGGCCAGGTGCCCGCCGGGCGCATGCCCTGGACGTGGTACGGCACCGCCAGGCTGTGCGCGCCGCCCCACGACCAGCCGATGGCGAACAGCTGCAAGGCCTCGACGAAGGCATCGACCTGCTGGCGCGTAAAGCGCTCGCGCAGCACGATGGCGAACAGCCCGCTGGCGCCGGTGAATTCGCGCCGCCAGTTGGCATGGCCGGGGCAGTCCGGCAGCGCGGGATGCAGCACGCGCGCCACCTCCGGCCGCTGGCGCAGCCATTCGGCCACCTCGCGCGCGCCGCGGTCATGGGCAGCCAGCCGCACCGGCAGGCTCGGCAGCGCGCGCAGTACCAGGTGGCAGTCGTCGGCGGACACGCCCCAGCCCATCAGCATGCGGGCGCGCTTGAGCCGGCCGTGCAGGCCATCGTCGCAGCTCAGCACCGCGCCCATCAGCACGTCGCTGCCGCCGGACTGGTACTTGGTCAGCGCCTGCACCGAGATGTCGATGCCCAGCTCGAACGGGCGGAAGTAGACGCCGGCCGACCAGGTATTGTCGATCGCGGTCAGCACGCCACGCGCGCGCGCCGCGGCGACGATGGCGCCGCAGTCGGGCACCTCCATCGTCACCGAGCCCGGCGACTCCATCCAGATCAGGCGCGTATTGGGCTGGATCAGCGCGGGCAGCGCGGCGGCGTCCATGGGATCGTAGTAGCGCACGGTCACGCCGAAGTCGCGCGCCAGCCACTCGCCGTGGTCGCGGTTGGGGCCGTAGACGTTATGCGGCACCAGCACGTCGTCGCCGCTCTTGAGCAGCGCGAAGTACACCAGCGAGATCGCCGCCAGGCCCGACGGCTGCAGCAGCGCGTGGCGCGCGCCCTCGAGCAGCGCCAGGTGCTGGCACAGCGCCTCGCTGGTCGGCGTGGCATGCAGGCCGTAGCGCCAGTAAGTGGTGGCCCCGTCGCCATGCGCGCGCAGTTCGGCGAGGTTGCGGAACACCACGGTCGAGCCGCGATGCGTGGCCGGGGAAAACGAGGCAAAGCCGGGGGCGATGTCCAGCTCGGGCTGGACCGCGACGGTCTGCAGGTAACGGGATGCGGGCTTGTCGGATGAGGAATCGGACACGGCGGTTTCCTTGCTGGCTGCCGCCCGGTCGCTTGACACGGCCAGTGCGGCGGAGTGCGTCAGTGTGCGTCAGTGTGCGTCGGCGTGCGTCGGCGTGCGTCGGCGCGGCACGGTCAGGCATGAGACGCGATGAGCCTCCGAGCTTACCAGCAAATGCCGCGCGCGCCACCGGGATGGTTCGGCGCGTGGTGCCGGAAATGGCCTACCAGCCGGAAATCGACGACTTCGGCGGCGGCGGCGCGTAGGTGACGCCGCTGTTGGGCGTCATGTCGAACGGGGGAATCACCAGCAGGCCCAGCGGGCGGATAAAAAACGGCAACACGATGGCCGGATTGAAGGCGTCGGTCCAGGTGCCGCGCACGGCGCCGCCGGCGTCGATGGTGCCTTCCCAGTTGCCCGACACCCGGGTGCCGTCGTCGGACTCCTCCATCAGGAAGGCGCCGTCCTCCCACTCGCCGGCCAGCAGGCGCACCCCGGCGCCACGGCCGCTGTACTCGCCGCGCACGCTGTCGCGCTCGTCCGGCTTGGGGCCCAGGCGCAGGCGCACCGGCTGGTCGCCGACCTTGCCGACATAGACCGGCAGCGATGAATATTCGGGGCGCGGCGCCAGCGGCCTGGGCGCGCCGGTCGACAGCGCCGTGCCGCGCCTGGCCTCGCCATCGCGGATGGCCTGGTTGATGCCCAGGCTTTCGCCGCCAGGCGCGGCCGCCCCGACCGGCCCGCTCGACAATTCGGTCGCCGGTGCGGCCTGCGCCGTGCCCGCCAGGGCGAGCACGGCGGCCAGCGCCGGGATGGACGTTTTCAGCGGCACGCGGCGCAAGGCTAAGCTCAGATCCGCTCGAAGATGGCGGCAATGCCCTGCCCGCCGCCGATGCACATCGTCACCAGCGCGTAGCGGCCCTGCACGCGGTTCAGCTCATGCAGCGCCTTCACCGTGATCAGCGCGCCGGTGGCGCCGATGGGGTGGCCCAGCGAGATGCCCGAGCCATTCGGGTTGACCTTGGCCGGATCCAGGCCCAGGGCCTTGGTCACGGCGCAGGCCTGCGCGGCAAAGGCCTCGTTGGCTTCGATCACGTCCAGGTCCGAGACCTGGAGGCCGGCGCGTTCCAGCGCGATCTTCGTCGCCGGCACCGGGCCGATGCCCATGGTCTTGGGATCGACGCCGGCATGGCCGTACGACACCAGGCGCGCCAGCGGCTTCAGGCCGCGGCGCTCGGCCTCGGCGCGCTCCATCATCACCACCGCGGCGGCGGCGTCGTTCAGGCCCGAGGCATTGCCGGCGGTGACGCTGCCGTTTTCCTTGACGAAGACCGGCTTGAGCTTGGTCATGTCGTCCATGGTGGCGTCATGCCGCACATGCTCGTCGGTGTCGAAGGTAACCTCGCCCTTGCGGCCCTTGGTCACCACGGGGACGATCTGGTCCTTGAAGTAGCCTGCCTTGATCGCGGCCGAAGCGCGGCGGTGCGATTCCAGCGCGGCTTCGTCCTGCTGCGCGCGCGAGATGTCGTATTCCTTGGCGACATTCTCCGCGGTCACGCCCATGTGGATGCGGTGGAACGGGTCGTGCAGCGCGCCCAGCATCATGTCGACCAGGCCGGCATCGCCCATGCGCGCGCCCCAGCGTGCCGCCGGCGCCAGGTACGGGGCGCGGCTCATGCTTTCGGCACCGCCGCCGATGGCGACGTCGGCATCGCCCAGCAGGATGGTTTGCGCGGCGCTGACGATGGCCTGCAGGCCCGAGCCGCACAGGCGGTTCACGGTCAGCGCCGGCGCGTTGATCGAGACCCCGCCGTTGACCGCCGCCACGCGGCCCAGGTACATATCGCGCGGCTCGGTCTGGATCACGTTGCCGAACACCACATGGCCGACATCGTCGCCGGACACCTGCGCCCGGGCCAGCGCCTCGCGCACGACCAGCGCGCCCAGTTCTGCCGGCGCCACATCCTTCAGGCTGCCGCCAAAGGTCCCGATTGCGGTACGGACACCGCTCACCACTACGACTTCACGCGTCATGACTGTCTCCAAGGGGGGTATGTTGCACCGCACAGTATAGCCGCGGCCGCGCGGAAACGAACGACCGTACTTTTACCTAATCGCCACCGCGCCGGCCTCGTCCGGCAGGACTAGCTCAGACCTCGCCCCACAGGTCGTGGCCATCGGCACCCGTAATCCTGACTTCGACGAACTCGCCCGCGCGGTAGCGCTGCGAGGTACGCTGCGGCGGCGCGATATAGACCAGGCCATCGATTTCCGGCGCATCCGCCGACGAACGGCCGATGCCGCCATCCTGGTTGACCTCGTCGACCAGCACGCGCAGGGTCTGGCCGACCTTGCGCTGCAGCCGGCGCGAGGACACTTCCTCGGCCACTTCCATGAAGCGGGCGCGGCGCTCCTCGCGCACCTCGTCGGGCAGTGCGCCCGGCAGGTCGTTGGCCGTGGCGCCTTCCACCGGCGAGTACGCAAAGCAGCCGACGCGGTCGAGTTCGGCCTCGGCGACAAAGTCCAGCAGCGTCTGGAACTCGGCCTCGGTTTCGCCCGGGAAGCCGGCGATAAAGGTGCTGCGGATGGTCAGCTCGGGGCAGATCTCGCGCCAGGCGCGGATGCGGTCCATGGTCTTCTCGGCGTTGGCCGGGCGCTTCATGCGCTTGAGCACGTCCGGGTGGGCGTGCTGCAGCGGCACGTCCAGGTACGGCAGTACGTGGCCGTTGTTCATCAGCGGGATGATCTCGTCGACGTGCGGGTACGGGTACACGTAGTGCAGGCGCACCCAGGCACCGTACTGCGCGGCCAGCTCGCCCAGCGCCGCGACCAGTTCGGTCATGCGGGTCTTGAGCGGGCGGCCGTTCCAGAAGCCGGTGCGGTACTTGACGTCGACGCCGTAGGCGCTGGTGTCCTGCGAGATCACCAGCAGTTCCTTGACCCCGGCCTTGAACAGGTTTTCGGCCTCCAGCATGACTTCGGCCACCGGGCGCGAGACCAGGTCGCCGCGCATCGACGGGATGATGCAGAACGAGCAGCGGTGGTTGCAGCCCTCGGAGATCTTCAGGTAGGCGTAGTGCTTGGGCGTGAGCTTGATGCCGGCGGCCGGCACCAGGTCGGTAAACGGGTCATGCGGCTTGGGCAGGTGCGTGTGCACCGCCTGCATCACCTCGCCCAGCGCGTGCGGGCCGGTCACGGCCAGCACCTTGGGATGCACCGACGACACGATGTCGTGGCCCGCCGCGTCCTTCTTCGCGCCCAGGCAGCCGGTGACGATGACCTTGCCGTTCTCGGTCAGCGCTTCACCGATCGCGTCCAGGCTTTCCTGCACCGCCTCGTCGATAAAGCCGCAAGTGTTGACCACGACCAGGTCGGCGCCGTCATAGGTGCCGCTGATGGCATAGCCCTCGGCGCGCAGCTGGGTGATGATCTGCTCGGAGTCGACCAGCGCTTTCGGGCAGCCCAGGGAAACGAATCCCACACGCGGACTATGGTCTTTCTGGTTCGTTGCTTCTGAGGGGTTTTTCACGTTGGAATCCGAATGTGGGGCAAGGCGCGCCGGCCAGACCGTCGGTCACGGAGACAAGGCCGCCAGGCGCGAAACAGGCAATCGCGCATTTTAACCGTTTGCCGGAGTTTCCCGGCGCCTGACGCACGACATGCCCACCGGGCCACGGTTACGCCGACGTCACTCTGCCTTGCATGCCTTGCAGGACCTGCGCGATTTCCCGCGAGTCCTGGACGCGCCGGATCGCCGCATGCAGCTCGCCCGCCTGCGGCCAGGTGCGCTTCAGGTAGCTGAGCCAGAGCTTGACGCGGCCGTGCTCATGACACGAAGCGATACGGGCATGCAGCTTGTCCAGGTACGCCGCGATCTGGCGCAGCACCAGCGGCCACTCTTGCGCCGACGGCGTGCCGGGCATCTGGCCGCGAATGCGCAAGGCCAGGAACGGGTCCGAGACGGCGCCGCGCCCGATCATGACGTCGGCGCAGCCGCTGACCTCGCGGCAGCGCGCCCAGTCGGCGACGGTCCAGACCTCGCCGTTGGCAATCACGGGTATGTCCACGGCCGCCGCAATGCGCGCGATCCAGTCCCAGTGCGCCGGCGGCCGGTAGCCGTGGTCGCGCGTGCGGGCATGCACCACCAGCGAGGCCGCGCCGCCTTCCGCCAGCGCGGTGGCGCAATCGATGGCGAGCGCGGTATCCGAGACGCCCAGCCGCATCTTGGCGGTCACGGGTACGTTGGCCGGCACCGCGGCGCGCACCGACGCCACGATCCGGTTCAGCAGCGCCGGATCGGCCAGCAGCATCGCGCCGCCGCCATGGCGGTTGACCACCTTGGCGGGACAGCCGAAGTTCAGGTCGATGCCATGCGGCGACAGGGTCGCGGCATAGGCGGCATTGCGCGCCAGCCACCCGGGATCGCTGCCGAGCAGCTGGATCACCATCGGCGTGCCGCTGCGGGTACGGCCGCCCGACAGGATCTCGGGCGTGTCCCGCTGATAGACCCGCGCCGGCAGCAGCGACCCCGTCACCCGCACGAACTCCGACACGCAACCGTCGTAGCCGCCGGTATCGGTCAGGACGTCGCGCAGGACATAGTCGGCCAGCCCTTCCATCGGAGCCAGGAACAGCCGGCTCATGGCACGGAACGCGCCGCAGGCACCGGCGCCGGACAGGAAGATCGGGAAGCGTAGGACATGGGACGCCGCGCAAACCAGGCGAGTCCCAAACTGAGCCGCCGCTGAGAGATGCGATACAGAGGCCCCGGATGGGGCCAAAGCGCGCATTCTACCTGCTTTGGGGTTGCGCGGCTTTTCGGGAGTCGGTGATTCCACGGAGGCGATTAACCACGCACGCTGCCACAGATGGGGCCCGCCACCTCGCGAAGAACCTGAATCGGGAATGCGCCATGAAAGAACGCCGGCCCCGGTGCTGATGCGCGGCGGGCGCCCGGCCCGCCGCCGCTGCTTGCTACTTCTTGTCAGGCTGGTTGAACGGGAACGTGCCGAACATGTTCTTGGCCTGGTTCTGCATCTGCTCCTGCATCTGCACGAACAGGTTCTTGCTCTGCTCGATGTAGTTGCTCATCATGCCCTGCATCATCGGGCCCTGCATGTTCATGAACTGCGACCACATGTCCGGGCTGAAGGCTTCGCCGGAGTACAGGCCCTTGGAGTTCTCGGCCAGCTTGTTCTGGATGTCGATGAAGGCCTGGATGTTCTTTTCCAGGTAGGTGCCCATCATGCCCTGCATGGCATGGCCGTAGAAGCGGATGATCTGCGACAGCATGGCGCTGGAGAACATCGGCACGCCGCCGGTCTCTTCTTCCAGGATGATCTGCAGCAGGATGCTGCGCGTCAGTTCGTCACCGGACTTGGCGTCGACGACCTTGAAGTCCTCGGAGTCCATCACCAGCTGCTTGACGTCGGCCAGGGTGATGTAGGTGCTGGTCTGGGTATCGTAGAGCCTGCGGTTGGGATACTTTTTGATCAGTCGCTCTGCGCCTTTTTTGGTCGTGGCCATCGGTGCTCTGTCCTTGTGTCGTCGCTGATTGCGCGCTGCTGCACCGCATGGGGTGCAATGCGCAAATCGGTACCGCCCGCGCCATCTGCTGTTATCGTGCCGGCCGTCTTGCGGCTGTTCGCGCATGGCTGCGCGCCGCGGCACGCCGTCTCGCCCCCGCGAGGGCTGATGCTGCACGACTATGGTGCTGGCTGCGCCGCTGCCCTGATTCTATGCCCAACAAAGCACTAAGAAAAGCGACGGGGCTTAAGGAAAACCCGGTAGGCCGGCGCGCCGCGAAGCCGATGCCGCGCGCCTGGAAATGATTCGCGGGCCATCACGGCCCGCGCGAGCGGCAGCGAGAACGAGCCTCCGCCGCCTTGTGCGCCGCGCTGGCTGCACCGCAAAACGCGGCCGCCGGCGCGGCTGGCTGAAGGCCAGGTCAGCCCATGTGCAGGCCGCCGTTGAGCGAGAAGTCGGCGCCCGTCGAGAAGCCGGACTCGTCGGACGACAGCCACGCGCAGATCGACGCGATCTCTTCCGGCTCGCCCAGGCGCTTCACCGGAATCGTGCCGACGATCTTGTCGAGCACGTCCTGGCGGATCGCCTTGACCATGTCGGTGGCGATATAGCCCGGCGAAACCGTGTTCACCGTCACGCCCTTGGTCGCCACCTCCTGCGCCAGCGCCATGGTGAAGCCGTGCAGGCCGGCCTTGGCGGTGGAGTAGTTGGTCTGGCCGAACTGGCCCTTCTGCCCGTTCACCGACGAGATATTGACGATCCGGCCCCAGCCGCGGTCGGCCATGCCGTCGATCACCTGCTTGGTGACGTTGAACAGCGAGGTCAGGTTGGTGTCGATCACCGCATCCCAGTCGGCGCGGGTCATCTTGCGAAACACCACGTCGCGCGTGATGCCGGCGTTGTTGATCAGCACGTCGACTTCGCCGACCTCGGCCTTGACCTTGTCGAAGGCGGCCTTGGTCGAGTCCCAGTCCGCCACGTTGCCTTCGGAGGCGACGAAATCGAAGCCCAGGGCCTTCTGCTGTTCCAGCCACTTTTCACGGCGCGGCGAGTTGGGGCCGCAGCCGGCCACCACGCGAAAGCCATCCCTGGCCAGCCGCTGGCAGATGGCGGTCCCGATACCACCCATGCCGCCGGTCACATACGCAATGCGCTGAGTCATGTCCACTCCTTGATTGGCTTTTCGTTATTTGCCGCCGGCCGCGCCATGCGCGCGTGGCCGGCGCACCCCTTCTTAGTTGCGCTCGACCGCCAGCGCCACGCCCATGCCGCCGCCGATGCACAGCGAGGCCAGACCCTTCCTGGCATCGCGGCGCTTCATTTCGTGCAGCAGCGTCACCAGGATACGGCAGCCCGACGCGCCGATCGGGTGGCCGATGGCGATGGCGCCGCCATTGACGTTGACCTTGGAGGTATCCCAGCCCATCTGCTGGTGCACGGCCAGCGCCTGCGCGGCGAAGGCCTCGTTGATTTCCATCAGGTCCAGGTCCTGCGGGGTCCAGCCCGCGCGCGACAGCGCGCGCTTGGACGCCGGCACCGGGCCCATGCCCATCACCTTCGGGTCGACCCCGGCGTTGGCGTAGCTCTTGATGGTGGCGAGCGGGGTCAGGCCCAGTTCCTTGGCCTTGGCGGCCGACATCACCACCACCGCGGCGGCGCCGTCGTTCAGGCCCGAGGCATTGGCCGCGGTCACGGAGCCGGCCTTGTCGAAGGCAGGCCTGAGGCCGGACATGCTGTCGAGCGTGGCGCCGTGGCGCACGAACTCGTCGGTCTTGAACGCCACCGGGTCGCCCTTGCGCTGCGGGATCAGCACCGGCACGATTTCTTCATCGAACTTGCCGGCCTTTTGCGCGGCCTCGGCCTTGTTCTGCGAGCCCACCGCGAATTCGTCCTGGGCCTCGCGCGTGATGCCGTATTCCTTGGCCACGTTCTCGGCGGTGATGCCCATGTGGTACTGGTTGTACACGTCCCACAGGCCGTCGACGATCATGGTGTCGACCAGCTTGGTGTCGCCCATGCGGAAGCCGTCGCGCGAGCCCGGCAGCACGTGCGGCGCGGCGCTCATGTTCTCCTGGCCGCCGGCCACCACGATCTCGGCATCGCCCGCCATGATGGCATTGGCGGCCATCATCACCGCCTTCAGGCCCGAGCCGCACACCTTGTTGATGGTCATGGCCGGCACCATCGCCGGCAGGCCGGCCTTGATCGAGGCCTGGCGCGCCGGATTCTGGCCCGAGCCGGCGGCCAGCACCTGCCCCATGATCACTTCGCTGACCTGATCCGGCTGGATGCCGGCGCGCTCGAGCGCGGCCTTGATCACCACGGCACCCAGTTCCGGCGCCGGAATCTTCGCCAGCGAGCCGCCAAATTTGCCAACCGCGGTACGGGCCGCGGATACGATGACAACGTCAGTCATGGTGTAGTCCTCTCAATGGAAACAGGGGACCCGCACTCCGCCGGCGCTCGCGCTGGGCGCACGCCGGCGTCGCGCGGGCATCAGGCCTTGGCCTTGACGTAGCGCCCAGGCGCGGGTTCGATCGCAGGATAGCGCGCGTTGCCGTACTGCGCAGGCGCGGCGCGCTTGGCGCCTGCATGGCTGGCCAGCCATGCCGACCAGTCCGGCCACCAGCTGCCGGGATGCTCGGTGGCGCCGGCCAGCCATTGCTGCGGCGACGCCGGCAAAGCGTCGTTGGTCCAGTGGCTGCGCTTTTTCTTGGCCGGCGGATTGATCACGCCGGCGATATGGCCGGACGCGCCCAGGACGAAGCGCAGCTTGTTCTTCAGCAGCGCGGTCGAGGCATAGGCCGCGGTCCACGGCACGATATGGTCCTCGCGCGAGCCGTAGAGATAGGTCGGCACGTCGATGCTGCCCAGGTCCACCGGCGCATCGCATACAGTCAGCTTGCCCGGCACCTTGAGCTCGTTCTGCAGGTAGGTGTGGCGCAGGTACCAGCAGTACCACGGCCCCGGCAGGTTGGTCGCGTCGCCATTCCAGAACAGCAGGTCGAACGGCACCGGGGTATTGCCCTTCAGGTAGTTGTCGACCACGTAGTTCCACACCAGGTCGTTCGGGCGCAGGAACGAGAAGGTGTTGGCCAGCTCCAGCCCGCGCAGCAGCGCGCACGGCGCGCCGGCACCGCCGCCCAGCGTGGCTTCGCGCAACTGCACGTGGCCCTCGTCGACGAAGACGTCGAGGATGCCGGTGTCGGCAAAGTCCAGCAGCGTGGTCAGCAGCGTCAGGCTGGCCGCCGGATGCTGACCGCGCGCGGCCAGCACCGCGAGCGCGGTCGAAATGATGGTGCCGCCGACGCAGAAGCCGAGCACGTTGATCTGGTCCTCGCCGCTGATATCGCGCGCGACTTCGATGGCGCGGATGGCGGCGTTCTCGATGTAGTCGTCCCAGGTGCGCGACGCCATGCTGGCGTCGGGATTGCGCCACGACACCAGAAACACCGTATGGCCCTGCTCCACCGCATGCCGCACCAGCGAGCTTTCCGGCTGCAGATCAAGGATGTAGTACTTGTTGATGCACGGCGGCACCAGCAGCAGCGGCCGTGCGTAAACCTTGTCGGTGAGCGGCTTGTACTGCAGCAGCTGGAAGTATTCGTTCTCGTAGACCACCGCGCCTTCGGTCACCGCGACATTGCGTCCCACTTCGAACGCGGTCTCGTCGGTCTGCGAGATCTTGCCGCGCGTCAGGTCTTCCATCATGTTGCGCACGCCGGCGCGCAGCGATTTGCCGCCCGATTCGATCAGCAGGCGCTGCGCTTCCGGATTGGTGACCAGGAAGTTGGCGGGCGACATCGCATCGACCCACTGCGAGATCGCAAAGCGGATGCGCTGGCGGGTCTTGGCATCGCCCTCGACGGCATCGGCCAGCTCGGTCAGCGCGCGCGCGTTGAGCAGGTAGAAAGCGGCGGCGTAGCGGTAAGGCACATTGTTGCGCCAGGCCTCGCCGGCAAAGCGCCGGTCGTGCAGCGGGCCGGTGCCGTCGGGCTTGCCCTCGGCCAGCGCCTGCCACAGCGCCGCGAAGTCCTTCATGTAGCGCTGCTGGATGTCGGCCAGCTGGGCCGGCGCAATCTTGACGCCTGCCAGCGCATCCAGGCCCGGGATGCCGGCCATCATGCCGGATGCGGCCGCGTGGCCGTTGCCTTCAGTGCCCTGCCACTGGCGGGACCATTCCAGCCAGGTGGCTGGATCGAATGGCCCCGGCGTGAACTTGGATGGTTGGGACTTGCCTTCCTGCGTGGAAGCTGCCGCACCTTTGCCGGTCGCCATGATCAGTTTTGTCTCTCTGCCGTCACTATTCGAACCGGCTTCGGGCATTGCCCTGGCCGGCACTCTGCATGGGGAGATGCTATCCGAATGGACCCGGCTGCGGCCCGCCCCTCAGCGGGAGGGTCAGCCGGCACATCTGCCCTGGAACTGGGCTGGAACCCTGCCCGCACAACCTGCGGCCAGGGCTTGCATCGATTCCCGATAGCGGCTCCCTTTTATCCGGCGGGCGCGGCTCCTCGGTTGCCAGCGCCATGCGTTATGCTTGCCGGAAAAACCTGGGAATCGTCAGCGATTCCGAGACATTCGAGGTCATTGTTGCCTTGCAACGCGCACGCTGTCAATGCGGAAATCCGCCCCGGCGCCGCGCGCTGCCCGACCTACCGGACGGTAATGCAGCCCACGCACCTGCCGAGGCCATCGAGCATAGTCGAGAAGGATGAAATTCTGATGTACATCGTGGCCATTGGCTGGCTCTACGTGGCGCTGATGATGGCGATCACCGAGCACAACGTGGTGGCGGGGGTCGCCACCTTCCTGATGTATGGGGTCGCGCCGGTGGCGCTGGTGCTCTACATCATGGGCACGCCCGGCCGGCGCCGGCGCAAGGCCGAGGCCGAACGCGCGCCGGAGAAAAGCGCCCCGGCGGGCGAGGCGGCCCGGCCCGCGGACGAGTAAGGCGGCGCCGCTCAGTCGGCCAGCCAGACCAGGCTGGCCATGCGGCCGGTCACGCCGTCGCGCCGGTAAGAGTAGAAGCGTTCGGCATCGGCAACGGTGCAGGCAGCGCCGCCGTGGACGTCGACGCAGCCGGCGCGTGCCAGGCGCGTTCGCGCCAGCGCATAGATGTCGGCAAAGTACTTGCCAGGGGCCCCGGCGCGGAACGCCGCGGCCACCGCGGCCTGCTCGCCCGGGCGTGCCTGCGCGAGAAACGCCGCGCGCACTTCGGCACCGACCTCGAAGGCCTCGGGGCCGATCGCCGGGCCCAGCCATGCCAGCCAGCGCATGGCAGCGCCGCCGGCGGCCGCCTGCATCCGCGCCAGCGTGGCCTCGATCACGCCGCTGCACAGGCCGCGCCAGCCCGCATGCGCGGCCCCCACCACCGTTGCGTGCGCATCGCACAGCAGCACCGGCAGGCAGTCGGCGGTCATCACGGCGCAGACATGGCCCGGCGTGAGCGCCAGGCTCGCATCGGCCCGCGGCACGGCATCGCCCGGTGCGGCCACATGGTCGACCGTCGCGACCGCGCAGCCATGCACCTGTTCCAGCCATTGCGGCATCGACGGCAGGCAGGCGGCCAGCCGCGCGCGATTGCGTGCCACGGCGGCCGCGTCGTCGCCCACATGGGTGCCCAGGTTCAGGCCGCCCGGCAGGCCGCCGGCCAGCCCGTACGGCCCCTGGCTGACCCCACCCTGGCGCGTGGTCGACAGCGCGCGCACGCGCGCCGGCGCCGGCCAGTCCGGCACCAGCCACGCGGGATCAGGCGTCGCGCTCATCGTCGTCACCGTCGTCATCGTCATCATCGCCGGCGTATTCCCAGTGGGCTTCGCCCCCTTCCCACACTTCGTCCCAGGCCTCGTCTTCGTCGTCGGCCTGCGCGCTCTCGAAGTCGAGCGCATCGATCAGCGCCTGCAGGTCCTCGGGCGGCTGCGCGGTCCATGACATGTGCTTGCCGGTGGCCGGATGCACCAGGCCGAGCTTGTACGCATGCAGCGCCTGGCGCGCGTAGGGCACCGGCAGCGGCACGCGGATGGCGGGACGCTGGCCGCGCTGGGTGGCGCGGAAATAGACCGGGTCGCCCACCAGCGGATGCCCGATCGATTCGAAATGCACGCGGATCTGGTGGGTGCGGCCGGTCTCGAGCTTGCACATCACCATCGACACGAAGCCCCGCCCCAGCGGCACCGTGGCGAGCGTGCGGAAATGCGTGCGCGACGGCTTGCCGCTGGCGGTCTGCACGATCGCCATGCGGGTGCGCTCGCGCGGGTCGCGGCCGATCGGCGCGTCGATGGTGCCTTCGTCATAGGTGCGGCCCCAGACCAGCGCGATATAGGTGCGCTTGACCGTGCGCGCCTGCAGCTGCCGCACCAGGTCGGTCTGCGCCGTCAGCGTGCGCGCCACCACCATCAGCCCGGAGGTCTCCTTGTCGAGCCGGTGCACGATGCCCGCGCGCGGCAGCGACGCGGCGCCGGAGTCGCGGTGCAGCAGGCCATTGAGCACGGTGCCGCTCCAGTTGCCGGCGGCCGGATGCACCACCAGCCCGGCGGGCTTGTTGATCACCAGCAGGGTGCCGTCCTCGTAGACCACGTCGAGCGGCACGTCTTCGGGGGCAAAGGCCGACGATTCCGGCGCGGCCTGCGGCCGGACCTCGATCCGGTTGCCCATCTGCACCGCGTCGCGCGGACGGCGCACCTGGCCGTCGACGCGCACCGCGCCGCTTTCGATCCACTGCTGCAGGCGGCTGCGCGAAAATTCGCTGAAGTGACGCGCCAGCAATTTATCGAGACGCTCGCCATGCGAGGCGCTGTCCACCTCCAGCGACAGGGTCACGGCCGGGTCGGCAGCGGCCGCCGGGGCGTCGGCGGCATCATCGAATTCTTCCGCGCCGGCCTCGAAATCGGCCACCACCGCGGCGGCGCGCACCCGTTCGGGTGGCAGTCCTCCCACGCCATCGCCGGCTTGCGGGTTGGGCTGGGGGCTTGGGCTATAATGCTTGACGCTATTTTTCTTCATCCGGGATACGATTGCCCATGCAATTGCAGAGCATGAAACGCGCGCGTTGGCGCACGACAATTGGAGCGATTCTGCTCGCAGGCGGCTGCGTCATGCTGTCGGCATGCGGCCTGCTCGCGGACCAGCCCGACGAGACTGCCGGCTGGTCGGCCAACAAATTATATTCGGAAGCCAAGGATGCCCTGGATGGCGGCGACTACACCCGCGCCGTCAAGCTGTATGAAAAGCTCGAGGGCCGCTACCCGTTCGGGCGCTATGCGCAGCAGGCGCAGATCGACACCGCCTACGCCAACTACAAGGACGGCGAGACCGCGGCCGCGCTGGCGGCGGTGGACCGCTTCATCCAGCTGCACCCGAACCACCCCACCATCGATTACGCCTACTACCTCAAGGGGCTGATCAACTTCAACGACAATCTCGGCTGGCTCGGCCGCTTCTCGGGGCAGGACCTGAGCGAGCGCGATCCCAAGGCCGCGCGCGCCGCCTACGATGCCTTCCATACGCTGATCACGCGCTACCCGGAAAGCAAGTACACGCCGGACGCCACGCTGCGCATGCAGTACATCGTCAACTCGCTGGCGCAGCATGAAGTGCACGCCGCGCGCTACTACTTCCGGCGCGGCGCCTACCTCGCCGCGGTCAACCGCGCCCAGCAGTCGCTGAAGGACTACGACGGGGCGCCGGCCAACGAAGAGGCGCTGTACATCATGATCCGCTCGTACGACGCGATGGGCATGAAGGACCTGCGCGACGACACCGCGCGCGTGATGGAGAAGAACTTCCCGGAGAGCGACTTCATCAAGTACGGCGCACGCCGCAAGGACAAGTCCTGGTGGGAAGTGTTCTGACGCCGCAGCGCCGGCAGCGATAAAAAAACGGGACGTGTCGGATGACCGTCCCGTTTTTCTTTTGCCGCGCTTCGCCGCGTTCAGTCGGCGGCCGCATCCCCGGCACTGGCTTCGGCCGGCTGCGCGGCGGGCGCACCGCGCAATGACTCCAGGAAACGCACCGCCGTGGCCGCCTCGCGCGTGCGCGTGAATGGCGGCAGGCTCTGCCAGATCTGGCGCCCGTAGGGCTTCTCGACCAGGCGGGTATCGAAGATCGCCAGCACGCCGCGATCCGATTCGGAACGGATCAGCCGCCCCGCCCCCTGCTTGAGCGTGATCACCGCATGCGGCAGCTGGTGCACCGCAAACGGGCTCAGGCCCTTCTTCTGCAGCACTTCCATGCGCGCGGCCAGCACCGGATCGTCGGGCGGCGCGAACGGCAGCTTGTCGATGATCACCAGCGACAGCGCCTCGCCGCGCACGTCCACGCCTTCCCAGAAGCTCTGGCTGCCGACCAGCACCGCATTGCCCAGCTCGCGGAAACGCTCCAGCAGCTCGGTGCGGCTGGCCTGCCCCTGCACCAGCAGCGGCAGGTTCAGGCCGCGCTCGGCAAAGGCATCGTAGAGCAGGTCCGAGGCCCGCTGCACCGCACGCAGCGTAGTGCACAGCAGGAAGGTGCGCCCGCCGGCCGCCTCGATCAGCGGCAGCGCGGCCTGCACCACCGCGTCGGTGAACTGCGGCGACTGCGGCGCGGGCATGTCGCGCGGCACGTAGAGCAGGCCCTGCGTCGCGTAATCGAATGGGCTCGGCAGCGTCAGCGAGCGGTCCTTGTCGAGCCCGAGCTGCGCGGCGTAATGGGTGAAATTGCCCTTCACCGACAGCGTCGCCGAGGTGAAGACCCACGCGCGCGGCTGGCCGCCGCGCTGGCGCGTGAAGATCGGCGCGATCGACAGCGGGGTGCGGTGCAGCTGCACGGTGTGCGAGAACACCTCGACCCAGCGCACGGTTTCGGGACCGGCGGCGGCCGCGGGCTCGCCCTGCTCCTCGCCCTCGGTTGGCTGCGGTGGCGGCGCGGCCGGGGCCTCGCTGCGCCAGGCGGCCAGCTTGTTGGCCAGCTCGAGCGCGCGGCGATGGCATTGCTGCAGCGATTCCGCGCGCTCGGCCTGGCTTTCGAGCATCTCGACGAAGTCCGACAGCGCCGCGTCGAGCGCATCCAGGGTCTCGTTGAAGGGCTCGGCGATGCGGCGGTCGGCCTCGATCTGGCCCAGCGCCAGGCGCGCGTTGTCCTTGCTGAAGGCCAGCCGCAGGTCGCGCGCGGCGCGCTCCAGCGGAGCGGCCAGCGCCACCCAGTCGACCGCATCGCGCGCATGCGACAGGCCCTCGGCCACGGTATCGCGCGCGATCTCCAGCAGCTGGCTGGTCGACAGGGTCTCACCGAAGAACAGCGTGGCGGTCTCGGGCAGCTGGTGCGCTTCGTCGAAGATCACGGTATTGGCGGCGGGCAGCAGCTCGGCCATGCCGGTGTCACGCAGCACCACATCGGCAAAGAACAAATGGTGGTTGACCACCACCACGTCGGCCTGCTGCGCTTCCTTGCGCGCGCGCATCACGAAGCAGTCCTTGTAATACGGGCATTCCGAGCCGAGGCAGTTGTCGCGGGTGGAGGTCACCATCGACCACACCGGGGCGTTCTCGGGCACCGACGCCAGCTCCGCCTTGTCGCCGGTCGATGTCTCCTTGATAAAGCGCCCGATCTCGCGCAGCCACGCCGCATCCTGGCGCGAGGCCAGGCGCCCGCCGGCCTGCGCGCGTTCCAGGTGGTAGTGGCAGACATAGTTGGCGCGGCCCTTGAGCAGCGCCACCGAGACCGGCACATTGAGCGCGTGGCGCACGGTGGGGATGTCGCGCAGGAACAGCTGGTCCTGCAGGTTCTTGGTGCCGGTGGACAGGATCACCTTGCCACCCCACAGCATCGCGGGCACCAGGTAGGCGTAGGTCTTGCCGGTGCCGGTGCCGGCCTCGACGATAACGGAATCATTCTGCGCGATCGCGCCCGCGACGGCCTCGGCCATCTTGTGCTGCGATGCGCGCGGGCGATAGCCTGGGATGGCCTGGGCCAGGGTGCCGGTATCGGCGAAGAGGGTGGCAAGCTCGGCGCCGCGGCTGGCGGCGGCATCGGCCTGCGCGGCATGGGCGGGCGCCGCGGCGTCGCTTGGGTCGCTGTCCAGTGACAACTGCGGGGAATCGGGAAGATCGGACAAGGCAGGGGAAGGTTGTATGGGCTGCGGGCGGGCCGGCCGCGATTGCCGGCGCTCGCGGCAATTGCCGGGGCCCGGGCGCGACGGCGCTCAGGCCGGCACGTCGGGTTCGAGCTGAAGCTGCAGCAGCGTGATGGCGTCCTTCAGCTTGAGCCGGCGCTTCTTCAGCCGGCGCAGCTGCAATTCGTCATGGACCACATCGCCGGCCAGCCGGTCGATCAGGAAATCGAGATCGCGGTGCTCGATCTGCAACTCCATGATGCGCCGTTCCAGGGTATTGAGGTTGCTGTCCATCTATGCCTCCGCTGCCATCACTGTGCCGGGGGCTCAGAAGCCGAACGGACGCGGCGCCGACGCCGGGCCCTGTTGCTGCTCCCTGGCCTTGGCGCGCCGCTCTTCCAGCGCCTTCTGGCGCTGCTCGAGGTCGCGCTGCTTGGCATCGTATGCCTTCACGTTCTCCTCGCGCTGGCGGGCCTGTTCCGCACCCTTCTGCTGCGCCTCGCGCATGCGGGCATCGAAGTCGGACTGCTTCTTGTCATAGGCCTGGGCATTGGCGGCACGCTGTGGAGCCTCGGCCTGGCGCTGCGCGTCGCGCAGTTGCTGTTCCTGCTGCTTTTTCCCGAACGCCTCGCGGCTGGACTGTTCGCTGGCCGCACGCTGCGGCTGGCTGGCCTCGAACTCGGCGCGGCGCAGGGCCTGCTCGCGGTCGCGGTCGGCGGCGCGGTGGGCACGCTCGGCCTCGCCCACTTCCAGCTCGCGCTTGCGCAGCACCTGCAGCTCCTCGCGCTGGATTTCCTTGGCGTTGTCGATGCAGCGGGTGACGAAGAACTTGCTGTAGCACTCGCGCTCGGCGGCGGCAAAGCGGTAGTTGGTCCACGCGCGCGAATCGCCGATGGCCTTGCGCTCGGCGGCAAAGTCGCGCGCGGCGGCGGGCGCGGGGCCGGCGGCCGGCGCCGAGGCCTGCGCCCGCGCCGCGCGCAGCGGCATCAGCGCGGCACACACCGCCACCGCCAGGGCGGCCAGGGCACCGCGGCGGATCTGGAAGACATCGGGCACGTTGGCGAAGGTTGGCATGGCCGGGAGGATGGCCTTGGCGGCGGCCGGGCGGGACTTGACGATCATGTCCGGATTCTAGCATCCGGGCCCCGCTGCGGCCCGTGCCCCGGCCCTGGCGTACGTGCACGCAACGCCTCCCGCGCGCGCCGGGCCGCCGGGCGCGCCGGACGCCCGCGCGCTTGTGGCAAAATGCCCCGCTTTCGACTGACTGCGTCTCACGCTGCGTTCCACGATGTCCAACCTGCCCGCATCCGTCTCGCAAAAGATCGTCGCGCTTATCGCGGCCGAACTGTCCGTGCAGCCCCGCCAGGTGGCCGCGGCCGTAGCGCTGCTCGATGAAGGCGCCACCGTTCCCTTCATCGCCCGCTACCGCAAGGAAGTGACCGGCAACCTCGACGACACGCAGCTGCGCAACCTGGAAGAGCGCCTGCTGTACCTGCGCGACATGGAAGACCGCCGCGCCGCGATCCTGGCGTCGATCGAGGAGCAAGGCAAGCTCACGCCCGAGCTGCAGGCCGCGATCGAAGCCGCACAGACCAAGCAGGCGCTGGAAGACCTCTACCTGCCCTACAAGCCCAAGCGCCGAACCCGCGCCCAGATCGCGCGCGAATGCGGGCTGGAGCCGCTGGCGCTGGCCTTGCTGGCCGACCCCACGCTCGACCCGCAGGCCGAAGCGGCGAAGTACGTCAACGGCAACCCCACCGCCGACGGCGGCGTGCCTGACCTCAAGGCGGCGCTGGATGGCGCGCGCGACATCCTGTCGGAGCAGTTCGGCGAAACCGCCGAACTGCTGGGCAAGCTGCGCGAGCACCTGTGGAACCACGGCGTGGTCGCCTCGTCGGTGATGGAAGGCAAGGAAACCGCGGAGGAAGAGAAGTTCCGCGACTACTACAACTACAGCGAGACCCTGCGCACGGTGCCGTCGCATCGCGCGCTGGCGCTGTTCCGCGGCCGCAATGCCGGCGTGCTGATGGTCAAGCTCGGCCTGGGCGAAGAGCAGGACGCACTGGTGCCGCACCCGTGCGAAGGCATGATCGCGCGCCATGTCGGCATCCAGCAGCTGGGCCGCCCCGCCGACAAGTGGCTCGGCGACGTGTGCCGCTGGTGCTGGCGCGTCAAGGTGCAGCCGCACCTGGAGACCGAGCTGCTGACGCAGCTGCGCGAGACCGCCGAGGGCGAGGCCATCAAGGTGTTCGGCCGCAACCTGCACGAGCTGCTGCTGGCGGCTCCGGCCGGCCCCAAGGCGGTGATGGGCATCGATCCGGGCATCCGCACCGGCTGCAAGGTGGCGGTGGTGGACAGCACCGGCAAGCTGCTGGAGACCGCCACCATCTATCCGCACGAGCCGCGCCGCGACTGGAACGGCTCGCTCGCCGCGCTGGCACGCCTGGCCAGGCAGCACAACGTGGCGCTGGTCTCGATCGGCAACGGCACCGCCAGCCGCGAGACCGACAAGCTGGTGCAGGACCTGATGAAGCAGATGCCCGAGCTCAGGCTGACCAAGATCGTGGTCAGCGAAGCCGGCGCCTCGGTGTACTCGGCGTCCGAGCTGGCCGCCAAGGAATTCCCGGACCTGGATGTGTCGCTGCGCGGGGCGGTGTCGATCGCGCGCCGGCTGCAGGATCCGCTCGCAGAGCTGGTCAAGATCGATCCCAAGTCGATCGGCGTGGGCCAGTACCAGCACGACGTCAACCAGCGCGAGCTGGCGCGCGCGCTCGACGCGGTGGTCGAGGACTGCGTCAACGCCGTGGGCGTCGACGTCAACACCGCCTCGGCGCCGCTGCTGGCGCGCGTGTCGGGCCTGAATTCGGTGCTGGCGCGCAATATCGTCGAGTTCCGCGACGCCAACGGCGCCTTCGCCAACCGCAATGCGCTGAAGCAGGTGCCGCGCCTGGGCGACAAGACCTTCGAGCAGGCCGCCGGCTTCCTGCGCATCAACGACGGCGACAATCCGCTCGACCGCTCGTCGGTGCACCCGGAAGCGTATCCGGTGGTGCAGCGCATCCTCGACCACGTCAAGAAGGGCCTGTGCGATGTGATGGGCAACCGCGAGGCGCTGCGCGGCCTCTCGCCCGAGAAATTCACCGACGAATCGTTCGGCCTGCCCACCGTGCGCGACATCCTGTCCGAACTGGAGAAGCCGGGCCGCGACCCCCGCCCCGAGTTCAAGACCGCGACCTTCCAGGAAGGCGTGGAGGACGTCAAGGACCTGCAGCCCGGCATGGTGCTCGAAGGCGTGGTCACCAACGTGGCCGCGTTCGGCGCGTTTGTCGATATCGGCGTGCACCAGGACGGCCTGGTGCATATCTCGGCGCTGTCGAACAAGTTCGTCAAGGACGCGCATGAAGTGGTCAAGGCCGGCCAGATCGTCAAGGTCAAGGTGATGGAGGTCGACGTCAAGCGCAACCGCATCGGCCTGTCGATGCGGCTGGACGACGAGCCCGGCCAGGCCGCGGCGCGCGCGGGTGGCGGCGAGCGCGGCGGCCAGCGCAATGGCGGCGGCAAGGGCTTCGGCGGCGGGCGCCGCGAGCCGGAGCCGGCCGGCGCCATGGCCGCCGCCTTCGCCAAGCTCAAGCGCTGACCGCGCCAGCCCCCGGCACCACGCCCGCGCGGGAAACCGTGCGGGGCGTGCTCGCTTCAGCCGCCGTGCGCGAGCCGCACCGCCAGCCCGGTGCCGGCGCCATCGGTGCGGTTGGCGAACGCCATGTGCAGTCCGTGCAGCCGCGCCACGCGTTGCGCGATGGAAATGCCCAGGCCGTGGCCCTGCTCGCGCTGCCCCTGGCCGCCGCGGAAGAAGCGGTCGCCCAGGCGCGCCAGCAGTTCCGGCGCGACCCCGGGGCCCTGGTCGCGCACGGTGATGCTGTCGGGCCGGAACTCGACCAGCACCAGCGCGCCCGGCGGGCTGTAGCGGATCGCGTTGTCGAGCAGGTTGCGCAGCAGCAGCGACAGCAGCGCGGGGTCGCCCGCCACCGGCAACGGCGCCTGGCCCGACGGCGGCCAGGCCAGTTCCACGTCGACCTGCTTCTGCTGCGCCAGCGCCAGGCAGTCGGACAGCGCCTGCTGCGCCACCGGCACCCAGTTGACCGGCTGGCGCGACGGCAGCCCGGCGGCATCCTCGAGCCGGCTCAGCGTCAGCAGCTGCGACACCAGCCGGCCGATGCGGTCGATGCCGGCGGCGACATTGGCCCGCGCCAGCGCGCGTTCGTCGCGGTCGGGCGAGCGTTCGGCGATTTCCCATTGGGCCTTGAGCGCGGCCAGCGGCGTGCGCATCTCGTGCGCGGCATCGGCGGTCAGGCGCCGCTCGTGCTCGATCGAATCGGACACGCGCGCCAGCAGCCGGTTCATCGCGTGCACCAGCGGCACCAGTTCGCCGGGCACGGCATCCAGGCTGAGCGGACGGCGATCGTCCGCGGCGCGCGCTTCGATATCCGCTGACAACGTGCGCACCGGCGCCATGGCGCGCCGCATGAAGCCGATCAGCAGGCCGATCAGCAGCGGCAGGCCGACCGCCCACGGCAGCACCTGCGCGGCGATGTAGGACAGGATCAGCTCATCGCGCTCGCCCAGTTGCTGGCCCACGCACACGCGCCAGCCGGTATCGGGATCGTCAAGGTAATAGAGCCGCCAGCGCTGGCGCTCGAGCGTGACGTCGGTAAAGCCCTTGACGCCTTCGGCGCGCGGCAGCCTGTCGCCGTCGGGATCGATATGCAGCGGCTTGCCGTCGGGCAGCCACGCAGCGATGGCGAGGTCGCCCAGGCCGGCATCGCCCTGATCGCCCAAATCGCCCTGGTCGAGCCGCGGCGCGCGCGCACGCGACATGCCGGCGCGGATGTCGACCAGCGGCACCACCGACTGCATCTGCAGCGCCATGCGCACCATGTCGGTGTCGTAGAGTTCGTTGATCTCGTGCCGGGCGCGCACGTAGGTCATGCCCAGCGTCAACAGCCATACCACCGGCGCGGCCACCAGCACCGCCAGCACCAGCCTGCGCTGCAGCGTCATGCGCAGTCCTCGGCCGCGCCCAGCGTGTAGCCGGCGCCGCGAAAAGTGCGCACGATCTTCGGATGGATCTTGCGGCGCAGGTGGTGGATATGGACTTCGAGCGCGTTGCTCTCGATTCCGCCCTGCCAGTCATAGAGCTTGTCGCGCAGCACCTCGCGCGTCAGCAGACGGTTGGGATGCGCCAGCAGCAGTTCCAGCAGCATGGCTTCGCGGCTCGTCAGCTCGACCGGCTTGCCCTGCCAGTACGCCTGGCGCGCGGCCGGGTGGAAGGTCAGCGCGCCGTGCCGCCACACCGGCGCGGACATGCCCGCCGCGCGGCGCGTGACCGCGCGCAGCCGAGCCGCCAGCTCGTCGAGCGCGACCGGCTTGACCAGGTAGTCGTCGGCACCGGCATCGAGGCCGCCGATGCGGCTGTCGACGGCATCGCGCGCGGTCAGCACGATCACCGGGATGCGGCTGCCGCGCGCGCGCCAGCGCGCCAGCAGTGTCATGCCGTCGGCGCCGGGCAGGCCCAGGTCCAGCACCACGGCATCGTAGTGGGCCAGGCCGAGGGCGTGGTCGGCGTCAGTGCCGTTGCGGAACCAGTCGACCGCGTAGTCGAGCAGTTGCAGGCCGCGCCGCAGGCCATCACCCAGCATCGGGTCGTCTTCAACGATCAGGAGTCTCATGCTCAGGAGTGGCCTGGAGAATTCACCGCAGCCTACAGGACAAAAGGAAAGGACAGAAAGCCGCGCGGCGGCTTAATGTGCCGTTAAGGTTCGCCGATTATCCTCCGCACACGTTTCAGCTACCTCACCGTACAACGCGGCGCGGCGCGCCGGCGTGGACATGGCCTGATCCTGCGCGTCGGCCTGCCGGCGCTTGCTGCGCCACA
This sequence comes from Cupriavidus taiwanensis, assembly GCF_900250115.1. NCBI lineage: Bacteria > Pseudomonadati > Pseudomonadota > Betaproteobacteria > Burkholderiales > Burkholderiaceae > Cupriavidus > Cupriavidus taiwanensis. The sequence goes on along the minus strand of NZ_LT984803.1, from coordinate 1,372,770 downwards.
TTGCCACCCGCACGCCGAGCCATTCCTGCATGCCCCACCGTTTCGATCGCCTTACCGTCGAGCCCGGGCCTATCGCCGCCAGGGCTGCCCCGCGCGCCGCCGGCGTGCCGGCGCTGGCACCGGCGCTGGTGGTGCTGGCCTTTGCGCTGCTGTGGTTCGGCACGCTCGGCATGCGCCACCTGCTGGGCCCCGACGAAGGCCGCTATGCCGAGATCGCGCGCGAGATGCTGAGCAGCGGCGACTGGGTCACGATCCGCTACGACGGCCTGAAGTACTTTGAGAAACCGCCGTTCCACATGTGGATGACGGCGGTGTCGTATGCGCTGTTCGGCATTGGCGACTGGCAGGCGCGGCTGTGCGTGGCGCTGGCGGGCGCGGCCGGGCTGGCGGTATCGATGCTGGCGGCGGCGCGCTGGTTCGGCGGGCGCGCCGGGCTGATGGCCGGGCTGGTGCTGGCCAGTGCGCCGATGTGGAATGTCGCGGCGCATTTCAACACGCTCGACATGACCTTGTCCGGTGCCATGGCCTGCGTGCTGGCCAGCCTGCTGCTGGCGCAACATCCGGCGGCGACGCCGGCCGCGCGCCGCGGCTGGATGCTGGCGTGCTGGGCGGCCATGGGCGTGGCGGTGCTGACCAAGGGACTGGTGGGCGTGGCGCTGCCCGGGCTGGTGCTGGTGCTTTACACCGCCGTGACGCGCGACCTGCCCCTGTGGCGGCGCCTGCATGCGCCGGCCGGGCTCGCGCTGATGCTGCTGGTGGCGCTGCCGTGGTACTGGCTGGTGGCGCGGCGCAACCCGGAATTCCTGCGCTTCTTCTTTGTCCATGAGCACTGGCAGCGCTATACCTCGACCGTGCACGCGCGCACCGGCGCGCCGTGGTACTTCGTGCCGCTGCTGGCCGGCGGCTTCCTGCCATGGCTGGGCCTGCTGCCGGGCATGGTGCGCGCCGTCATGCAGCGCGCCGGGGTGGCGCCCGCAGCCGGCCCCAACCCGCCGTTCCAGCCCGCGCTGATGGCGGGCGTATGGGCGCTGGCCATCCTTGTGTTCTTCAGCCTGTCGGGTTCGAAGCTGCCGGGCTACATCGTGCCGATGTTCCCCGCGCTCGGCATCCTGGGCGGCGTGGCGCTGGCGCACACCGGCGCGCAGGCCTGGACCCGGCAAGTGCGCGCCATGCTGGTGCTGGGCGCCATCGGCCTGCTGGCGAGCCCGCTGGTGGCCACCCTGGATGCCAACAACACGCCCAATGCGCTGTACCGCAACTACGCGAGCTGGGCAGCGCTCGCTTTCGCGCTGGTGATGGCAAGCGCCGCGGCGGCCTGGTGGCTGCTTCGGCGCCACGGCCGCATGGCCAGTGTCGCGGGCTATGCGTTCGGCATGCTGCTGGCATTTTCCGTCGCGCTGCTCGGCCACGAAGCGATCGGCCGCCCGGCTTCCGGCATCGACCTGGCCGCGCCGATCGAGCGCGTGCTGCAGCCCGGCATGCCGCTGTACGGCGTCGGCATGCTCGACCACACGCTGCCGTTCTACCTGCGCCATCCGCTCACCATGGTGGCGCAGGCCGACGAGCTGGCCTTCGGCGCCGCGCAGGAGCCGCACCACTGGCTGCCCACCGTCGATGCCTTCGTCGAGGCCTGGCAGCACGGCCCGCGCGCCGTCGCGCTGCTGTCACCGCAAGCGTATGCCGAGCTGAGCGCGCGCGTGCCGATGCATGTCATCGCGCGTGACTGGCGCCGCGTCGCGGTGTCCAACTTTGCCTTCGCCGGCGAGCGCCAGGCGCGCCGGCCGGTTCCCGATTCCCCTGCCACTCCTTAACGCATGCAAGTCAAGAAAGTACTGATTCTCGGCGTCAACGGCTTCATCGGCCACCACCTGACGCGCCGCATCCTGGAAACCACGCCGTGGGAGGTCTACGGCATGGACATGAACACCGATCGCCTGGGCGACCTCGTCGAGCACCCGCGCATGCACTTCTTCGAAGGCGACATCACCATCAACAAGGAGTGGATCGAGTACAACATCCGCAAGTGCGACGTGGTGCTGCCGCTGGTCGCCATCGCCACCCCGGCCACCTACGTGCGCCAGCCGCTGCGCGTGTTCGAGCTGGACTTCGAGGCCAACCTGCCGATCGTGCGCGCCGCGGTCAAGTACGGCAAGCACCTGGTGTTCCCGTCGACCTCCGAGGTCTACGGCATGTGCGGCGACGATGAATTCGACCCCGACGCCTCGCCGCTGGTCTACGGCCCGATCAACAAGCCGCGCTGGATCTACGCCTGCTCCAAGCAGCTGATGGACCGCGTGATCCACGCCTATGGCATGGAGCAGGGCCTGAACTACACGCTGTTCCGCCCCTTCAACTGGATCGGCGCGGGGCTGGACTCGATCTTCGAATCGAAGGAAGGCTCGTCGCGCGTGGTGACGCAGTTCCTCGGCCATATCGTGCGCGGCGAGCCGATCAGGCTGGTCGACGGCGGCGCGCAGCAACGCGCCTTCGCCGACATCGCCGACGGCATCAGCGCGCTGATGCGCATCATCGAGAATCCCGGCGGCGTGGCCAGCGGCAAGATCTACAACATCGGCAACCCGGGCAATATCCATTCGGTGCGCGAGCTCGCCGAGATGATGCTGAAGATGGCCGCCGACTACCCGGAATACGCGCAGGAAGCGCGCCACACCCGCATCGTCGAGACCTCGTCGGGCGACTTCTACGGCAAGGGTTACCAGGACGTGCAGCACCGCGTGCCGAAGATCGACAACACCATCGAGGACCTGGGCTGGCGCCCGGAGATCGGCATGGAAGCGGCGCTGCGGCGCATCTTCGAGGCGTACCGCGGGCATGTGAGCGACGCCCGCGTGCTGGTCAACCAGGGCTGAGCCCGCCGCGCGTGCAAAGCAAGACGGCGGTGCCATGGCACCGCCGTCTTGCATCGGGCACGCTTAGCCCACCGAGACCTCGATCCGGCGCGGCCGCGCTTCATCGCGGCGCGGGATGGTCAGCTTGAGCACGCCATCCTGCAGGTTGGCCTCGATCCCGGACGCGTCGAGATCCGGGCTCAGCGTAAAGGTGCGCGCATAGCGCGGCTGGCGCACCTCGGCATGCTGCACGCGCAGGCCGGCCGGCATCGGCAGCACCGCCTCGCCTTCGATGCGCAGGCTGCTGTCGTGGACGTTGACCTCCAGTTTCTCGCGCGGCACCCCCGGCAGGTCCGCCCACAGCGTAACGCCGGCGGCGGTCTCGAAGATGTCGACGGCGGGGATCAGCGTCATCGCCGGCGCCTCGTCGCGGCGCTGCGCCACGGCACCGCCCTGCCCGGCCGCACTGGCCTGGTCGCGCTGGGCGACTTGATTCGATTCGGTCATGGCAATCTCCTCACATTAGCTGACGGTGATGGCACGCGGGCGCGAGGCCTCGCGCTTGCCGACGCTGATCGACAGGCAGCCGTTGGCATAGCGTGCCTGCACCTTGTCGGGATCGGCCGCCTGCGGCAGCTCGATCACACGGCGGAAGCTGCCGGCAAAGCGTTCCTGCGCGTAGGGCCGCGCCTCGGCGTCGCCCTCGGGCTGCGTCGCGGCGCGCTCGCCGCTGATGGTCAGCAGGCCCTTGTCGACCGATACGTCGAACTGCTCCGCCTTGAGGCCCGGGGCAAACACCACGATCTCGATGGAGTCGTCGGTGGTGCCGATATTGAGCGGCGGAAACGCACCAAAACGCCCGGAGCGCAGGCTGGACGGAAAGCCGCCGAACACGCTGGCCATCTGCCGTTGCATCCGGTCGAATTCACTGAACAGGTCAGTCCCGAAAATGAAGTCACTCATGGTTGGATCCTCCTTCTGTGCAGCGGGGAGGCGCACTGACGCCAAAGTTCCCGGCCGCCGGCCACGCCGGCTGGCGGGGAAGCCACAGCGCGTTGCTGCAGCGGCTGGGCAATCCTTAATTAGTGCCCGGGCCGGAGGATTTCAAGAGGGGGGTGGTATCGCCGGGCGCCTCAGGCACCGGCGCGATCGAAGCCGGCCTTGCGCGCCAGCACGATGGCCTGGCCGCGGTTTTCCACTTCCAGCTTGGCGAAGATGCTGGTGATATGGTTGCGCACGGTCTTCTCGCACAGGTCCAGGTGCGCAGCGATCTGCGCGTTGTCGCGCCCCTGCGCGATCAGCTCGACGATATCGCGCTCGCGGCGCGTCAGCGCGGTGAACGCGGCGAACCCGGCAGAGCGCGCCGGCTGCGCCGACGGCAGGAACGCACGCACCTCGTCGAGCCAGCGGCGCCATGCCGGCTCGTCCTCCAGCAGCAGGTGGTTGCCGCTTTCCAGCGGCACGAAGCGCGCCCCCGGAATCTCGCTGGCAATCAGGCGGCCTTCATCGAACGGCACGCGCGCATCGCGCACCGCGTGCAGCACCAGCGTCGGGCACGACACGCGCGGCAGCAGCGCCACCACGTCGATGTCGTTGAACACGCGCATGAAGCGCGCGGCATTCAGCGGCGAGGTCGACACCCGCTCGAGTTCGTTGAACCAGGCATGCTGCTCGGCGCTGCCGCCGGGGATGAACTGGGTGGTGAAAAACTGGCGGAAGGCGGGTTCTCCTGGCCCCAGCCCAGCTCGGCCAGCTTGTTCATCAGCTCGGCTTCTTCCCGCAGGCGCTGGCTGAGGTGGTCGCGCTTCAGGCGCCCGCGCGCATAGCCGCCGTGCAGCACGAGGTGGCTGACGCGCTGCGGATGCGCGACCGCGTAAGCCACGGCGATCGATGCGCCCTGCGAGATACCCAGCAGCGGGAAATGGTCCACGCCGGTGGCGTCGACGATGGTTTCGAGATCGCGCAGCCAGGCCTCGAAGGACAGGTCCTCGATATCGCGGTCGGAGAGACCGCAGCCACGCTCGTCATAGCGGATCAGGGTATGCGTGTCCGACAGCGCCGTGATCATGTGGCTCCACACCGGGCTGCCGACGTCGAACTCCAGATGGCTCATCCAGTTGGCCGCCTTCACCAGCGGCGCGCCGCTGCCGGTGATGGCATAGGCCAGCCGCACGCCATCGCGGCTGGTGCACAGGCGGATCTGCTGCTTGAACATCGGCATGTCGAGGCCGCGCGGGCTGGAACTGCCGGCCGGCAGCCGCGGGCCGCGGCTGCCATGCGGGCGCGCCGCGTGACTTCCCTAGCTTAGGCAAAGGACCGGCGGCGCAAAAGCGCCGCCGCGGGTTCAGGACAGGCATTCTCCGCTGCCACGCGCATCGCTGCGTGCGCCGTCGGCATAGGGGTTGCGCGAGCCGGCACGCGCGCCCTCGGTAAAGACATCGAAGCGGCCCATGCGCGCGCCGTCGGTATAGGGGTCCGGCTTGCGCATCCCGTCCTGGCTCGCCTCGAAGCCGCGCACCCGGCACACGGAAAGATTGCCGCGCGCCACCACGGGCAGCAGCGCGCTGTCTGCGCCCGGACTGCGCGCGCCCTCGGCAAACGCATCGCGCTGGGCGGCGTGGCGCGGCATGGCGGCGGCCAGCGCTTCGCCATAGGCACCGGCCTGGGCCGGCTGGCTCAAGCCCGCGGCGAGTGCGGCCGTGGCAACGAGGATGGGGGCAAAATTCCTGTGCATTGCAATCTCCAACTACGGCAAGCCGGCGGCAAGTCTGACCCGGCCATGCCGTCATCCAGGCGATCGACGACCAACAGCGCGGCTGCACGGGATCGCCCGTGCCGTGCGAGCCATTGCCTGGCGCGGGGCGGCTGCCCTCCCATCAGGGCAGCGGCGTGGCGCCGGACTCCGGGAACCGGGTGTGCTGGGGCAGTCTGGATGCCGCCACGCCGATGAGGGAACTGCCGCAAGGCGCGGGGCTAAGACAACTGAGGGACGCATTGTCGGATGCGGGCAGGCCCGCCGCATGAGGCCACGGTCCCGGTTCGGGCCGCCGGGTGGCCGCTTTCCGGGACCTGTGCCCCGCTGCCGGCCTGGTGCCCAAAGAAAAAGCCCCCGGGGCGCCTGGCGGCGCAGGCCCGGGGGCTGGCGGAGCGGGCCGCGGGCGCGTCCCCGCCGCGCTCAGATTTCGACCTTGGTGCCTAGTTCGACGACCCGGTTGGCCGGGATCTGGAAGAAGTCCGACGGCTTGGCGCCGTTCTGGTGCATCCACGCGAACAGGCTTTCGCGCCACATCGGCATGCCCGGCAGCTTGGACGGGATCACCGATTCGCGGGCGATGAAGAACGAGGTCTCCATCAGCTCGAAATGCATGTCCAGCTTGCGATCAGCCAGGTCCAGCACCTTCTGCACGTCGGGGGTTTCCTTGAAGCCATATTCGGACTTCAAAATGAACACGCCGCCGCCCAGGTCCTTGCAGCTCAGGCGATGGTCGTCGTCGACATACGGCACGTCGCGCGTGATGAAGTTCAGGAACACCACGCGCTCATGCAGCACGCGGTTGTGCTTGAGGTTGTGCAGCAGCGATACCGGCACCGAGTCGGTGTTGCCGGTCAGGAACACCGCGGTGCCCTCGACCCGGTGCGGCGGGTGCGCCAGCAGGCCGGCGATGAAGGGCTCGAGCGGGATGCCGTCTTCCAGGCTGCGCGCGCGCAGCAGCTTGCGGCCGCTGTACCACGTCATCAGCAGGAAGAACGCGCTGCTGCCCAGCAGCAGCGGGAACCAGCCGCCTTCGGCGACCTTGAGCAGGTTGGCGGCGAAGAACGACAGGTCGACCACCAGGAACGCCGCGCCCAGCAGCGCGACCAGCGCCGGATTCCATTTCCAGACGTTGCGCATGCACACCGTCGCCAGGATGGTGGTGATGACCATGGTCGTAGTCACCGCGATGCCATAGGCCGCCGCCAGGTTCTCGGACTTCTTGAACGAGATCACCACGGCGAACACCAGCACCAGCAGCAGCCAGTTGACCACCGGCAGGTAAATCTGGCCGATCTCCGCCGCCGAGGTATAGCGCACCCGCATGCGCGGCAGGAAGCCCAGCTGGATCGCCTGGCTGGTCAGCGAATACGCGCCCGAGATGACGGCTTGCGAGGCGATCACCGTGGCGCAGGTGGCCAGCAGCACCATCGGGATCAGCAGCAGCTCCGGCACCATCAGGTAGAACGGGTTCTCGGCGCCGGCCGGATTGTTCAGCAGCATCGCGCCCTGGCCGAAGTAGTTCAGCATCAGGCACGGCATCACCAGGATGAACCAGCCGATGCGGATCGGGCGCGCGCCGAAGTGACCCATGTCGACATACAGCGCCTCGGCCCCGGTCAGCACCAGGAACACCGAGCCGAGCACGATGAACGCCTGCAGCGCGTGCTCGACCAGGAACGTAATGCCGTAGTACGGATTCACCGCCTTCAGGATCTCGGGCGCCTGCACCAGGTTGTAGACCCCCAGCGCGCCCAGCGCCAGGAACCACGCCGTCATCACCGGCCCGAACAGCTTGCCCACCGCCGCGGTGCCGTGGCGCTGGATCAGAAACAGCCCCGCCAGGATCGCCAGCGTGATCGGTATCACGAATTGCGACAACTGCGGCGCGGCGATTTCCAGGCCCTCCACCGCCGACAGCACCGAGATCGCCGGCGTGATCACCGCGTCGCCGTAGAACATGCAGGCGCCGAAGATGCCCAGCATCATCAGCACCCTGGCCTTGCCCGAGCGCGGCGCCACGGTGCGCAGCACCAGCGCCATCAGCGCCAGCACGCCGCCTTCGCCGTCGTTGTCGGCCCGCATCACGAACACCACGTACTTGATCGAGACCACGATGATCATGGCCCAGAACAGCATGGAGATCACGCCCAGCACGGCATCAGGGCTGAAGGCGATGCCATGCTCCTTGCTGAAGCATTCCTTGAGGGCGTAGAGCGGGCTGGTGCCGATGTCGCCGAAAACGACGCCTACCGCGCCGAGCACCAGGGCGCGCGTGCTGGGGCTCTCGACAAAATAATGGCTGGTTGTGGATTGGGTCATGAGGTTGGGTGTGCTCGACCAGAGCGCCGGCAGGTTTGGTGGCTCTGCCGCGGGCCGGTCCGCTCCCGCGCAACAGCTTGCTGCGCGCGGGGCCGGTGCTGGTTGCGGTTCTTATTGCATTGCACAAACGCGCGCAATTCTAGTTGAACTGTCGACTATCGACCACTGCGGCAAAAAGGGATGCCGCTTTCGTGACTTCGCAAGAATGGGAGGGAAGTGGCGGATGGTCAAGCCCCGCCGAAGCAAAACAGAGACACCTTGCGCCCGCAACGGCCGTTGCGGCAGGGCAACAATGGGCAGCAGACGTCACCTACGCCGATTCAGATGCCGCTTCAGACGCCAAGATAGCGGTCCAGCGCTTCCGGCTTGCCGGCCAGATCCGAGGCCGGCCCGGACAGCACCACCCGGCCCTTTTCCAGCACCACGGCACGGTCGGCGTGCGCCAGCACCGAGCGGAAATTGCGGTCGACCACTACCGACGCAATGCCGGTCGCGCGCACCGTGGCGATCACCGTCCAGATCTCGCGCACGATGCGTGGCGCCAGCCCTTCGGTGGCCTCGTCCAGCACCAGGCAGTCGGGATTGGTCATCAGCGCGCGGCCGATCGACAGCATCTGCTGCTCGCCGCCGGACAGCTGCTGGCCGCCATGCGAGAGGCGTTCCTTCAGGCGCGGGAACAGGTCCAGCACGCGCGCCTCGTCCCAGTCGCTGCGGCCATTGCAACCCTTGCGCGCGGCCATCAGCAGGTTTTCGCGCACCGACAGGCTGGGGAAGATGCCGCGGCCCTCGGGCACGTAGGCCACGCCGAGGCGCGCCACCTCGAATGGCTGCGCGCGCGAGACCTCGCGGCCGGCCACCAGGATGCGACCCTGGCGCTGGCGCACATGGCCCAGCAGCGTGCGCAACAGCGTGCTCTTGCCCATGCCGTTGCGCCCCAGCAGTCCGACTGTCTCGCCCGCGCCGACAGTGAAGTCGATGTCGCGCAGCACGTGGCTGGAGCCATACCAGGCGTTGATGCCGGTGGCCTCGATCATCGGCGTCGGCCGTGCCGCAGCGGTATTGGGCAGGTTCATGCGGCCTCGTCCTCTTCCTCGCCCAGGTAGGCGACCTGGACTTCGTGGTTGGTGCGGATCGCCTCGGGGCTGCCGGTGGCGATCACGGCGCCGTTGACCATCACGGTGATGCGGTCGGCGACCGAGAACACCGCATCCATGTCGTGCTCCACCAGCAGGATGGCGTGGCCTTCGCGCAGGCCGCGCAGCAGCGCCAGCATCCGCGCCGATTCTTCCGCGCCCATGCCTGCCAGCGGCTCGTCCAGCAGCAGCGCGACCGGCTGCGTCGCCAGGCACATCGCCACCTCGAGCTGGCGCTTCTGTCCGTGCGCGAGGTCGCTGGCGCGCCGGTCAGCCAGCTGTTCCAGCCCGGCCCGCTCCATGGCCTCGTCGGCCAGCGTCGCCGCCGTGTGGCAGCCCTGGGCGCTTTCCCACAGCCGCCAGGCGCGCTGCGCGCGCGACTGTGCCGCGAGCCGGCAATTCTCGCGCACCGTCAGCGGCAGGAAGATGTTGTTGCGCTGGTAGCTGCGCCCCACCCCATGGCGCGCCAGCCGCGGCTGCGACCAGCCGGTCACGTCCTCGCCCTTCAGGCGCAGCCGGCCAGACGACGGCGGCAATTCGCCGGACAGCATATTGATCAGGGTCGACTTGCCGGCGCCATTGGTGCCGATCACCGCGTGGATCTCGTGCAGCGCCAGCGTCAGGTCCACCCCGGCCACGGCGGTCAGGCCGCCGAAGCGCCGGGTCAGCTGCTGCGCCTCGAGGATGGTGGTGGCGGGCGCGTTCATGCGGCCTCCGTATGGCTGCGCGGCTCCGCCGCGGCTTCGTCGGTGCCGGAACCGGCATCGCCATTGCTGCGGCGCCGGCGTCCGTGCCGCAGCACCGACGGCAGGCTGACCAGCCCGCGCGGCAGCAGCGCCACCGCGACAATGATGAAGCCGCCCATCAGCAGCTGCCAGTGCTTGGTCAGCGTGCTGAACCACTCGGCCAGCAGCACGAACGAAAACGCGCCCAGCACCGCGCCGGCGAGGCTGCCGACGCCGCCCAGGATCACCATCAGCATGGCGTTGCCCGACTGGTGCCACGACGCGATCTCCGGATTGACGAAGCCGAACTGGATCGCATAGAGAAACCCCGCCAGCCCCGCCAGCAACCCGCCCGCGACAAAGGCGCCAAGCTGGTAGCGATAGGTGGCATAGCCGGCCGCGCGCATGCGCTGCTCATTGTGGCGGATGCCGACCAGCGCGTGGCCGAAGCGCGAGCGCAGCACCAGCATCAGCACCGCCACGGTCGCCACCAGTCCCAGCCACACCAGCCAGTAGAAGTGCATGGGGTCGTTCACCGTCAGCAGATGCTCGCCGGGAACGGGGAATTCCGGGCGGAAGTAAATATAGGTGCCGTCGCTGCCACCCGCGACCTTGGTGTCGTGGAACACGAAATACACCATCTGCGCGAACGCCAGCGTCACCATGATGAAATACACGCCGCGCGTGCGCAGCACCAGCGCGCCCACTACCAGCGCCAGCGCGGCCGACGCCGCCAGCGCCCCGGCCAGCAGCACCCAGCCATTGCCGGGGCCGCTCTGCGGCGCCAGCATGGCGGTGGCATAGGCCGCCATGGCGAAGTAGGCGGCATGGCCCAGGCTGACCAGCCCGGTGTAGCCGATCAGCAGCTGCAGCGACAGCGCGAAGATCGCCATGATCATCACCTTGCTGAGCAGCTCGATATAGAACTTGTGGCTGTCCGCGGTCAGCAGCAGCGGCAGCCCCGCCAGCACCGCAAAGGCCACCACCCAGCCCAGCGCGGTGGCCAGCGTGGCGTTGCGCGCAGCGTGCCGGCGCGCCGGCAATGTCGTCGGATTCATGTCATCCCGCCTTGAACAGCCCCTGCGGCTTCCACAGCAGGATCACCGCCATCAGCAGGTAGATCAGCACGCCGGCCGCCTCCTGCCAGAACACCTTGCCGAAGGTATCGACAAAGCCCAGCAACAACGACGCCACCAGCGCGCCCTTGACCGAGCCGATGCCGCCGATCACCACCACCACGAAACAGACGATCAGCACCTGCGCGCCCATGCCCGGATAGACCGACGACACCGGCGCGGCGATCATGCCGGCCAGCACCGCCAGCGCCACGCCGAGCGCGAAGACAAAGCGGTACAGCACCGTGATATTGATGCCGAGCGACTGCACCATCTCGCGGTTGGTCGCGCCGGCGCGGATCATCATGCCCAGCCGCGTGCGGCGGATCACGTAGTACATCGCCAGCGCCACCACCAGGCAGATGGCGGAGATGAACAGCCGGTACACCGGGTAGGTCATGTCGTTGCCGATCGGCAGCGCGCCGTCGAGCAGCGCCGGCACCTGCACCCCGTGCACGTCATCGCCGACCAGGATGCTGCGCAACTCCTCGAACACCAGGATCAGCCCATAGGTCATCAGCACCTGCTGCAGGTGGTCGCGCTCGTACAGGTAGCTGAAGAAGGCCCACTCCAGCACATAGCCGAACGCCACCGCCAGCACGATGCCGAGCGGGATGGCGATGAACAGGTTGCCGGTCAGGCCGGCCAGCGTAAAGGCCAGGTAGGCGCCCAGCATGTAGAAGCTGCCGTGCGCCAGGTTGATTACGCCCATGATGCCGAAGATCAGCGTCAGGCCGCTGGCGACCAGGAACAGCAGCAGGCCGTACTGGACGCTGTTCAGGCACTGGATGAGGAAGGAGACGATGTCCATGCGGGCAATACATCAAGAAACCGAAGAGCGCCACGCATGCTGGTGGCAGGCTCCCCTCTCCCGCGCGCGGGAGAGGGGTTGGGGGAGAGGGCCGGCGCTGGCTGTGCGCAAAGGCTTTCGCTCCGTGGAGACTCTTGCCCTCTCCCCGGCCCCTCTCCCGCAAGCGGGAGAGGGGAGCAAACACGCGGGTGTTAAAGCGCCTACAGCCGACACCCGCGCGCCGGGTCAGCCAGCGCCTTCACCGCCACGGAGCTGACCTTGTTCTCGCGCCCGTCCACCTTGCGCAGGTAGAAATCCTGCACCGGGTTGTGCGCCCTGGACAGCGTGAAGGTCCCGCGCGGGCTGTCGATCCTGGCGCCGCCCATGGCCTTGTACAGATCGGCCTTGCGCGTCATGTCGCCCTTCACCGCGGTCGCGCCGGCCGCCAGCAGCTGGGCGGCATCGTAGCCCTGCACCGCGTACACGTCGGGCTGCAGCTTGTAGGTCTTGGCGTAGTCCAGGCGGAAGTTCTTGTCGCGCGCGTTGGACAGGCCGTCGGCGTAATGCAGCGTGGTCTCCAGACCCTGGGCGGCGTTGCCCTGCGCCTCGAGCGTGCCGTCGGTCAGGAAGCCCGAGCCATACAGCGGGATCTTGTCCTTCAGCCCGGCCGCGGCCCAGTCCTTGACGAACTTGACCGCGCCGCCGCCGGCAAAGAACACGAACACGGCATCGGGCTTGAGCGACGCCACTTCCGTGATCAGCGCCTGGAACTCGACATTGGGGAACGGCAGGCTCAGCTCCTTCACCACCTTGCCGCCCTTGGCTTCGAACGCTTCCTTGAAGCCCTTGACCGACTGTTCGCCGGCGGCGTATTTCCAGGTCAGCGTCACCACCTTCTTCAGGCCGCGCTCGCCCAGCACCTGGCCCATGGCATAGCCCGGCTGCCAGTTCGAGAATGAGGTGCGGAAGATATTGGGCCCGCACAGCGGCCCGGTGGCCTCGTCGACGCCGGCGTTGGGAATGATCAGCAGGGTATTGTTTTCCTTGGCCACCTTGACGATGCCCATCTGCACGCCGGAATGCACGGTGCCGACCACCACGTCGACCTGGTCGCGCTTGACCAGCTTGGTGGCATTCTCCGGCGCCTTGGCCGGATCGGACTCGTCGTCGACCTTGAAGTATTCGATCTCGCGCCCGCCCAGCTTGCCGCCCTGCTGCTGCACGTACATGCGGAAGCCGTTTTCGATGGCGTTGCCCAGCGCGGCGTAGGTGCCGGTGTACGGCAGCATGAAGCCAACCTTGATCTTGCCACCGGCGGGGGCGCCGGCCGCGGGTGCCGCGGTCTGCGCGGAAGCGCCGGCCATGGCAAAGACGGCGGCGGCGGCAAGGCAGGCAGGCGCAAGCCTGCGCGATGGGAAGCGACGCATGTTGTCTCCTGGTGGTCAAGCCGGTTGGCTCGCTGGACCGTTGCCGGTCACCCCTGCCCTTGCCACGGGCCGCCGCCGCATCCGGCACCGGGACCCCTGCGCAATCGGCGGGAAGCCGAATTATTTTAGGTTTGAAGTATATGCGTTTATATGCCGAACCGCGGCCAGCGTCAACGGATCTTTTTGGTCGCGATGGGGCGAATGTCCGCATCGCGCGAGTTTAAGCAAGGTGGTGTGGGGGGCATATCGATGGATACCCTCGATCTGCGCCATGGTGCCGTACTCGTCGTCCTCGCCCTGCACCGCCAGCACCGGGCACTGGATGCTTGACAGCAGAGGCCGCAGGTCCCAGCGGCGGAATTCAGGGTCGAGCCAGATATCGTTCCAGCCCCAGAACGCGGAATCGACATCCGCATGGTGGCGCGCCAGCCGCTCGCGCAGGTCGGTTTCCAGGTAGGCCTGGCGCGTCGCCGCGATGCTGCGCACCGACAGGTCTTCGACCACGATATGCGGCGCCAGCACGGTGATGCCCGCCACCGCGCGCGGAAAGCTGGCCGCATGAATCAGCGCGATCGAAGCGCCATCGCTGTGGCCGAGCAGCCAGGGTATGCCATGCGCGCGCCCGGGTCCGATCCCGAGCGCATCGAACAGCGCCGGCAGCGCCTCGCGCGCCTGCCGGTGCATGAAATCGGGGCGCCACTTCTCCTCGTGCGGCCGCGGCGTGGAGCGGCCGTAGCCGTAGCGGGAAAACACCAGCCCGCGGTAATCGCCGGCCTCGCACAAGTCCAGCGGAAAGTCGCGCCACATGCTGATCGAGCCGAGGCCCTCGTGCAGGAACACCACCAGCGGGCGCTGCGCGCGTTCCGGGCGCAGCCACTGGTACTCGATCTGGATACGGCGGTTGTCGAACGGGATCTCGACCAGGCTGCTGGGCATGGACACCTTGTCTGCTTGCATCGGTTAAAAAAAATCAGTCGCGTGCGGCCTGCTCGCGCTGCCGCAGGCGAAAGCGCTGGATCTTGCCGGTCGCGGTCTTGGGCAGCTCCGCCACGCACTCGATCTGGCGCGGATACTTGTACGGCGCCAGGCGCGACTTGATAAAGGCCTGCAATTCCGCCGCCATGCCGTCGTGCCATTGCTGGCCGGGGCGCAGCACCACGAAGGCCTTGGGCTTGACCAGTTCGTCGGCATCGGTGACGCCGATCACCGCCGCTTCCAGCACGGCCGGATGCTGCGCCAGCGCGGCCTCGACCTCGAACGGCGAGACGTAGATGCCGCCGACCTTGAGCATGTCGTCGCTGCGCCCGGCATAGGTGTAGTAGCCGTCGGCATCGCACAGGTACTTGTCGCCGCTGCGGGTCCACGCGCCGACAAAAGTCTCGCGGCTCTTGTCGCGGTTGCACCAGTACATCAGCGCGGCGCTCGGGCCCTTGATGTAGAGGTCGCCGATCTCGCCCGCGGCGCACGGCTCGCCTTGCTCGTCGAGCAGCCTGATTTCGTAGCCGGGCACCGGCACGCCGGTGGTGCCGTAGCGCACCGCGCCGGGCCGGTTCGACAGGAAGATATGCAGCATCTCGGTGGAGCCGATGCCGTCCAGGATGTCGCAGCCGAAATGCGCGCGGAAGCGCTCGCCGATATCGCGCGGCAGCGCCTCGCCGGCGGAGGTGCATATGCGCAGGGCCATCTCGGCGCGCGGCGGCAGCTCGGGCGCGGCCAGCATGCCTGCGAACAGCGTCGGCACGCCGCAGAACACCGTCGGCTGCTGCTCGCGCAGGCGTTTGAACACGGCCGCCGGCGTCGGCCGTTCGGCCATCAGCACGGTGGTGGCGCCGACCGACATCGGGAAGGTCAGCGCGTTGCCGAGCCCATAGGCAAAGAACAGCTTGGCGGCGGAGAACACCACGTCGTCCTCGCGGATGCCCAGCACTTGCCGCGCATAAAGATCGGCGGTGTGGAACAGGTTGGCGTGGGTATGCACGGTGCCCTTGGGCCGTCCGGTCGAGCCGGACGAGTACAGCCAGAACGCCATGTCGTCGGGCCCGGTGCTGGCCGTCGGCGCCGGCGCGCGCGTGCGCGCCAGCATCGCGCCAACGCTGCAGGACGGCGCGGTGCCGGCGTGCGGCGCGGCCTGGATCACGGTCGGCGACAGTCCGCCCTGGTCGAGCGCGGCCTGCATCACCGGCAGCAGCGGCTCGGACACCACCACCGCGCGCGCGCCGCTGTGTTCCAGCATGTAGGCGTAGTCGTCCGCGGTCAGCAGGGTGTTGACCGCCACCGGCACCACGCCCGCCAGCAGGCAGCCCAGAAACACCACCGGAAAATCGACCGTATCCAGCGCGCACAGCAACAGGCGCTCTTCCTGGCGCAAGCCCGCCGCGCGCAGTGCGCCGGCGAAGCGGCGGGCCCGGTCATCGAGTTCGGCGTAGGTCAGCGCGGCGGTGTCGTCGCGATAAGCGGTCTTGCCGCCGCGGCCGGCCGCCAGGTTGCGCGACAGCAGGTCGTCGGCGGCGTTATAGCGTGTGGGCAGCGCCGCAATGGCCGCGGCGCTGCCGGCCGCGGCCGCGGCAAGGTTGGGGGGCGTCATCTCTGCACTCCTCGCTGGCGCGCGCCGCGGCCCGACCAGAGTCTGGCGGGCGCGCGCCGGCGCCAGGCCAGTCGCTGTCATGGGGACCGGCCGGAACGCAGCCGGGATCCGCTTGTTGATGCATTTTATTTCACATCAACTATTATGCAACCAAGGGAATGCACTATAGAACAGGGTCCGCGGTGGCAGCCGCCTCCGGCACCACTTGGCGCGACCCGCTGAACGTATAATGCGCCCCTGCTGTTTTCCCGTGCCTTCCTTTGGCCGCACCAACCCCGACCGACACCATGCGCCGCGATTCCGCACCGCTGCCAGCCGCGAACGCCGCCGAGGCCGACACCCCCGCCGCGCCCGCCGCCAACGCCGAACGCGACCCTTACCTGACCCAGCTGGGCGAGCGCATCCGTTCGCTGCGGGCCTCGCGCGGCATGTCGCGCAAGGACCTGGCGCGCGGCGCGGCCGTGTCCGAACGCTATCTGGCCAACCTGGAAACCGGCACCGGCAATGCCTCGGTGCTGCTGCTGCGGCAGGTGGCGCGCGCGCTCGATGTGCCGCTGCCGGTGGTGCTGGCCGAGGTGGACAGCCTCAACGGCCAGCAGGCGTCCGAGTTCGCGCAGATGGTGCAGTGGCTGGCGCAACTGCCGGCCGGCGAGCTCGCGCGCGTGCGCGAAGCCTGCCGCCATGCCCTGGCGCCGGAGCAGTCCGGCGATGCGCGCCACCGCCGCATCGCGCTGATCGGCCTGCGCGGCGCCGGCAAGTCGACGCTGGGGCGCGCGCTCGCCGCCGTGCGCGACGTGCCCTTCGTCGAACTGAATGCCGTGATCGAGCAGGAAGCGGGTGCCAGCCTGTCCGAGATCCATTCCCTGTACGGGCAGGCCGCCTATCGCCGCTATGAAATGCGTGCACTGGAGCGGACCCTGCGCGAACATGACCGCATGGTGCTGGCCACCCCTGGCAGCCTGGTGTCGGAACCGGCCACCTTCAACCTGCTGCTGGCGCAGTGCTACACCATCTGGGTGCGCACCTCGCCCGAAGAGCACATGGCGCGCGTGGTGGCCCAGGGCGACATGCGGCCGATGGAAGGCAACCGCGAGGCCATGGCCGACCTGCGCCGCATCCTCGAAGCGCGCGCGCCGCTGTATGACCGCGCCGACCTCTCGATCGACACCAGCGGGCAGGACGCCGCCACCTCGCTGCAGCAACTGCGCGCCCAGCTGCAGGCCGCGGGCGCCTGAGCCGCCCGGCGGGCGCCGACAAAGACGTTGCACCGCCCGTCTCCATGCACTATATTTCATCAAAAGCCGCAAGGCACTATAGTGCACTCAGGAGACAGCCATGTCCACGCCGGCAATCGCCCCGCATCACCCTGGCCAGGCAGACGCGCCCGCGCCGGTCACGTTCGAGCGCCATCCCGACCAGTACCGCCACTGGAAGATGAGCTTCAACGGCCCCATCGCCACGCTGGCGCTGGATGTCGATGAGGAAGGCGGCCTGCGCCCGGGCTATGCGCTCAAGCTCAATTCCTACGACCTCGGTGTCGACATCGAACTGCACGACGCGCTGCAGCGCATCCGCTTCGAGCATCCCGAGGTCCGCACCGTGGTGCTGACCAGCGCGCGCGAGCGCATCTTCTGCTCGGGCGCCAACATCTTCATGCTGGGGCAGTCATCGCACGCGTGGAAGGTCAACTTCTGCAAGTTCACCAACGAGACCCGCAATGCCATCGAGGACGCCAGCCGGCACTCGGGGCTGAAATTCATCGCCGCCTGCAACGGCACTACCGCCGGCGGCGGCTATGAGCTGGCGCTGGCGTGCGACGAGATCGTGCTGGTGGACGACCGCTCGTCCGCGGTGAGCCTGCCCGAGGTGCCGCTGCTGGGGGTGCTGCCGGGCACCGGCGGCCTCACGCGCGTGACCGACAAGCGCCATGTGCGCCGCGACCACGCCGACATCTTCTGCACCACCACCGAAGGCGTGCGCGGCCAGCGCGCCAGGGACTGGAAACTGGTCGACGAAGTGGTCAAGCCGGCGCGCTTTGCCGAATACGTGGCCGAGCGCGCCGCGGCGCTGGCGGCCACCAGCGACCGTCCGCAGGGCCACCACGGCATCACGCTGACGCCGCTGTCGCGCACCGTCGAGCCGGACGGCTATCGCTACGAGACCGTGCGCGTGCATCTCGATGCCGCCGCGCGCAAGGCCACGCTGACCGTGTTCGGTCCCGACAAGCACCAGCCCGCCGACCTTGCCGGCGTGGTCGCCGCGGGCGCGCAATGGTGGCCGCTGAAGATGGCGCGCGAACTCGACGACGCCATCCTGACGCTGCGCACCAACCATCTCGACATCGGCATCTGGGTGCTGAAGACCGATGGCGACCCGGCCGCGGTGATGGCGGCCGACGCGCTGCTGCAGGCGCACGCCGGCCACTGGTTCGTGCGCGAAACCCTGGGCATGCTGCGCCGCACGCTGGCGCGGCTGGACGTGTCGTCGCGCAGTCTGATCGCGCTGATCGAGCCCGATTCCTGCTTTGCCGGCACGCTGCTGGAGCTGGCGCTGGCCGCCGACCGCAGCTACATGCTGCACCTGCCCGACGCGCCCGACGACGCGCCGCGCGTGTTCGTCTCGCCGCTCAACTTCGGCCACTATCCCATGCCCAACGGCCAGACCCGGCTGGCCGCGCGCTTCTATGGCGACGAGGCCGCGCTGGGCCCGGTGCGCGACCACATCGGCGCGCCGCTGGACGCGCTCAGCGCCGATTCGCTCGGCCTGATCACCGCGGCACCGGACGATATCGACTGGGAAGACGAGATCCGCATCGCGCTGGAGGAACGCGCCAGCCTGTCGCCCGATGCGCTGACCGGGATGGAAGCCAACCTGCGCTTCGGCGGCGCCGAGACCATGGAGACCCGCATCTTCGGCCGGCTCACCGCCTGGCAGAACTGGATCTTCCAGCGCCCCAACGCCGTCGGCGAGAACGGCGCGCTGAAGGTCTTCGGCAGCGGCAACAAGGCCCGCTTCGACTGGGACCGCGTCTAGCGCGCCCGCCGGACCACACAGGAGACAGCCCGTGAGCATCGACTACAGCCAGAAGATTCCCAACAACGTCAACCTGTCCGACGACCGCGCGCTGCAACGCGCGCTGGAACACTGGCAACCGGCCTTCCTCGACTGGTGGCGCGACATGGGGCCCGAGGGCTCGCACGACTTCGAGGTGTACCTGCGCACCGCGGTGTCGGTCGATCCATCGGGCTGGGCGCATTTCGACCATGTCAGGATGCCCGACTACCGCTGGGGCATCTTCCTGCAGCCGGCCGATCCCGAGCGCCGCATCCACTTCGGCGAGCACAAGGGCGAGGCCGCCTGGCAGGAAGTGCCGGGCGAGCACCGCGCCAACCTGCGCCGCATCATCGTGACCCAGGGCGACACCGAGCCCGCCTCGGTCGAGCAGCAGCGCCACCTCGGCCTGACCGCACCGAGCCTGTACGACCTGCGCAACCTGTTCCAGGTCAATGTGGAGGAAGGCCGCCACCTGTGGGCGATGGTCTACCTGCTGCACCGCTACTTCGGCCGCGACGGCCGCGAGGAAGCCGAGGCGCTGCTGGAACGCCGCTCCGGCGACCAGGACAACCCGCGCATCCTCGGCGCCTTCAACGAGCGCACGCCGGACTGGCTGTCGTTCTTCATGTTCACCTACTTCACCGACCGCGACGGCAAGTTCCAGCTGTGCGCGCTGGCCGAGTCCGGCTTCGACCCGCTGGCGCGCACCACGCGCTTCATGCTGACCGAGGAAGCGCACCACATGTTCGTCGGCGAATCCGGCGTCGCGCGCGTGATCCAGCGCACCTGCGAGGTCATGCGCGAGCGCGGCATCGAAGACCCGGCCGAGGTGCGCGCCGCCGGCGTGATCGACCTGCCGACCATCCAGCGCTACCTGAATTTCCATTACAGCGTCACCATCGACCTGTTCGGCGCCGACCAGTCATCGAACGCGGCCACCTTCTACAGCGCGGGCCTGAAGGGACGCTTCGAGGAAGGCAAGCGCGCCGACGACCATATGCTCAAGGGCGAGGTCTACCGCGTGCTCGAAGTGCGCGACGGCCGCCTCGGCGAGCGCGAGGTGCCGATGCTCAACGCGCTCAACGAAGTGCTGCGCGATGACTACATCAAGGACAGCATGGGCGGCGTGGCGCGCTGGAACAAGGTGATCGAGAAGGCCGGCATCGCCTTCCGGCTGACGGTGCCGCACAAGGCCTTCAACCGCAGGATCGGCACGCTCGCCAACGTCAGGGTCGCGCCCGACGGCAGGCTGATAGCGGAAGCCGAATGGCAGGCCAACGAGCGCGACTGGCTGGCGACCGACGCAGACCGCGCCTTCGTCGCCTCGCTGATGGGCCGCGTCACCGAGCCCGGCAAGTATGCCAACTGGATCGCCCCGCCGGCGGTGGGCATCAACCGCCAGCCGATGGATTTCGCGTACGTGCGCTTCAACTGAACCCGAACCCACCAGATTGCCATGGGCGCCCCCGACATCATCAAGCAGCACCTGATCGATCCGGAAATCTGCATTCGCTGCAACACCTGCGAAGACACCTGCCCGATCGACGCCATCACCCATGACGACCGCAACTACGTGGTCCGGGCCGACGTCTGCAACGGCTGCAACGCCTGCCTGTCGCCATGCCCGACCGGCGCCATCGACAACTGGCGCACCATGCTGCGCGGCCAGGCCTATCCGATCGAGGCGCAGCTGCTGTGGGACGAGTTGCCGGCCGAGTTGCCGTTGCCGGACCTGGAGCGCGCGGACGAAGCCGCGCCGGCCACCGCCGGCGGCGGCACGACCGCAGCCGGCGACGCCGCGATCCAGTCGGTCGAGATCAGCCGCCATACGTCGCCGCGCGCGCCGTGGTCGGCCGCCCATCCCTATGTGAACCTGCACGGCGTGCGCGCGCCCGTGAGCGCCACCGTGGCCGGCAACTACCGGCTCACCGCCGCGGATGCCTCGAGCGACATCCACCATATCGTGCTGGATCTCGGCACTCACTTCTTCCCGATCCTGGAAGGCCAGTCGATCGGCATCGTCCCGCCGGGCACGGATGCCGCGGGCAAGCCCCACTACATCCGCATGTATTCGGTCGCGAGCCCGCGCGACGGCGAGCGCCCGGGCTATAACAACCTGGCGCTGACGGTCAAGCGGGTCGAGCAGGACCACGACGGCAAGCCGGTGCGGGGGGTGGCGTCCAACTACCTGTGCGACCTGGCCAAGGGCGACACGGTCCAGGTGGTGGGCCCGTTCGGCTCGACCTTCCTGATGCCCAACCACGCCGAGGCCAGCGTGATGATGATCTGCACCGGCACGGGATCGGCACCGATGCGCGCCATGACCGAGCGCATGCGCCGCAACCTGGCGCAATTCAGCGGGCGCCGGCTGCTGTTCTTCGGCGCGCGCAATGCCGCCGAACTGCCCTACTTCGGACCGTTGCTGAAGCTGCCCCGGGATTTCCTCGAGATCCATTTCGCCTTCTCGCGCGACCCGGCCACGCCGCGCCGCTATGTCCAGGACGCGATCCGCGAAGCCGGGGGCAGCGTCGCCGCGCTGCTCGGCGACGCCAACGGCCATGTCTATATCTGCGGCCTGAAAGGCATGGAGGAAGGCGTGCTGGCCGCATTTGAAACGGTCTGCGCCAGCGCCGGTCTTAACTGGAAGGCGCTGGAAACCACCATGAAGGCAGAAGGCCGGCTGCATATCGAAACCTATTGAGCGCGTCCCGCGCACCTGGCGCGCGCCGAGTCATAGGCGTGAACCGTTGTGCAGCCTCTTCCCTTCTGAAATTCATCGCCTATAATATTTCTGAAGAAACAGGAGCATAGGCGATGCAATCGAGGCGGATTCCGGAAACCGATCCCGCCGGCGGCCCCGACCCCGGCACCACGCTGACCAAGGCGGTCATGCGCGCCGCCGGCTTCCTGGGCATCAGCCAGGCCATGGTGGCAAGCGTGCTGGGCATCAGCACGGCCTCGGTCTCGCGCATGGCATCGGGTGGCTATGTGCTCGACGCGCACCGCAAGGAGTGGGAATTCGGCGTCCTGTTCGTGCGCCTGTTCCGCTCGCTCGACGCCATCCTCGGCCACGGCGACCAGGCCAGGCTGTGGCTCACCCACGACAACCTCGCGCTGGGCGGCAAGCCGCTCGAGCTGATCCGCACCACCGAAGGTCTGGTCCGTGTCGTTCACTACCTGGACGCCACCCGCGGTCGCATCTGAGCGCCGGCAGTTCGCGCTCACGCTGTGGCGTGCGGTGGAAGCCCAGCATGTGGTCTCCACCATGCCGCTGGTTGACAGCCTGGAGGAACAGGCGGTCCTGGAAGCGGTGCTCGACGCCGGCAAACCGGTCGTGCCGGTCGAGGCACGCCATCTGCACTACCTGTTGTTCACGCCGTTCCGCTATCCACCCTCGCCCTGGGGCTCGCGCTTCCGCGCCAGCCAGGATCCGGGCGTGTTCTATGGCGCCAACGAGATCCGCACCGCCTGTGCCGAACTCGGCTACTGGCGCTGGCGTTTCCTCAACGACAGCCCGGCGCTGCCCCGCATCGACGCGCGCGCGCAGACGCTGTTCGAAGTGCGTGTCGAGACCTCCGGGGTGGCGCTGGACCAGCCGCCGTTCGACCGGGATCGCGCCGCCTGGACCGATCCGGACAACCACCAGCCCTGCCAGGCATTCGGGCGGGTCGCGCGCGAAGCCGGCCTCGGCATGATCCGCTACACCTCCGTGCGCGATCCGCAGCACGGTCCCTGCGGCGCGGTGCTGACGCCGCGCGCGTTCTCGCACCCGACACCGCTCGCCACGACCACGTGGATGCTGACCGTGCGCCGCGACCGCGTGATCTGGCAGCGCGACGACCTGCAGCAGCGCGACAGCTTCGAGTTCGAGGCCGCGCTGTGGCAGCGCACAAGCGATATCCCGGGGGGCCGCTGAACCTCCGCCCCGCCGCGGCGATCTAATCGTTATGGCACGGGCAATACGCAGCGCCGACAGGTTTTGTTAAACAGGTGTTGCAATGCGCAACCGGATGCCATATAATCTTTTCTTCGACGGACGCGGGGTGGAGCAGTTGGCAGCTCGTCGGGCTCATAACCCGAAGGTCGCAGGTTCAAGTCCTGCCCCCGCAACCAACCGCACAGATGCGCATCTGTGACGCCGTCGCAGCAGACCAACCCGCCCCTGGCGGGTTTTTTGTTTTGTGCCGCCAGCCGGCGCCGCGGCCGTGCCTTTGCGGCCTGCCGAGCCATGGTGCACCACCGCTCCTCCGGCCCGCCGGTGCGCTGCGCGGGGGTGATACACTTTCGCCATTCTCCCGGACGCCCCTCATGAAATTCTGCTCGAACTGTGGTCATGCGGTCGTATTGCGCGTGCCTGACGGCGACAACCGCCCGCGCAGTGTTTGCGACAACTGCGGCACCATCCACTACGTCAATCCCCGCAACGTGGTCGGCACCATCCCGGTCTGGGAAGACAAGGTCCTGCTGTGCAAGCGCGCGATCGAGCCGCGCTACGGCTTCTGGACCCTGCCGGCGGGCTTCATGGAGATCGGCGAGACCACCGCCCAGGCGGCCTCGCGCGAAACCCTGGAAGAAGCCGGCGCGCGCGTGCAGGTGGGCGAGCTGTTCTCGATCCTGAACGTGCCGCATGTGCACCAGGTGCACCTGTTCTACCTCGCCACGCTGGATGACCTGGACGTCGCGCCCGGCGAGGAGAGCCTGGAAGTGAAGCTGGTGGCAGAGGCCGATGTGCCCTGGGATGAACTGGCCTTCCCCACCGTGATCCATACCCTGCGCTGCTTCTTTGCCGACCGCGCCGCCGGCCGGCTGCAGGATGGCAGCTTCCGGCTGCACAGCCTGGACATCGACAAGCCCATGCGCCCGCTGACCAGCCGGGCCACGGTCACGCCCTGAGCGGCGGGCCTGCCGCACACCGCCCTCCGGCGCAGCCGCATGATTTCCTGGCTGGACCCGCAAGATCCGTTTCCCCCGGTCGAGCACGCACTCGGACCTGATTCCGAGGCTCCCGGGCTGCTTGCCGCCAGCCGCGAGCTGTCGCCGCAGCGGCTGCTGCTGGCCTATCGCCAGGGCATCTTCCCGTGGTATTCGAGCGGCCAGCCGGTGCTGTGGTGGAGCACCGATCCTCGCATGGTGCTGCCGCCGCCGGCGTTGCGCGTCTCGGCCAACCTGCGCAAGACGCTGCGGCGCGTGCTGCGCGATGCCGACTGGGAAATCCGCGTCGACCACGACTTCCTGGCGGTGATGCGCGCCTGCGCGACCACGCCGCGCGAGGGCCAGGACGGCACCTGGATCACCGACGCCATCATCGCCGCATACGGCACCCTGCACCGCAACGGCCTGGCCCACTCGGTCGAAAGCTGGTACCGCGGCGAGCGCGTCGGCGGCCTGTATGGCGTGGCGCTGGGGCGGATGTTCTTTGGCGAATCGATGTTTGCGCACCGCACCGACGCGTCCAAGATCGCGCTGGCGGCGCTGTGCGCGTTCCTCGGCAACCACGGCGTGGCGATGATAGACTGCCAGCAGGAAACCGACCACCTGGCCTCGCTGGGTGCGCGCCCCATCCCCCGCGCCGACTTCGTGGCCCATGTGCGCGCGGCAACGGCACAGCCGGCGATCAGTCCGTGGCGGTTCGACAAATCGGTGCTGGAGCGCTGGGCCGGGACACCCGCCGCGCCGGCAGCCTGAATTCCTGGCACGGGTGCCGACGCTGACGCTGCGGGCCACCGTGCAAAACGCGCCGTCCCGCCCGGAGCCCCCTGAGTCATGAGCAAGCTGAAGGAACTACCGCTGTCCGCGCTGCAGTTCTATGCCACGGCGCCCTACGCTTGCAGCTATCTCGATGGCCGCATGGCGCGCTCCCAGGTGGCCACGCCGGCGCACCTGATCAACGCCGACGTTTACTCGCGGCTGGTGCGCGCGGGCTTTCGCCGCAGCGGCATCTTCACCTACCGGCCGTATTGCGACGATTGCCACGCCTGCACGCCGTGCCGCGTGCTGGTCGACCAGTTCACGCCGGACCGCTCGCAGCGCCGCGCGTGGAATCGCCACCAGCACCTGCAGGCGCTGGTGGCGCCGCTGACCTATGTCGAGGAGCACTATTCGCTGTACCTGCTGTACCAGTCGATGCGCCACGCCGGCGGCGGCATGGACCAGGACAGCCGCGACCAGTACGAGCAGTTCCTGCTGCAGAGCCGCGTCAACTCGCGCCTGGTGGAATTCCGCGATCCGCCCGGCTCGCCCGAGGCCGGGCGCCTGCGCATGGTCAGCATGATCGACGTGCTCGACGACGGCCTGTCGTCGGTCTACACCTTCTACGACCCGCTCGAGCGCAACGCCAGCTACGGCACCTACAACATCCTGTGGCAGATCCGCCAGACCCATGCGCTGGGCCTGCCGCACCTGTACCTGGGCTACTGGATCGCCGACAGCCGCAAGATGGCGTACAAGGCGCGCTTCCGGCCGCTGCAGGTGCTGACCGGCAACCACTGGCATGCGTTCGAGGACGTCGCCGCC
Organism: Cupriavidus taiwanensis; assembly: GCF_900250115.1. Taxonomy (NCBI): domain Bacteria; kingdom Pseudomonadati; phylum Pseudomonadota; class Betaproteobacteria; order Burkholderiales; family Burkholderiaceae; genus Cupriavidus; species Cupriavidus taiwanensis. The sequence continues at coordinate 1,347,506 of NZ_LT984803.1, read as the reverse complement.
GAGGCCCCGGAAGCCGCCGCGCCGGTGCCGCCCGCCACCCGGCCTTAGCCTCGGCCCGGCCTGGGCCGCCTCCACGGCCGCCCTCGCGTGCGGGCCAGCCGCTACAATGCCGCCCTGGTCCCGACTTCCGCGCCGCCCTGCCGGCCGCCTGCCCACGTGCTCAACGCGCTCTACCCCCTGTTTCGTCCCGCCCTGTTCTCGATGGATGCCGAGGACGCCCACCATTTCACGCTGAACAACCTGCTGCGCGCGCACCGCATGGGCCTGGGCGGCTGCATCGGCAACCGCATCGCCGACGATCCGCGCACGGTCATGGGGGTGCGCTTTCCCAACCCGGTCGGGCTGGCCGCCGGGCTGGACAAGGACGGTGCCTACATCGACGGCCTCGCCGCGCTCGGCTTCGGCTTTATCGAGGTGGGCACGGTCACGCCGCGGGCGCAGCCGGGCAACCCGCGCCCGCGCATGTTCCGGCTGCCGCAGGCGGATGCGCTGATCAACCGCATGGGCTTCAACAACGGCGGCGTCGATGCCTTCGTCGCCAATGTGCGGGCGTCGCGCTGGAAGGCCGAGGGCGGCGTGCTGGGGCTGAACATCGGCAAGAACGCCGATACCCCGATCGAGCGCGCCAACGACGACTACCTGTACTGCCTGGAGCGCGTCTATCCGCACGCCAGCTATGTGACGGTCAACATCTCGTCGCCCAACACCAAGAACCTGCGCCAGCTGCAGGGCGCGAGCGAGCTCGACAGCCTGCTGTCGACGCTGAAGGCCGCGCAGCAGCGCCTGGCCGACCAGCACCAGCGCTATGTGCCGCTGGCGCTGAAGATCGCGCCGGATCTCGATGCCGACCAGATCGGCAATATCGGCGACGCGCTGGTGCGCCACAAGATCGACGGCGTGATCGCCACCAACACCACCATCTCGCGCGAAGCGGTCAAGGGCCTGCCGCATGCCGACGAAGCCGGCGGCCTGTCCGGGCGCCCGGTGTTCGAAGCCTCGACCCGCGTGGTACGCGCGCTGCGCGGCGTGGTCGGCGACGCGGTGCCGATCATCGGCGTGGGCGGCATCTTCGGCGGCGCCGACGCGCGCGCCAAGACCGACGCCGGCGCCAGCCTGGTGCAGCTCTACAGCGGCCTGGTCTACCGCGGCCCGGCGCTGGTGCGCGAGTGCGCCGCGGCGCTGCGCGGCTGAAGCCGCCGGCCGCCCGCGGCCTTGCGTTATGCCCGGCCGATGCGCCGGCCGGGTCGAGGAAATCCTCGACGCCGCGCTGGCGCGCAATTGCATGAAGATGCGGCCGCCGCAATCAGGGAAATCCACAGGCAAATCCCGGTTCCTGCGCAATTAAATGCGCCTCGATGGCGGATAGCGGGCGTCTCGCAGCATCGAATGCCCCACATCCGCATGATGACTGTCCATTTCGTGCGCGGGAAGTGGTATCCTCGCAGGCTTATCGCTGTCGCATCCGACGCGTCCGCGCACGCTCCCTCCCGCCGCAGGAAGCCGCCGCGCCCGCCCGGACCGGCACCGTGCGCCAGGCGGCACATGGTCCAGGACGGCGGACCGAACCATACGCGGCCGTATCCAATCCAGAACCGAGTTTCGGGGGAGCACACATAATGCAGTCCACCAAGGGTCTCGCAGCATCCAAATCCATCCTGGGCGGCGCCGTGGCGCTGGCACTGCTGTACGGCGGCGCCGTGCAGGCCCAGACCGTCAAGGTGCTGTCGATCGTCGACCATCCCGCGCTGGACGCCATTCGCGACGGCGTGCGCGCAGAACTGAAGGCGGCCGGCTATGACGCCGACAAGAGCCTGAAGTGGGAATACCAGAGTGCCCAGGGCAACACCGGCACCGCGGCGCAGATCGCCCGCAAGTTCGTCGGCGACAACCCCAATGCCATCGTCGCCATCGCCACGCCGTCGGCGCAGGCCGTGGTGGCCGCCACCAAGACGGTGCCGGTGGTGTACTCGGGCGTGACCGATCCGGTCGCCGCGCAGCTGGTCAAGAGCTGGTCGGCGTCGGGCACCAATGTCACCGGCGTGTCGGACAAGCTGCCGCTGGACAAGCAGGTCGCACTGATCAAGCGCGTAGTGCCCAAGGCCAAGACCGTGGGCATGGTCTACAACCCGGGTGAAGCCAACTCGGTGGTGGTGGTCAAGGAACTGAGCGCGCTGCTGGCCAAGGAAGGCCTGACGCTCAAGGAAGCCGCCGCACCGCGCACCGTGGACATCGGCCCGGCCGCCAAGAGCCTGATCGGCAAGGTCGACGTGATCTACACCAACACCGACAACAACGTGGTGTCGGCGTACGAGGCCCTGGTCAAGGTCGCCAACGAATCCAAGATCCCGCTGGTCGCGGCCGATACCGACAGCGTCAAGCGCGGCGCCGTGGCGGCACTGGGCGTCAACTACGGCGACCTGGGCCACCAGACCGGCAAGGTGGTGGTGCGCATCCTGAAGGGCGAGAAGCCGGGCACCATTGCCTCGCAGACCAGCGACAACCTGGAGCTGTTCGTCAACACCGGCGCGGCCGCCAAGCAAGGCGTCACGCTGTCGCCGGAGCTGGTCAAGGAAGCCAAGACGGTCATCAAGTAAGCACAACCACGCCCTGCCATGCCGCCGCCGCAGCGCGGCGGATGCGCCGGCCAGGCCTACCCGGCCGGCCGGACATAACAGGGCGAGGCGGCCGGCGCCCTAACCGGGCGTGCCGGCCGACCCGCCCCGAAACCGGCGGCAAACGCCGGCCCCAGCAACAGGATTCCCCCATGTCCCTCTTTTCCCTTCTGGGCGCCCTGGAGATCGGCCTGATCTTCAGCCTGGTGGCGCTCGGGGTGCTGATTTCCTTCCGCATCCTCAACTTTCCCGACCTGACCGTCGACGGCAGCTTCCCGCTGGGCGGCGCCGTGGCCGCGACGCTGATCGCGGGCGGCCAGGACCCGTTCCTGGCGACGCTGGTGGCCATCGCCGCGGGCGCGCTGGCCGGCTGGATCACCGGCTGGCTCAACGTGCGCCTCAAGATCATGGACCTGCTCGCCAGTATCCTGATGATGATCGCGCTGTACTCGGTCAACCTGCGCATCATGGGCCGCCCCAACGTGCCGCTGATCACCGAACCCACGCTGTTCACCGTGCTGCAGCCGGAGTGGCTGCCCGACTACGTGCTGCGTCCGCTGCTGCTGTTCGTGGTGGTGGTGGTCGCCAAGGTCGGCCTGGACTGGTTCTTCAGCTCGCAGCTGGGCCTGGCGATGCGCGCCACCGGCGCCAATCCGCGCATGGCCCGCGCCCAGGGCATCGCCACCGGCCGCGCCACGCTGGCCGGCATGGCGCTGTCCAACGCGCTGGTGGCGCTGGCCGGCGCGCTGTTCGCGCAGACCCAGGGCGGCTCCGATATCTCGATGGGCATCGGCACCATCGTCATCGGGCTGGCCGCGGTGATCATCGGCGAGACCATCCTGCCGGCACGCCGGCTGATCTGGACCACGCTGGCGGTGGTGCTGGGCGCCATCCTGTACCGCTTCTTCATCGCACTGGCACTGAACAGCGACTTCATCGGCCTCAAGGCGCAGGACCTGAACCTGGTCACCGCCGCGCTGGTAACGATCGCGCTGGTGCTGCCGGCCACGCGCAAGAAGCTGTTTGCCCGCAAGAACGGAGGTGCCTGAGATGCTGCGCGCACAAGACCTGAAGCTCACCTTCAACCCGGGCACCCCGATCGAGACCCGCGCGCTGCGCGGCCTCAGCCTGGAGATTCCGAGCGGCCAGTTCGTGGCCGTGATCGGCTCCAACGGCGCCGGCAAGTCGACCTTTTTGAATGCGATCAGCGGCGACCAGATGGTCGACTCGGGACGCATCACCATCGATGACAGCGACGTCACGCGCAAGCCCGCCTGGGACCGCGCCCACCTGGTGGCGCGCGTGTTCCAGGATCCCATGGCCGGCACCTGCGAAGCGCTGACGATCGAGGAAAACATGGCGCTGGCGATGGCCCGCGGCAGCCGCCGCGGCTTCCGCCCGGCGCTGAACCGCGCCGCGCGCGAGCTGTTCCGCGACAAGCTGCGCCTGCTCAACCTGGGCCTGGAAAACCGCCTCACCGACCGCATCGGCCTGCTCTCCGGCGGCCAGCGCCAGGCGGTGAGCCTGCTGATGGCGTCGCTGCAGCCGTCGCGCATCCTGCTGCTGGACGAGCACACCGCCGCACTCGACCCCAAGACCGCCGCGTTCGTGCTGGAGCTGACCGCGCGCATCGTCGAGGAAAGCAAGCTGACGACGATGATGGTGACGCACAGCATGCGCCAGGCGCTCGACTACGGCCAGCGCACGGTCATGCTGCACCAGGGCCAGGTGGTGCTGGATGTCTCGGGCGACAAGCGCAAGGGGCTGGATGTGCCGGACCTGCTCAAGATGTTCGAGCAGACGCGGCATGAGCAGCTGGATGATGATGCGCTGCTGCTGGGGTGATAGCGCCAGCGAAAAAAACGGGGAGCTTCGGCTCCCCGTTTTTTTGCTGATTGGCGCTTAAGCTCTCCCTCTGTGTACTTCCCTCTCCCGCTTGCGGGAGAGGGTCGGGGTGAGGGCCGGCGCCTCAACGAAGTGAAGTCTGTCGCCGTTGCACTCGCTCGCCCCGGCCCCTCTCCCATAAATGGGAGAGGGGAGCCGACCCGCAGTAGGCAAACGACTAATCGATGGTGATGCGCCGCTGCTTGATCACCCCCGCCCAGCGCGTGCTTTCCTTCTGGATCGCTGCCGCCAGTTGCTGCGGCGTGCCGCCCGCCGCTTCCATCCCCAGCGTCGCCAGCTTCTCCTTCAGCGCGGCATCGGCCAGCACCGCGTCGGCATGCTGGCTGAGCTTGCGCACCACCTCGGGCGGCGTACCCGCCGGCACCATCAACGCATACCACGACACCGCCTCGAACTTCGGGAAGCCCTGCTCGGCAATCGTCGGCACCTCGGGCAGCACCGTCGAGCGCCTGGCGCTGGCGATGCCGAGGGCGCGCAGCTTGCCAGCCTTGATATAGGGCAGCGCCGCCGACAGCTGCGCAAACATCATCGTTACCTGCCCGCCGACAACATCGGTCATGGCGGGGCTTACGCCCTTGTATGGCACATGGTTCAGCTTGACGCCGGCATCGAGCTGCAGCAGCTCGCCGGCGAGGTGCGCCTGGCTGCCGGCGCCGGGCGAGGCGAAGCTCAGCTCGCCCGGCTTGTGCGCGGCGAGCTTGAGCAGTTCGGCCAGCGACCTCACCGGCGTGGCCGCGTTGACCACCAGCACGTTCTCGGCGGTGGCGAGCATCGCCACCGGCGCCAGGTCGGACGGCTTGTACGGCAGGTTAGGCATCAGCGTGGGATTCACCGCGATATTGCCGACCGGCACCAGCGCGACGGTGTAGCCATCCGGCGCGGCCTTGGCCACCATGTCGACACCGATGGTGCCGGCCGCGCCGGCCTTGTTCTCGACCAGCACGCTCTGGCCGATGGCCCTGGCAAGGCCCTCTCCGACCGCGCGCGCCAGCACGTCAGCCGGCCCGCCCGCGGCAAACGGCACGATCAGGCGCACCGGCTTTGCCGGATAGGCCGGCGGCTGGGCATGGGCCGGCCCCGCCGCACCGAACCACGTAGCACAGGCCGCCGCGCAGGCGAACAGGCAATGCATGGCAAGGCGCCGGATGTCAGGATGCACGAAGGGCTTTACAGCGGCATTCATAGCGGCATTCACAGCGGATTTCATGACGGTTTCCCCAATTGGCAGTGATCAGGCGATGGCGCCTCCACCGCGCCGGCCGCATCGGTCAGCGCAAAGTTCGCCCGCTCGGCTTCATTCGCCATCGCGGGCAGGCAGGCATAGTCGGCAGGCTGCACCGCAACGAAACGCGCCAGCCCCAGCGAGGCCAGCAGCTCGGTGCCGGCGGCGTCGTCATGCAGGCCCAGCAAGGCCCCACGCACGCGCATGCATTGCTGCCGATCGGCGCCCGCCGCTGCCATCAGCACCGGAATCGGGGCCGGCGGCGTCAGCGCCAGCGTCTTCAGTTGCGCGGCAAGCGACGGGTCATAGCGGCGCAGCAGGTCCATCACATAGCTGTCGATCACCCCTGCTTCCGCATCGCCGGCAAGCACGGCATCGATGACCTCGCGCGGCGTCGGCGTCGCCATCGCCGCGGGCCGGTACAGCGCCCGCGTCCCTGCCGGTGCCAGCCGCATCAAGTAGTGGCGCGGCGCGTTATAGCCCGAGTTCGACTCGGGCAACATGCATGCCAAGCGCCCGCCAAAGGTCTGCGCCAGCGACTGCGCCGGCGCATCGGCGCGCACGATGAACTCCGTGAAATAGACCGGCCGCCCTTCGTAGCGCGCCAGGGCCGGCACCGGCGCCGCCAGCAACTGCGGCCTCACCGCCGCGCTCGCGTACGGATAGCCGCACATGAACACGCAGCCGCAGTCCGGCCGCGCCCACAGCGCGCTGACCGGCGCCGGCGCGGGATGCCTGGCATAGGGCAACGCCACGCCCGCACGCACGGACACGCACGCCAGCAATGCGCGCCATGCTGCTTCGGCCTGCGGGGCCACCGCGTACATGCGGGCGTTGGCGATCATGCGTACACCAGCTTCTGGCCCAGGCCGCACTCGGCGGCCTTCTCCAGCAGGGCGTGTCCCAGGGCGATGTCGCTCAGCGACAGGCCTCGGTGCCAGAACAGGTTGGTCTCGTCGTCGCTCTGGCGACCCGGCTTGCGGCCGGCGGCGATCTCGCCCAGTTCGCCGTAGAGCGTCTGTTCCGACAGCTTGCCCGCTTCGACATGCGCGCGCAGCGAGCCGAACATGCCGCCCTTGCATTGCCCCAGTCGTCCACCACCATCCGCGTCATGATGTCGGTCAGCGACAGCTCGACCGCGCTCATGGTGCCGTAGGGCACGACGAAGGCGCCGGGCTTGATCCACTCGGTCTTGAGCATCGGCGCCGGGCGCTCCAGCCGCGATGCCTCGACCACGATGTCGGCACCGCGCACGCACGATTCCCAGTCCTCGGTCACCACGATTTTCTTGCCGAGGTCGCGCTCCAGCCGCGCGGCAAAGGCATTGCGGCTTTCCGGGCGGCGCGAGTGCACGCGGATCTCGTCGAAGTCATAGAGGCTGTCGAGCAGGCGCACATTCCAGTACGAAGTGCCGCGCGCCCCGATATGGCCAAGCACCTTGCTGTCGCGGCGGGCCAGGTGCTTCGCGCCGATCGCGGTCAGTGCGCCGGTGCGAGCGTCGGTGATGAAGGTGGCGTCGATCACCGCGACGGGCATGCCGGTGCGCGGGTCGAACAGGTTCAGCATGGCCATTTCCGACGGCAGGCCGAGCTTGTAGTTGTCGACGAAATCGCCGACGACCTTGACGCCGGCCAGCCCCAATGGCGCCACATAGCCGCGCAGCACGTTGAAGTGCCCGTTGAAGGCGGGGTCCGGCATCAGGTGCACGCGCGGCTCGATCACGGTCTGGCCGTTGCCCTGCGCAACCAGTGCCTGCTCCACCGCAGCGATGATTTCGGCATCGGTCATTTTCAGCCGCGCAATATCCCGGCCGTTGAGGTAGGTGAGAAGAATGTCAGCCATGGGGTCCCCGCTCTCCAGATCAGTGTGTTGTGTTTCGATGGAGTCCAGTTTAGGTATGGCGCCATTGACTGTCATATGCTTATATGTCCGCATGCCTTAACATCAGGTTAATGCCATGAAAATGAACCTGCGCCAGATCGAGGTGTTCCGCGCGGTGATGCTGACCGGCTCGATCAGCGGCGCGTCGAAGCTGCTCTATGTGTCGCAACCGGCCATCAGCCGGCTGATGTCGCACACCGAACAGCGGCTCGGCCTCGAGCTGTTCCGGCGCACCAAGGGGCGGCTCTACCCCACCCCGGAAGCGCGGCGGCTGCTGGGCGAAGTCAATGCGGTCTATGAGGGGATCGAGCGCGTCAACGAGATCGCCGAGGACCTCGCCGCCAATCGCACCGGCAGCCTGCGCATCACCTGCAGTCCCAACCTGGGTCAGACCGTGCTGCCGCGCGCGATCGCCAGCTTCCGCGCCGCGCATCCGGCGGTGCGGGTGGTGGTGCGCACGCAGATTCCGGGCAACATGCTGCGCGCGCTGCTATCGGGACAGGTGGATCTGGCGGTATCGAACATGCCGCTGGTGCATCCCAACCTCGAGGCGCGCCTGCTGGTGAAGAACGAGATCGTGGCGCTGGTGCCGGTGGGACACCGGCTCGCCACGCGCAAATGGGTGCGCCCCGCTGACCTGATCGGCGAAGACCTGATCGGCTATGGCCCGGAAGTGCCGTTCGCGCTGCTGGTGCACGAGATGTTCGGCAACGATGGCGACCAGCCCGACATGCGGGTGCAGGTGGAGCAGGCCCATGTGGCGCGCGCTCTGGCGCAGGCCGGCGCAGGTATCGCGCTGGTCGATGCCATGACGGTATTTGGTGCGAACTGGCCCAATATCGTCGCCGTGCCGATCCGCACCAAGGTCAATGCCTCGGTGCAGATCTTCCATGTGCAGACCGAGCCGCTGTCGCGGCTGTCGCTGGAATTCGTGGAGACGCTGACCGGGATGATGAAGCGTTGAGCCGCGGCGGCGCTTGCGAACACCGCCGCCGTGAGGCGTGGCGGCCTCAGGCCGTCGCCGCCTTGTCCAGCCACCGCGCCAGCTGCTCGGTGACCGCGGTGCTCGAAAACGAGCAGCTGTCCTGCGCGAACACCGCCGCCATCTCCAGCCGGCGCAGCAGTTCTTCCATGGCCTGGCCGTAGACCGGCGGCAAGGCCAGCGCGCTGCCGGCTTCGCGCCATTCGCGCACCAGCTCCTGCGCGGGCTTGGCACCGGCCATGTGCTGCTCCAGCGCGGCGCGCATGCGCGCCAGCGCTTCCGAATTCCTGGCGCTCATGAACGCGCCCTCCTTTCCTTGTAGAGTTCGCGGAACGTGCGGCCCGACGGCGCCGGCATGTCGCGGGTTTCGGTCCAGCCCTTGCCCGCCAGCGGCAGGCGGGCGATCAGTCCGTTGCTGCCGCCCATGCGGCCCAGCAGCCAGGCACCGATGCGGGCGCTCAGCGCATAGAGTTCAGGCCGCTTCGCCACGTAGCCCCAGGCCTTGAGCGCAAAGCGCTCCTGCCATGGCCGCAGGCCGCGTTCCATTTGTTTTCGCGCAGCTTGCGCAGCAGGTCGGACAATGGAATCGACGCCGGGCAGACGCGATTGCATTCGCCGCACATGGTGGCCGCCTGCGGCAGGTCGACGGTCTTGGCCAGGCCAACGTAGCTGGGCGTCAGCACGCTGCCCATCGGGCCGGGATAGACCCAGCCATAGGCATGGCCGCCGATCTTCTGGTAGACCGGGCAGTGGTTCATGCAGGCGCCGCAGCGGATGCAGCGCAGCATCTCCTGGAAGTCGCCGCCGATCAGTCCGCTGCGGCCGCCATCGACCAGCACGAAATACATGTGCTCGGGGCCATCGCGCTCGCCCTCGGCGCGCGGCCCGGTCAGCAGCGAAAAGTAGTTGGAAATCGCCTGGCCGGTGGCCGAGCGCGGCAGCAGGCGCATCACCGTGGCCAGGTCTTCCAGTGTCGGCAGCACCTTCTCGATGCCGGTCACCGCGACATGCACGCGCGGCATCACCGTGCACATGCCTTCATTGCCCTCGTTGGTCACCACCGCCACCGAGCCGGTCTCGGCGATGATGAAGTTGCCGCCGGTGACGCCCATGTCGGCGCTGAGGAATTCCGGGCGCAGCACTTCGCGCGCCTCGCGCGTCATCTCCGGGATCTCGGTCAGCCGCGGCTTGTGGTGGACCCTCGCGAACAGGTCGGCGATCTCGTCCTTGTCCTTGTGCACCACCGGCGCAATGATGTGCGACGGCGGCTCGGAGTCGTTGATCTGCAGGATGTACTCGCCCAGGTCGGTCTCGATGCTCTGCACGCCCATCTCGCCCAGCACCTGGTTCAGGCGCATTTCCTCGGTCACCATCGACTTGCTCTTGATGACCTTCTTCACGCCGTGCTTCTGCGCAATTTCGGCGACCAGCCGGGCGGCGTCGGCGGTGGTTTCGGCGAACAGCACGGTGGCGCCGCGCCGGGTCGCGTTCTCTTCAAACGTGGCGAGCCAGACGTCGAGGTTTTCCAGCGCGCGGTTGCGGCGCTCTTTCAGGGCCTCGCGGGTGGCGTCGAAATCGATATCGCGGATCGCATCGGCGCGCGCCGTGACGAATTTGGTCGAGAGCTTCTTCAGGTTCTGCTGCAGGCGCTGGTCGGCCAGCTTCTGGCCGGCGCGCGCCTTGAATTCCATGCTGTGGACTTGCATCGTGGCGAATTCCTGATGTGTCGGCGCGCTCAGGCGTCGCCCGCCAGCACCTGCGCGATATGCAGCACGCGGGTGCGGCTGTCGCCGGTGCGGCGCAGGCGGCCTTCGATATTGAGCATGCAGCCCAGGTCGCCCAACACCACGGCATCGGCACCGGTGGCCTGGATATTGGCGCATTTCTCGTCGACGATGGCCGTGGAGATATTGCCGTACTTGACCGAGAAGGTGCCGCCGAAACCACAGCAGGCCTCGCAGTCCTTCATCTCGGTCAGCTGCACGCCGGGCAGGCGCGACAGCAACGCGCGCGGCTGCTGCTTGACCCCCAGTTCGCGCAGCCCCGAACAGGAATCGTGGTAGGTCACATGGCCCGAGAAAGTCGACGGCAGGCTCTCGATCCGCGCGACGTTGGCGAGGAAGTCGGTCAGCTCGAACACGCGTTCGCGCAGGCGCTCGTAGCGGCCGTTCAGCTCCGGATCGTCACGCAGCAAATCGGCGTAGTGGTGCCGGATCATGCCGCCGCAACTGCCCGACGGCACCACGATGTACTCGAACATCTCGAACTCGCGCAGGAATTTCTCGGCCAGGTCGCGCGACACCGCGCGCTCCCCCGAGTTGTAGGCCGGCTGGCCGCAGCAGGTCTGCGCCTCGGGCACCATGACCTCGTAGCCGGCGGCTTCGAGCAGCTTGAGCACCGAAAAACGATCTCCGGGCCCATCAGGTCCACCAGGCAGGTGTGGAACAGACCGACTCGCATTGTTGACTTCTCCCAGACCCTGAAACCCCGCAATTATGCGCGTTCGGCGCCGCGGGTGGCGCACAAAGCGTTCATCGGCGCCATGAATGCGTTGCCATGCACGGCACGCCGGGGCGGCATCACGGGTGCATTCTTACCGTAATGTCATTTCACCTATTGAAATTTTCACGATGCGAGATAGAATCGGGCAGTCGCTTAAAAATGCCGCAAGGCAACATTGCTACGTTTTCCACCATGTCCGACGCAGACAAGTCACCCGGCAAGACGTCCATCCAGGTCATCGAGCGCATGATGACCCTGCTGGACGCCCTTGCGCAGCATGCCGATCCGGTCAGCCTGAAAGAGTTGTCGCTGGCCACCGGCCTGCATCCCTCCACCGCGCACCGCATCCTCAACGACATGGTCGCGTGCCGCTTTGTCGACCGCTCCGACCCCGGCAGCTACCGACTCGGCATGCGCCTGCTGGAGTTGGGCAACCTGGTCAAGGCGCGCCTGTCGGTGCGTGACGCGGCGCTGGCGCCAATGCGCGCGCTGCACCGGGTCACCGGCCAGACCGTCAACCTGTCGGTGCGCCAGGGCGACGAGATCGTCTATATCGAGCGCGCCTACAGCGAGCGCTCGGGCATGCAGGTGGTGCGCGCCATCGGCGGCCGCGCCCCGCTGCACCTGACCTCGGTGGGCAAGCTGTTCCTGGCCGCCGACGAATCGGCGCGCGTGCGCAATTACGCCACCCGCACCGGGCTGGCCGGCCACACGCGCACTTCGATCACCGACCTGGCCAAGCTGGAACGCGAACTCAACTGGGTCCGCACCAACGGCTATGCCCGCGACAACGAAGAGCTGGAACTGGGGGTGCGCTGCATCGCCGCCGGCATCTACGACGACTCGCGCCGGCTGGTGGCAGGCCTGTCGCTGTCGGCGCCGGCCGACCGGCTGCAGGACAGCTGGCTGCAGAACCTGAAGGACACCGCCCTGCAGATCTCGCGCGGCATGGGCTATGTGACCGAAGCCGCGGCCTGACGCCACCTGAGCCATTGCCGCCAACGCGCGGGCTGCCTGCAAGGCAGTCCGCGCGTTTTGCTTTGGTGCCTCGCGTTGACGCGTCGCCCACGTTTACCCTATGTTTTCAGATAACCAGAAAACCTTATAATCGACAGCCATGCGTACCCGCACCGTCACCCTGACCGAACAGGTCACGCGCCAGCTGCGCGCCGAGATCGAAAGCGGCACCTACCCCGTTGGCAGCCGCCTGCCGACCGGCCGGCAGCTGGCCGAGCAATACGGCGTCAGCGCCGCCGTGATCCGTGAAGTCACCGAGCACCTGCGCTCGCAGGGCTTGGTCGAGTCGCGCCAGGGCGTTGGCTGCACGGTGCGCTCGCGCACCGGCGCAGCCGGCTTCCAGCTGCCGCGCGACCCCGAGCTCGCCGCCGGCGACCTGGCCGACCTGTACGACCTGCGCATCGACCTGGAAGGCGCCGCCGCGGCGCTGGCCGCGGTGCGCCGCACCGATGACGACGTGGCCGCGCTGACGGCGCTGCTGCAGCGCCTGCAGGCCCGGCTCTATGACCCGCAGCCGGCTGCCGATCTCGACGCGGCTTTCCATATCGGCATCGCCGCCGCCACGCACAACCCGTACTACCGCCAGCTGCTGCAGTACCTGAACCTGCAACTGCACCAGGCCGTCGCCACCGCGCGTGCCAATACGCTGCGCCAGCCAGGGCTGGCCGAGACCGTGCATGCCGAACACGAGGCCATCGTCGCGGCCATCCGCCGCGGCGATGCCGGCGCGGCGCGCGCGGCGGCGGTGGCGCACCTGCAAAGCGCCGCCCACCGCCTGGGGTTGTCGCTACGCACGCGCGCTGACGCAGCAACGTCGGCGAACGCCGCCAGCCCCGCATCCCTTTCCTGAGACGACACCACCACCATGCAAAACGGATCCTTTGCCCAGCGGCTCACCGAAGCCCTCGGCCCCGACACCGCGCTGACCCACCCCGACGACATCGCGCCATGGCTGTCCGACTGGCGCGGCATCTACCGCGGCCAGGCCCAGGCGGTGCTGCGGCCCCGTAGCGTCGACGAGGTGGCGCGCGCGCTGGCGCTATGCCAGCAGGCCGCGGTGCCGGTGGTGCCACGCGGCGGCAATACCGGCCTGTGCGGCGGCGCCACCCCGACGCGCACGCGCACAACGTGGTGCTGAGCCTGGACCGCATGAACGCGGTGCGCTCGCTCGACACCATCGCCAATACCATGGTGGCCGAGGCCGGCTGCATCCTGGGCAACCTGCGCCGTGCCGCCCAGGACGCCAACCGCTTGCTGCCGCTGTCGCTGGCGGCCGAGGACTCGTGCCAGATCGGCGGCAACCTGGCCACCAATGCCGGCGGCGTCAACGTGGTGCGCTATGGCATGACGCGCGAGCTGGTGCTCGGGGTCGAGGCCGTCCTGCCCAACGGCGAGGTCTTCCACGGGCTGCGCACGCTGCGCAAGGACAATACCGGCTATGACCTGAAGCAGCTGCTGATCGGCTCCGAAGGCACCCTGGGCGTGATCACCGCGGCGGCGCTGCGCCTGTTCCCGCGCACCGATACGCGCAGCGTGGTGCTGGCGGCGGTGGCCTCCCCCGCGCAGTCGCTGGCGCTCTATGAACTGCTGTTCGAGCAATGCGGCGCACGCCTGCAGGCCTTCGAGTTCTTTACCGGTGATTGCCTGGACCTGGTGCTCGCGCATGCGGAAGGCGTGCAGGAACCGTTCGCGCAGCGCTATCCGGGCTATGTGCTGGTGGAACTGGCCGATACCACCGATGAGGCAGCCCTGAACGCGCTGCTGGAACGGGTCATCGGCGAGGCGCTGGAGCGCGAGCTGTGCCTCGATGCCGCCGTCTCGGCATCGCTGGCGCAGCTGCAGGCGCTGTGGAAGCTGCGCGAGGAGATCTCGGAAGCGCAGCGCGCCGACGGTCCGCATCTCAAGCACGACGTGTCGCTGCCGATCGAGCAGATCCCGGCCTTCATGGAATCGATGGCGGCCCGGCTGCGCGCGCTCGATGCCGCGATCCGCCCTTCGTGTTCGGGCACTTCGGCGACGGCAACCTGCACTACAACCTGTCGCGTCCGGCCGGCGCCCCCACGGAGTGGGCGGCCACCAGGGGCGATGCCGTGACCGAGGCGGTGCTGGACGAGGTGATGCGTTACGGCGGCAGCATCAGCGCCGAACATGGCATCGGCCAGCTCAAGCGCCATGCCTTCCTGGCGGTGAAGGATCCGCTGGAATTGCGGCTGATGCGCGAGCTCAAGGCGGTGTTCGATCCCGCCGGGATCATGAACCCGGCAAGCTGCTCTGACGCTGCCGCCACCAAAGCAAAACGCGCCGCAATGCGGCGCGTTTTTTATGTGCAGGCGTGCGGCCTCAGATGCCGCGCGATTGCTGCGACGCCAGCACCGCGTGCGCGCCGCCCGGCCCCTGCGTCAGGTTCGGCGACGACGGGAAGCCGCGCTGCGGCGACGACGGCGAATGCTCGAGCCAGTCCTTGACCCGGTTGGCATCGGCAAAGCGCGACAGCTTGCCGGACGAATCCAGGAACACCATCACCACGTTGCGCCCGTGCACCGCGCCTGCATCACCAGGCACTGGCCGGCCTCGGAGATAAAGCCGGTCTTCTGCAGGCCGATCTCCCAGTTGCCGCCGCGCACCAGGCGGTTGGTGCTGACGTAATGCTGGGTGCGGCCCAGCACGTTGACTTCATGCTCGGTCTGGGTCGAGTACTCGCGGATGGTCGGGTTCCGGTACGCGGCATTGACCATGCGCACCAGGTCGGTCGCACTCGACACGTTGCTGCTCGACAGGCCGCTGGAATCGACGAAATGGCTGTCGTTCATGCCGAGCTCGCGCGCCTTGCGGTTCATGGCCTGCACAAAGGCCGGCAGGCCGCCCGGATAGTGGCGGCCCAGCGCCGAAGCCGCGCGGTTCTCGGACGACATCAGCGCCAGCAGCAGCAGTTCCTGGCGCGTCAGCTGCGTGCCGAAGCGCAGGCGCGAGCTGCTGTGCTTCTCGGTGTCGCGGTCTTCCTCGTGATGGTCAGCACCTCGTCCATCGGCAGGCGCGAGTCCATCACCACCAGCGCGGTCATGAGCTTGGTGATCGATGCAA
This sequence comes from Cupriavidus taiwanensis, assembly GCF_900250115.1. Classification (NCBI taxonomy): domain Bacteria; kingdom Pseudomonadati; phylum Pseudomonadota; class Betaproteobacteria; order Burkholderiales; family Burkholderiaceae; genus Cupriavidus; species Cupriavidus taiwanensis. The sequence goes on along the minus strand of NZ_LT984803.1, from coordinate 1,332,304 downwards.
TCGGCAGCACCGCACCGGCATTCTTCTGGAACAGCACCTCGTTGGAGTTCTGGTCCATCACCAGCGCGCGCTGGAGCGCAGGGCCAGGGCGTCGTCGGTGTCGCGCAGGCCCATGGCCTCGCCCAGCGACGGCTTGGAAGGCGTAAACGCAGCCCGCACCGGGGCCGCGCGCTGCGCCACCACGACGTGGCGCTTGCCTTTCTTCAGCACCACCACCTTGCGCGCGGAGCCCGCTTCGCTCTTCGCGACCTTGGCATTGCGCGCGCTCTTGGCAACAGGCGTTGAAGCGGTCTTTTTCTCCGTTTGGCGGAATTTGCCTGCTTTTGCTTGTTTTTTGCGTGGAGGCGGCCTTGGTGGCCGCTTCGGCCACGGGCACCGCGACCATCGACACCGACACCAGTACCGCGGCGGCTACGGCGGACAAGGGTGTGGAGCCGAAGAATCTGGAGAAAATGGAATCAGACCGGAACATGATTCGTTCAGCGCATAGGAATGGCGCTAGTGTAGGAAATAAAGAAATTGTTAGCAAGATTAAAGACTTACAGACGCTCCTTAAAGTTCGATTCACATGCATTTCCGCATTGCGAAAAAAGTACGCGATGCGTCACGTACGCTATCGAACTCTTGTGCGCGCGATCCAAGCGCAGTCCGGCTCACCCCTTGCTACCCCTTCGTAACGACGAAGCCAATACGCAAAGTCTTGTGTGATATCGGCGTCCATCGTTACATGCTGAAACAAATTTCACTATGAGAGAAAACGCGCAAACCCGCTGACTGGCTCCCGTTCCGTGGTGAGGCGGTTTGCGACGGCCTCCGGATCGGCAAAACCGAGCGACATGCCGCACACCACCATTTCTTCTGGCGGCAGCCGCAGGTGGCTGGCGATGATCTTGTGGAATTGGGCAAACGCCGCCTGCGGGCAGGTATCGAGCCCGCGCGCGCGGGCGGCGACCATGATGCTTTGCAGGAACATGCCGTAGTCGAGCCAGCTGCCCTGCTCCATGATGCGGTCGATGGTGAAGATGAGGCCCACCGGCGCATCGAAGAAACGAAAGTTGCGCGCATGCTGTTCGTGCATGCGCGCCTTGTCCTCGCGGCTGATCTCGAGCAGCCCGTACAGGTCCCAGCCCACCTTGCGCCGCCGCGACAGATACGGGTCGGCCCATTCGCGCGGATAGTACGGGTACTCCTCCCGGTACTTGCTGTCGCGCTCGGGTCTTCATAGGCGGCCAGCACGTCGGCGCACAGCTTCGCCTTGGCCTCGCCCGACAGCACATAGACGCGCCACGGCTGCGTATTGGTGCCGGACGGCGCGCGGCTGGCCACCGCCAGGATCTCTTCCACGGTGCTGCGCGGCACGGGCGTATCGAGGAAGGCCCGCACCGAACGCCGCGTCAGGATCGCGCGATCCACGCAGTCCACGGCCTCCTGCGAGCCGAATAGCTTCTCGTGGGACATCTTGTTCATCTCCTGTTGCCCCGTACTATTCCCGTGCGCCCGTCACGCGCCCGCCGCTGCCAAGGGCAGCAGCGCTTCGCGCAACGCGCCGGCAACGGTACCGGCCGGCGCGTAGCGCGATCGACATAGACGTGAATGAAATGCCCTTGCGCGGCCGCGACCTCGTTGTCGCCGCTGAACAGGCCCACCTCATAGCGCACGCTCGACGTACCCAGCCTGGCTACGCGTAAACCCGCGACCACGGTCTCGGGAAAACTGAGCGACGAGAAGTAGTTGCACTGCGTCTCGATCACCAGCCGATGGTCTCGCCCGACGTGACATCGAGCACGCCCTGCCGGATCAGGTAGGTATTCACCACGGTGTCAAAATAACTGTAGTAGACAACGTTGTTAACGTGGCCATAGACATCGTTGTCCATCCAACGCGTGTGATCGGCTGGAAGTACGGATAGGCACTGCGCGATTCGGCTTGCGGTTTCATGGGCGAGAGGGAGACAGGACGCGAAGCAGTACGAAATGCGAAGATTCTGAACCAGCGGCCTACGCGATACGAACGCGCGCCACTAGCGACGGATGACAAGCGCGACACCCAGCGCGGCCAGCACCATGCCGGCTGCCGCCAGTGGCGGGAAGCGCTCGCCGAACAGCAACCAGGCCATCACCGCCGTGGTGGGCGGCGTCAGGTACATCAGGCTGGACACCTTGGTGGCCGCACCCTGGCGGATCAGCAGGAACAGCAGCGAGATCGCGCCGATCGACAACGCCACCACCGACCACGCCAGCGCGCCCAGCATCGCGGCAGTCCACTGCACCACCCGCGTCTCGAACGCAACGAACGGCACGCAGGCAAGCGCCGCCGCGGCGAACTGGATCACCGAACCCATGCGCAGGTCGAACACCGGGCAGAAATGCCGCTGGTAGACCGTGCCCACGGTGATGCTGAGCAACGCGCCGCCAGCCAGCGCGAGGCTGGCCGGCGTCAAGCCGCTCGTGCCCAGCTTGTTGGCCACCACCAGTGCCACGCCGGCAAGGCCCAGCAGCAGGCCCAGCCACTGGCGCGCGCCGATGCGCTCGCCCATGCGCGTGGCGATCAGCGCGGTCAGATCGGCTGCATGCCGACGATCAGCGCCGACACGCCGGCCGCATGCCGAGCCTGATCGCGCCATACTCCGCCGAGATAGCCGCCTGCAGCAGCAGGCCGGCCACGGCAATATGCCCCACCGCGCGCCAGTCGGTTGCGGTCGATCCGGTCACGCGCGGCAGCG